>NZ_SMKN01000071.1 GCF_004348675.1 Micromonospora sp. KC606 | reverse complement strand
CTTCCCACCCGCCCCGTCCGGCGCCCCTGCGACGATCGTGCCGATCCACTCGATGCGCGGCAGGTCGGAGCATCGGGGTCACCGGACACCCCCACCTGCGGTGAACGGAGTCGATCGAAGCGGCCGAACAGCCGGAAAGGTGGGGTCGATCGGGCCGCTGGGCAGGCAAGTCAGGCGCGTGGGCGGATGATCTCGACGGTCCGGCCGGCGAACGGCCCCGCGTCGGGCGCCTCGAAGCCGCTCGGCTCGCGGCGTCCCGCGTCGAACTCGCGCAGCAGCCGGGCGCCGAGCCAGACGCCCACGGCGCCGACCGCCAGGGCGACCAGTTCGATGGCCAGCAGTACGCCGCTGGCGCCCCGCTGCGGCGCATCGGCCCGGATCAGGCAACCGAGCAGGAACAGCGCGGCCATCCCGGCGTTGACCAGGTTGGCGGTGACCATGGTGCGCCGGGTTCGGCCGGCCCGGACATCCCACATGTCGATCATCCCGGCGACCGCCGCGAGCGCGGCGGCGACCAGGCCGGCGACCGCCGTCCAATAGCCGACCTCGCCGAGGAACGCCAGCCCGCTCAGCACGTCGGCCAAGTCGAGGACGGTGGCGCTGACGAAGAGCCCGAACGGGAACGTCACCAGCATCGGTTGGATGGGGTGCCCCCGCACCCGCAGACGGCTCTCCATCGCGTCCTCCCCAGGATCGTCATGTGCTCACGAACCCAGGGTGCTACCCGGAGGCCACGGAAGCGAAACGACGCGCGCCGGCGGAAACGGTCAACATCCCGACGGTCAGCGCCAGCGAGGGTGTCCGCCGACGGTCAGCCCTCGCGGGAGCGGGTGACGGTGGCGACGAGGCGCTCGGCGACCTCCCGCAGCGGGATGTCCAGCGAGGACGCGGCGCTGCGCAACACCTCCAGGGCCTCCGGCGCCGGGCAGCCCCGCTGGGTCATGATGACCCCGACCGCCTGGCTGATCACGCCCTCGCCGAGCAGTTGCGCGTCGACCTCGCCGGCGCGCTCGGCCTGCTCCGCCCGGTCCCGCACCGCGGCCAGCAGCAGCCCCGCGTGCTCGGCGAGCAGCATCGCGGTGAGCTGGTGGCGGGTGGAGAAGGTGCCGGCGGTGTGGGCGTACAGGTTGATCGCCCCGATCGCCCGGTCGTCGACGTCGACCGGCGCGGAGATCACCCCGCAGACCCCGAGCCCATGGGCCAGGGCCGTCCAGCACGGCCAACGCTCCTCGCCGCCGAGGTCCGGCGCGATGGTCATCTCCCGACGTTGGATGGCGGTCATCGCCGGCGACTCGGAACCGTGCCGCAGCTCGTCCAACTCGGCCAGGCGGGCGTCGGAGGCGGCCACCCCGGCCGGCTCGCCGGACCGCAGCGCCGTGAAACCGCACCAGGAGACCTCCGGTACCGCGTCGCGCGCGATCCGGACCAGGTGGCTCAGCGCCTCGTCGAAGTCGTCGACCGCGATCAGCCCCGCGGTCAGCTCCCGCAGCAGGGCGGCGGTCTCCAGCACACCGAGGGTGTTGATCGCCGGCTCCCGCGTGTCCAGGTTCACCGGCTCACGCCTTCCGCACGCCACCAGGTGCCGTCCGCGGCCGGCGTCGTTGCCTGTGTCATCGTCTTCCGATCTCCCCGAGTCGTGGGCCCCGGGCTAGTACCCTCGCAAACCAGGATCGAAACCGCGTAAGGGATCCCTTCCGACGAGCACGCCGGAAGGGATCCCTCGGGACGGTCAGCGCGAGCCGGCGAGCCGACGGCCGACCGACGCGATCAGCCGGTCCAGCTCCGATCCGAACGGGTTGTCGTGGACGAGGTACGTCCAGGTGGCGCTGGGCCGGACCAGCTTCGCGGCGTCCGGCTCCCAGTCGTCGGTGAACTCGGTCTCCTCGAAGGTGGCGATGGTCCGCCGCTCGATCTCCGGAATGAGGTTGGTGAACGCCGGCACCGCCGCCCGGTGGAACTCGTCGAGCGGGTCGAGCCGGCCCAGCGCGCGCAGGTGCACCCCCTCCCGGACCTCCGACAACTCGGCCAGGTGCTCGGCCCAGAGCCGGTCCAGGTGGTAAAGGGCGATCGAACGGGCCACCCGGGCGAGCAGGTCCTCGTCCATCTCGCCCGCCTTCTCCGGCATCCGGTCCAGCAGCATCAACGCGGCCACGTCGGTGGTGAGCAGCCGTTCGCGCCGCTCGGCGATGGCCTTGCGCTGCTGCTCGATCACCACGCTGTAGCGCCAGGTGTTGCGGTGGATCTCGTGGTTGACCCCCTCGGCGACCCGCTGCGCGTGCTCCACCGCGTAGTCGACCTGCTCGTCGGTGACCAGACCGTCGGCGTTCATCCGCGGCGAGGCCGGGATGGTGTCGCCTGCGTGCCGGACCACCAGGTCGTCCTCCAGGCTGACGAAGAAGACCGAGCCGCCCGGGTCGCCCTGCCGGCCGGCCCGCCCGCGCAGCTGGTCGTCGACCCGGCGGCTGTCGTGCCGGCCGCTGCCGATGACGTACAGGCCGCCCAACTCGGCGACCCGCTCCCGGTCGGCCTGGCCGCTGCCGCCGAGGCGGATGTCGACGCCCCGCCCGGCCATCTGGGTGGAGACGGTGACCGCGCCGAACGCGCCCGCCTCGGCGATGATCGCCGCCTCCTCGTCGTCGTTCTTGGCGTTGAGCACCACGCAGGTCACCCCGGCGGCGGCCAGGCCGGCGGCCAGGCCCTCGGACTCCTTGACGTCGAGGGTGCCGACCAGCACCGGGCGACCGCGCTCGTGGTTGCGCGTGATCTCGTCGATCAGCGCCTCCTCCTTCTCCGCGCGGGTGGCGTAGATGCGGTCCGGCTCGTCCTCCCGGATGCACGGGGTGTTCGGCGGGATGACCGCCACCTCCAGGCCGAAGAACTCGCGCAGCTGGTCGCCGACGAGCACCGCGGTCGCGGTCATCCCGCAGACCGTCGGGTAGAGGGCGATGTACGCCTGCACGGCGATGGTGCCCAGCACCTCCCCCTCGGCGGTGGCGTCCAGTCCCTCTTTCGCCTCGACCGCCGCCTGCAGGCCGTCGGGCCAGCGGCGGCGCTGGGCGACCCGGCCGCGCATCTCGTCGATCAGCTCGACGGTGCCGTCGCGGACGATGTAGTCGACGTCGCGGTGCAGCAGGGCGTGCGCGTGCAGGGCCACGTTGACCGCCGAGAGCTGCCCCACGTGCTCGTTGTCGTACAGGTCGACTCCGCCGAGCTTGGCCTCGACGGTGGCCAGGCCGGCGCTGGTGAAGGCCACGCTGCGGCCGTCCTCGGCGACGGCGTAGTGCTTGCCCTTGCGCAGCCCGCGCACCAGCGCCGCGGCGGCGTGCACCGGATCCTGCTCATCGGCGACCGCGCCGGCGAGGACCATCGGCACCCGCGCCTCGTCGATGAGGATCGAGTCGGCCTCGTCGACGATCGCGGTCTTCAGCGGCGGCTGGACCCGCTCGGCGAGGTCGGTGACGAGCTGGTCGCGGAGGAAGTCGAAGCCGGCCTCGCTGACCGAGACGTAGGTGACGTCGCAGGCGTACGCGGCACGCCGCTCGTCGGGGGTGGACGCCTCGTTGACCCAGCCCACGCTGAGGCCGAGCAGCCGGTAGACCGGCGCCATCCACTCGGCGTCGCGGCGGGCCAGGTAGTCGTTGACGGTCAGCACGTGCACCGGGCCGTTGCCGAGCCGGACGTGCCCGTACGCGGCGATCGTGGCGGTGAGCGTCTTGCCCTCACCGGTGGCCATCTCGGCGACCTTGCCGGAGAGCAGGGACATCGCGCCGAGCAGCTGCACGTCGTACGGCCGCTGGTCCAGGCCCCGGCGGGCGGCCTCGCGACCGACGGCGCAGATCTCGACGTAGCCCGAGGCGGCCCCGGCGGCCTCGGTCAGCTCGGCGTCGTCGAGGGCGGACAGCTCATCCTCGCGCGCGGCGATCTGCGGCAGCATCTTCTTCAGCGGGGCCAGGTCGACCGTCGTCCCCGGGCGCTGGAGGAACCGCCGGAACCTGCTCTTGAACCGTTGCGACACACCCATGAGCGGCAACGGTACGCGAAACGACGCCTCGATCGCTGCCCGGCTCGTCGCCGATCGTCCCCGTGTCCCCTCGATCGGTCGTCGGCGCAGCTCAGCGCCGCGGTGCGGGCAGCTCAACGGCGGCTGTCGGCGGGCCGGGCGGACTGGTCGGGATCGATCGCGGCGAGGACGACCTGGAGTTCCCGCCGGCGGCCCTCGGCCAGGTCGGTCAGGAGCGCCGGCGCCTGGTCGAACGGCGCCACCGCCGTGACCAGGTGCGCACGGATCAGGTCGCCGTGCCGCCGAAGCAACTCGATCGTCTCGGCCGACAGCCGCTCCCGGTCCCAGATCGGCGCGAGCCCGCGCGGCACCCGGCCGATCTGTGCGCAGCGCAGCGTGAGCCCGTTGTGGTGGAACTCCTCGCCGAACCGGGCCGCGTCCGCGCCGGTCTGGTAGAAGGCCAGGTCGATCACGGTGCCCTGGGGTCGCAGCAGACGCAGCGCCAGGTGCAGCGCCCACGCCTGTCCCCGGCACTGGAACACCACGTCGGCGCCCCGGTCCCCGGCGGCGTGGTGCCAGCGGGTCTTGAGCAGCACCGCCGGGTCCTCGGCGTCCGGGTCGAGGGTCTCCAGGCCGAGCGCCCCGGCGACCTGCCGCCGCTGCGGCGTCGGGTCCAGCACGACCACCGAGGCGGCGCGGTGCCGCCTGGCGAACAGTGCGGTCAGCAGCCCCACCACCCCGCCGCCGACGACGGCCACCCGGCGGCCCCGTACCCCGTCGCCGAGCGAGCGGACGTCGGTCCCGCACAGGTCGGCGGCGGCGTGCAGCAGGCCGTTGGCGCAGATCGGGCCCAGGTGGGCGACGTAGACGCCGAGCAGCGGGTCGAGGTCGTCCGGTAGCGGTACGAACCGTTCGGCGACCGGGTCGGCCACCCAGCCGGTGCGGTGGCCGTACGTCATGGCGCCGACCGCGCCCACGGCGACGGTCGGAGCACGGCTCTCCACCACCCGGCCGACCTGCATGTACCCCAGTCGGCTCACCGGATACCGGGCGCTGGCCGCGCCGGGCTGGAAGAGTCCCAGGTCCGGGTTCCAGGTGGCGTGGAGGTACGGGTTGGTGCCCTTGACGTAGCTCAGCTCGGTGCCGGCGGAGATCCCGCTGAAGAGCGTCCGCACCCGGAAGGAGCCGTCGGGCAGCTCGCCGGCGTCCTGCTCGACCAGCTCGACCTGGCCGGGGCCGCTGACCACGACGACCGCGTCACGCATCGACGCTCACCCGGTGGTGACGGCGGCCCGCGCGGCGGCCACCGGCCGGCTGGCGGCGGGCCCGGTGGGCAGGGTGACGCTGCGGCCGGTGCGCGCGCTCTCGGCGACGGCGAACGCGAGTCGCTGGGTGCGCAGCGCCTCGGCGTACGGCACCCGGACGTCGTCGCCGACGCCGGTGACCGCGTCGATGAAGGCCCGGTCCACGGCGACCCGCGCGCCGTCCGGGTCGGACCCGACCCTGCGGTGCCCGTCGGCGTCCCGGACGAGCAGGCCGTCCTCGGCCAACGACAGCGCCAGTCCGTCGGCGAGGATCTCCAGCCCGGCCCGGTGCTTCCAGGTCAGCACGCAGGCCGCGGCGAGCGTGCCGACGGCCCCGTTGGCGAAGCGGAGGGTGGCCGCGGTGACCGAGTCGATGTCGGCGGCGTCGACCGGCGGAGGCGTGCCGTCGCCGTACGCGGTCACCTCGACCGCCTCGCCGACCAGGGTGCGGATCAGGTCCAGCACGTGCGCGGCCTGCTCGACGACGGGGCCGCCGGAGCGCGCCCGCACCGCCCACCAGGCCACCGGCGGCACCGTGTCCAGCCAGGCGCCGTTGACCATCCGCACCGGACGGTCGGCGAGGAACTGGCGGGCCTGTGCCACGGTGTGCAGGTAGCGCCAGTGGTGCCCGACGGCGGTGAGCAGCTGCTTCTCCTCCACCAGCGCGGCGATGCGCTCGGCGGTGTCCAGGTCGACCGCGACCGGCTTCTCCACGAACATCGGCACCCCGGCGGCGATCACCGCCTCCTCCACCGGCCCGTGGGCGAACGGCGGCACGCAGACGTACACCGCGTCCGGGCCGGCGGCGAGCAACTCGTCGATGTCGGTGAAGGGCCGGCCGCCGTACGCGCCGGTCAGCTCGGCCGCGGCGTCCCTGGACACGTCGGTCACCCCGAGCAGCTCCACGTCCTCGAATCCGCACAACAGGCGGGCATGACGTCGTGCCACCCCACCGGCCCCCACCAGGGCCACCCGGCACCTGCGCATCACACCGACCCTCTCGACGCCGATTCTCGACCAACGGAACAGCTCTCCCCGGACCGCCGGAACACGAAACCCGAAGCGGCGCGCAACGAAGCGTTCACGTGGCGGGAATCCGAGGAAGCGCCCAACGTGATCAAGCTGTTAGGCATGATCCGGTTAACGTGCGGTCGTAGTTGGGAAAACCGGCTGCGGGTTTCCGCCACGATCTGGGGGTGTGCCAGTGCGGGAAACAGGATCGATCGTCTCACCCCTGGTGGAGGCGTGGGCCACATATCGGACGACGTCGGCGCGGGACTGGCCGGCGGGTCGGCTCGTGCGGGCCAAGGGTGACAGCCGGCTGAGCGTGGTGCTGCCGGCCCGCAACGAGGAGGCCACCGTCGGGGCGATCGTCTCGACCATACGGGAACACCTGATGGACCGGGTCGCCCTGATCGACGAGCTCATCGTGGTCGACTCCCGATCGACCGACCGTACCGCCCAGGTGGCCCGGGCCGCCGGCGCCGAGGTCGTCAGCCAGGACGACATGACCCGAGGGCTGCCCCGGCTGGCCGGCAAGGGCGACGCCCTCTGGGCCGGTCTGGCCGCCGCCGAAGGCGACATCGTGGCGTTCGTCGACGCCGACCTGCGCGAGTTCCGGCCGCATTTCGTGACCGGCCTGCTCGGGCCGCTGCTGACCGACCCGTCGGTGGAGTTCGTGAAGGGTTTCTACCATCGGCCGCTGGTCAGCGCCCACAGCGTGGAGCCCGACGGCGGCGGCCGGGTGACGGAGCTGATGGCCCGGCCGCTGCTCAATCTATTCTGGCCCGAGCTGGCCGGTTTCGTGCAGCCGTTGGCCGGCGAGTACGCCGGCCGGCGGGAGGTGCTGGAGCAGGTGCCGTTCGTCTCCGGCTACGGCGTCGAGACCGCACTGCTCATCGATCTTTTGGAGCTGGTGGGGCTGGACGCCCTGGCCCAGGTGGACCTCGGCGAACGCAGGCACCGCCACCAGGACACCGCCGCGCTGGGGCGGATGTCCGCCCAGATCATGCAGACCGCCTGGTCGCGGTTGCAGCGGCGCGGCTGGGCCAGCCCGGGCACCGCGCCGGCGACACTGCTCACGCAGTTCCGGCGGGGTGGCTCCGACACGCTGCCACACCTGGATCGGGAGATCGTGGTCAGCGACGTCTCGGTGCAGGAGCGTCCGCCGCTGGCGCAGGTGCGCCATCGGGTGCCCCGCCGGCGGGTGGCGGCGTGACCAATCGCGCCGGCCGCTCCGAGGGCCGGCCGGTCCGGGAGGCGGCCGGCCCGGGAGCCGGTCGACGTCGCGGCACGGGAGCCCGACCGGGTCCCGCCAAGGAAAGGAAGACAGCATCATGCGTCTGACGGTCCTGATGAACGCCGGTCCCTGGCTGTCCGTACCGCCTCCCGGCTACGGCGGCATCGAGAATGTCGTCGCCACCCTGGTGCCGGAGTTGCGGCGCCTGGGGGTGCGGGTGGTGCTCGCCTCGGTCGGCACCAGCACCCTGCCGGCGGACGAGCGGTTCTCCGTCTTCCCCGACGGGCAGTTCGCCGCCCTCCAGCGGCCGTACAACCAGGTCTGCGGAGTTTCCCAGGCGCATCTCGACGGAGTGGTCCGGCAGCTGCGCGCCCGCGACGACATCGACCTGGTGCACGATCACGTGGAGGCCGTCGGCCTGGCCACCCTGGCGGCGATGGGGCCGCACGCCCCGCCGGCTCTGCACACCCTGCACTGGGATCTGACCAAGCACCCGGAGCTCTACGGCAACCTGGACGCCGGCGGGCGGATCCGGGTCAACGGGGTTTCCGCCTCGCAGCTCGCCCGCGCCCCCCGAGCGTTGCGGGAGCACTCGGTGGGCCACGTGCACCTGTCCACTCCGCTGGCTGTCGGCGCGGACCGCGCGCCCCTGCGGGAGAAGGGCGACTACGCGATCATCCTGGGCCGGATCAACCCGGGCAAGGGGCAGGACGTCGGCGCCCGGCTGGCCCGGCGGGTCGGCGTGCCGCTGGTCCTCGCCGGCCCCGTCGGGCCGTACCACCGGCCGCAGGATCTGGCCGCCGCCGGGAAGGAGGCCCGGCAGAACCCGGACGTCCGGTTCTTCTCCGACGAGGTTGCCCCGCACGTGGACGGCGACCTCGTCCGCTGGGTCGGCACGGTGGCCGGGCGGGAGCGCGACGACCTGCTGGCCGGGGCGAGGGCCGCGCTGTTCCCGCTGCGCTGGGAGGAACCCGGCGGTACCGCCGTGGTGGAGTCCCTTGCGCTGGGTACGCCGGTGGTGGCGACCGCCCGTGGCTGCCTGCCCGAGCTGGTCGAGCACGGTCGCACCGGCCTGCTCACCGACGAGGAGGAGGAGTTGGGCGAGCTGCTGCTGGCGGCCAGCCTGCTCGATCCGGCCGAGTGCCGCCGGGAGGCCGCCGCGCGGTTCACCCCCGCGGTGATGGCGGAGAGGTACGTTGGCCTGTACGAGTCGGTTCGGCAGGGCGCGCGGGTCGGCCGGATGCGGGCCGCCGCCTGAGCTGGGTGCCGACCAGGGCCGCCGGGGCCGGCGGCGGTGCCGCGTCCGGTTTCATCCCCGTCGGCCCCGGGTACCTGCCTGGTCTGCCAGCCGACGAGCGGGATTGAGGGGCCGATGCCGAGCCGGATCAGCTGTGAGGTCGACGACGGGTCACCGGTGACCGTCGTGCGTCTCGTCGGTGCGCTCGACGTGAGCACCATGCGTGAGGTGCACACCGTGCTGGACCGCTGCCTGACCAGCCAGCCGGACGCGCTCGTGGTGGACCTGGACGGCGTCGCCGTCGCCGACCGGCTGGCGCTGTCGGTCTTCGCCGCCGCCTGCCGGCGGGCCGCCGACTGGCCGGCTGTGCCGGTGGTGCTCTGCGCGCCTCCGCCCGAGGCGGCCGCCTGGCTCGCCGGGTCCACCACCTGCCAGGTGGTGCCGGTGCGGCCCAGCTGCGCCGAGGCGACCGAGTTGGCCGGGGCCACCGCGTCGCCGCGGCTGCGGGCCCGGCTGGAGCCGGTGGCGACCGCCTGCCGCCGGGCCCGCGAGTTGGCGGCGGATGCCTGTGCCCGGTGGAACGTGCCGGAGCTGGTCGGGCCGGCTTCGCTGGTGCTCAGCGAGCTGGTCGGCAACGTGGTCCGGCACGCGCAGACGCCGATGCAGGTGACGCTCACGCTGCGCAAGCCGTACCTGCAGGTGGCGGTGGTCGACGGCAGCCGTACGGCGGCCCGCGCGGGCTGCCCCGACCTGCGGGCCGAGGGTGGCCGCGGTCTGCTGCTGGTCCGCGAGATGGCGCAGCGGTGGGGCACCTCGCCGCTGGCCGACGGCAAGGTGGTCTGGGCCCTCGTGCCCGCGGGTTGACCGGATACCCCCCTCCCGCCACCCTCTTCTCCGGCCGGGTCCGCGGCGATCCCGGGGCGGACCGGGCCGCGCCGGGATCGGGCGGGAAGGATCAGGCGGGAAAGGCTCAGGCGTCGGCGGTGGCGGGCAGGCCCGCGGCCGTGAGCGACCGGCGTACCGCGGGCTGCACCCGGGTCAACCGCAGCGGGACTCCGGTGCGGGCGGCGGCGTCCCGTCCGGCCATCAGTGCGGCGATTCCGCCGGCGTCGACTCCCCCGGCGCCGTCCAGGTCGACCACGACCTCCCGGGGCTGGCCGGTGACCGCCTCCAGCATCACCCGGCGCAGCTGGTCGGCGCCGTCGCGGTCGATCTCCCCGCCGACCTCCACGACCACCCGGTCCCCGGTCCGCTTCACGGCGATCCGGTTGCGTCCCGTCTCCGACTCGGCCGCGCCGTTCTGCCAGGGCGGCGGGGCGTCGGCCAGCATCGCCTGGCGCAGCCAGGTCAGCGCGCGGGACAGCAGCCGGGAGACGTGCATCTGTGAGATGCCGAACCGGGCGGCGATCTCCGCCTGCGTCTGGTTGCCGTAGAAGCGCATGGCGAGGATGCGCCGTTCCCGCCAGGGCAGCCGGTGCAGCAGCCCGCTGACCGTCACCCGGTCGTCGACCGACTCGAGGGCGTTGTCCGACTCGCCGACCAGATCGCCGAACTCCGCGGAGCTCTCGCCGCCGACCGGGGCGTTCAGCGAGGCCGGACTGTAGCCGGCGGCGGACTCCAGCGCGGCCAGGATCTCCTCCTCCGGGGTCTCCAGCCGCTCGGCCAGTTCGGCCACGCTCGGCGCCCGGGACAGCTCGCTGGTCAGCGCCGAGGTGGCCTGACCGACCTCCAGGATCAGGTCACGCAGCCGGCGGGGCACGTGCACGCCCCAGGTGCGGTCCCGGAAGTGTCGCTTGATCTCACCGACGATGGTGATCGCCGCGTACGCGGTGAAGGAACCACGCTCCGGGTCGTACCGGTCGACGGCGTTGACCAGGCCGAGCCGGGCCACCTGCTCCAGGTCCTCCAGCGGTTCGCCCCGCCCCCGGTAGCGGCGGGCCAGCCGACCGGCGAAGGGAAGGGCGAACCGGACCAGGTCGTCGCGTGCCTCCTGCCGCCGCTCGGGGGGCAGACCCTCGATCCGCGCCGCGTACGCCAGCGCTGCGGCGTCCAGGTCCTCCAGGCCGCGCTCGGTCGGTGGTGGTGGTGTGGTTGTGGTCGTCTGCCCGAACATCCGCGCCTCCCTCAGGAAGGTCCCCGCCCGGAATCGGAGCCGGTCGTGCGCGTGGTCGAGCCACGCACCGGGCCGGAAGTTGGTCACGTGACGCGCCGGTGTCGCCGGACGCGCGGGAGCGACGGCAGCACGCCGCACGGCATGGGTGGCCGTCGCAGCGAGCGGCATTCCCGCTCCGTAGGTACTCAATCACGGCGAGTCAGGTTCGCGAGGATGATTCGGCAGCTCCGTCCGCCGGGTCGGCGCGGCGACCGCCCCGGCGTCCCGTTTTCGCTGGTCAGGTTACGGCGAGACCGAGCGGAGCGCCGTCGGACCGCAGCGCGGCCAGCGCCTCGGCGGCGGCCAGCGGCGGCGGCACCGGCAGGTCGTACGGCTGGTTGCGGAGCACCTCGGTAGCCCGCCTGGTGGGCACCGTCGCGACCGGGTAGCCGCGGGCGGCAGTGCGGTCCAGGGCCCGACGACGGCGACCGAACGCGGCGACCGCCAGCCACTGGGGCAGCCCGGCCAGCGCCGGCGAGCGCATGCCGGGCGAGTCCGGCAGCACGTCCACCGAGCTGAACGGCGCGCTGCCGGCGAGCCACCACTCCGCCTGCTCGACGCTGCGCCGGGTGGCGTTCTCGCACCAGTAGGGCACCAGTCCCGCCCGCACCACCTGCCACGGATCGAGCATCCGGCCGCACTCCACCACCAACCGGTCACCGGTCTTGCCGGCCCGACGCAGCCAGTGCCGGTAGAGGTCCGCCACAACCGCGCTGAGCGCGCCCGGATGCGGGTAGAACACCTCGTGCAGGCCGTGGCCGTGGCGCCCGGCCCACCGCCGGGTGGAGTCCGCGAAAGCGGGCTCCACGCCGTGCTCGGCCTGCTCGCCCGCGGTGGAGACCCCGGGCGGTTCCCAGCGGGCGCCGTCACCACCAGCGGAGCGCAGCACCTGGCGCAGGGCGTGCGCGTCCGGGTGGAAGTCCACCGGGTCCAGCCCGCTGGTCGGGCTGCCGAGCTGGAAGCTGTGGCCACGTCCCTCGTCCAGCACCGGCCAGGTCCGGACGTCGCGCACCAGCAGCAGCGGCGCGCCCGGCACCACCCGGTCGGCCAGGAAACGCGCGTACGCCCGGGGCAACGCCTGCCACCGCGCCACCAGGGACACCGTCGCCCCGGCGAGCGCACCCCGGCTGGCCGGGCAGTGGACCTGCCGTACGTGCAGCTCGGGGTTGCCGGCCAGAATCCGGGCGGCGAGCGCCGCGCCGTGGTCCAGGGCGGCCGAGGGGTGGTCCACCGCTCCCTGGGTCCAGTGCGCGCTCATCTCGAAGGCGGCGGGCAGCCACGGCACGCCGAGCGCGACCGCCAGGTGCACCGCGGCGGCGTGCGGTGAGCCGAGCACAGCACCGGGATACCGCCGGTGGGGGTACTGGTCGACCATCCACCGGGCCGCCCGCTCCGCGTCGACCTCGGTGGTCTGCTCAGCGGTGAGCGCGACCCGGGTGGCGGCGCGGGCGGCAGCCGCCCGACGGATCGGTTCCGGAGCGGCGGTGAACCGGGACAGCGGGGTGAGCTGGCCGAGGTCGCCGCAGTCGTCGCCGCGCAGCGCCCGGGCGGTCACCGCCACCAACAGCCGGGCGGCGCTGCCCGCCGCCACGACCCGGTCCCCGGCCAGGCCGGCGCCCTCCGCCGTCGGCCTCTTGTGCACCTCGGGCACCGGCCCCACACCGCCTCGTTCGCTCACCACGCGGGGCGGCTTCCCGTCCCGATGGGGTCTAAACCGGGCATTGGGGGCAATCCTCGGACGGTGGCGCTTCCCCCGATCCCCGTCTTTGGAGACGGGGACGGGGATCAGGCGACGTCCTCCGCCTCGACCGCGGTGCCGGCGGCCAGCATGTGGTCACGGACCCGCCGGGCGGCGTCGCCGGCGGCGACTATCCCCCGCAGGTCGGCCAGGGCCGGCTCCGGCGGGCGCAGGGGCACCGCCGGGTCCACCACCGCCTCCAGCACGCAGGGGCGGTCCGCGGCGAGCGCCTCGTCCCAGGCCGCGCCCACCAGGTCGGGCCGATCGACCCGGACGCCGTGCAGGCCCAGCAGGCGAGCCCATCCGGCGTACGGCACGTCCGGTCGGCGGTCGGCGACGAGACCGGCTTGTACCCGCCCGTCACCGGTGCCGGACTGGTCGCGGTTGTTGAGCACCAGCACCACCAACCGCGGGTCGGTCCAGTTTCGCCAGCGGTGCGCCACCGTGATCAGCTCGGCCAGGCCGTTGAGCTGCATCGCCCCGTCACCCAGCAGCGCCACCACCGGCTCGTCGGGCCGCGCGAGCTTGGCCGCGACCGCGTACGGCAGGGCACAGCCCATCGAGCCGAGGGTGCCGCACAGCTGCGCGTTCACCCCCGGCGGCAACTCCAGGTGGCGGGCGTACCAGTAGATGACCGAGCCCACGTCGACGGCGACCGCGCCGGCGCGGGGCAGCCGGGCGGACAGCTCGTGCAGCACCAACTGCGGGTTGACCGGCTCGGCGGGCGCGGCGGCGCGTACCGCGGCGTCCTGACGCCAGCGGGCGACCGAGCCCTCGACGGTGGTTCGCCACTGCCGGTTGGGCATGTCGGGCACCCTGGCGAGCAACGCCCGCAGCGTCTCGGCGGCGTCGCCGACCAGCGGAACGTCGACCGGGTACCGGTTGCCGATCCGCCGCCCGTCGATATCGATCTGCACGGTGCGGGTCTGCCCCGGTATCGGGTAGTAGTCGGTCCACGGGTCGTTGGTGCCCACCAGCAGCAGCGTGTCGGCCCCGCCCATCAGCTGGGCGGCCGCCGGCGTGCCCACCTCGCCGAGCACCCCGGCGTGGAAGGGCAGCCGCTCGTCGAGCACCGGCTTGCCGAGCAGCGAGGTGGCCAGCCCGGCGCCGAGCCGGTCGGCGAGCGCGACGACCTCGTCGTCCGCGCCCCGGGCGCCCTGGCCAACCAGAATCGCCACGCGGTGCCCCACCGTGAGCAGCGACGCCGCCGCGTCCAGGTCGGCGTCGTGGGGCAGCACCCGGGCCAGCGGCTCCCCCGGCGTGGCGGTCTGCACGCCGGCCGCGTGCGGTTGCAGATCGGGCACGCGTGCCTGCTGCACCGCCCGGGGCAGCACCACGCAGGTGGGGCTGCGGGTCGCGGCGGCGGTGCGAAACGCCTGGTCGAGCAGGACCGGCACGTGCGTGCAGGAGCGGGCGTACCGGACGAACTGATTGCAGACGTCGCCGAAGAGCCGGCTCAGTCCGATCTCCTCGTGCGCGCCGCCGAGCGGCCCGTTGACGTCCTCACCCACTATCGCCACCACCGGCTTGCTGTCCAGCTTGGCGTCGTACAGGCCGTTGAGCAGGTGCAGCGCGCTGGGCCCCTGGGTGGCCAGGCAGACGCCCACGCCACCGGTGAACTTGGCGTGCCCGGTCGCCATGAAGGCGGCCGTCTCCTCGTGCCGGGCCGGGACGAACTCCGGGTCGCCGCCGGCGGCGCCCAGCGCCGCCACGACGGGGGCGATCGCCTCGCCCGGATAGCCGAACACGCGGGGCACCCGCCAGGCGCGCAGCCGGTCGACGAGCAGGTCCGCGCCGGTCCGGTCAGCCATCGCCCCGCCCGGGGGTGGACGCGTCGACGTACCGCAGCACCGCCCCGACGCCGTCGGTCAGGTCCGGCGCCTCGTCCGGTCCGAGCACGGTCAGTTCGGCGTCGGTGCCGACGAGGGCCCGAAGCAGGGCCGCGTCGGCGCGTACCCGCTGCGGGTCGCGGACCGCGGCGAGCTGCTCCGGCGCGGTGGCGATGTCGGTGGGTTCGGGGCCGATCCACAGCTCGCCGGTCGCCGACGGGTCGTCGACGATGAGCATGGTGTCGACCTGGTTGCGTTGCAGGGCGGAGACCACCGCGTCCAGGCCGGCCCCGACGTCCTCCTGCGTGCCGAAGCGGTCCAGCACGGCGGCGACCCGCTGCTCGGCCGCCTCGGCGATGGTCTGCACGGTGATGTCGTCCATCAGCGTCTCGTCGGCGCCGGCGCTGCGGGCGCCGGCGTCGGTGCGGACCACCATGTCCTGCCAGCGTGGGGGCAGCTGGGCGGCGACCATGCCGGTGGCCCGGACGTCCCCGGCCACCACGAGCACGTCCGCGCCGACCTTCTCGGCCAGCTGGACGGTGGCCGCGGCGACGTCGCCGGCGTTGTGGTGCCAGGCCTCCATCGCCGCCCGCTGGTAGCGGGACTGGGACCAGCCGCCGGGCTGCACGCGGCGCAGCTGCCAGCTCTCCCGCCCCTGGACGTGGGCCCGGCGGGGCACACCGCCCGCGCTGACCGCCATCGCGTCGGCCCCGGTGCGGTCGGCCAACACCCGCACCCAGGCGATCTGCTCGCCGCGTTGGGCGACCAGCGGCATGGTGTGCGGCAGGGCGGACCAGACAGCCAGGTCGTTGAGCGGCGGTGCGGTGAGGTACTCGGTGAGCACCACCCGACCCCCGGTCGCGAAGATCGCCACCCCGTAGTCCCCGGGCATCGGCTCGTGTCCGCGCACCACCCGCGCGACCGCGTCGATGGTGGCCGTGTCGGCGCCCTGCTCCAGCAGGTGCCCCTTGAGCGCCCGCCAGCGCAGGTCCACCTGCGGATGCGCGTCGTGGGTGTCCCGGGAGGCGTCGAGATAGACCGAGCACCACGGCCCGGGACGGTCGTAGAGCGGACGCAGGAAGGACAGCTGCATGCTCGAGACCCCTTTCCAGCTCGACCGCCCGCTTACCCGCGCCGCGTGGGATGTCACCTCGCCGGTCCGGAGTTCATTCACGACGCTCGACCGGCGGCGCCGGTACGATCGGGTGCAGCGAACCGGACTTTCGGTGGTGAACATGGACAGCGACCTCGCGCCCCGCGTCGTGCACCCGACGCAGCGGATCCTCACCGGGCGAGTCGTCCGGTTGCTCGACGGTTACCCCCGGGAGGTGCGCGTCGGGCAGCCGGTGTTGGTGGCGGTGGTGACCGCCGCGAGCGTGGTGGGGCTGTTGATGCTGCTGGTCCGCACGCTGGTGACCAGCGGCGGCGGGGGCGGCGCCCGGCGTAGGTGGAAGGACCTGAAGAAGGGCCCGGAGTTCCTGGTCACCCCGTTGCGGGTGCGCGACGAGGCCGGCCGCCTCTACGAGGTGGAGCTGCACGGGCATCTGCCGCAGAGCGCCCTGCACCCCGGCGACCACGTGCAACTCACCCTGCGCCGGCAGCCCGACCCGGATCTGGCGCCCAAGGTGGAGCGAATCGTCAACCTGACCACCGCGCAGCCCCTGCGCCCGCGCACCGCGACGGTCTGGTCGCACCTGGGGCCGCCACTGCTGTTGCAGGCGATGCTGGGGGTGCTGTTGTTGGCCGGCCTGGGTGCCTGCTCCGTGCTCACCGGCTGAGGTTTCCGCCGTCGGTCGGTGGGGCACCGATCACCGCATGTTTCCCGGCTTCAGGCTGACCCGTGTCGACGTCGGCCCGGTGCACCTGCGGGTGCGCCACGGCGGGTCGGGGCCGCCGGTGGTGCTGCTGCACGGCCACCCGCGTACCCACACCACCTGGCACCGGGTGGCGCCGCTGCTCGCCGACCGGTTCACAGTGATCTGCCCGGACCTGCGCGGATACGGCGGCTCCTCGAAGCCGCCGGGCGGCGACGACCATTCGGCGTACGCGAAGCGGGCGATGGCGGCGGACGTGGTCGGCCTGCTCGACGCGCTCGGCCACGACCGCGCGGCGGTCGTCGGTCACGACCGGGGCTGTTACGTGGCGATGCGGACGGCGCTGGACCACCCCGACCGGGTGAGCCGGCTGGGCGTCCTCGACGGCGTGCCGATCGGCGAGGCCCTGGCCCGCTGCGACGCCCGGTTCGCCGCCCGCTGGTGGCACTGGTTCTTTCTCGGTCAGACCGCCAACCCGGCCGAGCTGGTGATCAACGCCGACCCGGATGCCTGGTACGGCGGCTCGCCGCAGCGGATGGGCGCGGAGGCGTACGCCGACTACCGGCGGGCGATCCACGATCCGGCCACGGTGCACGCGATGTGCGAGGACTACCGGGCCGGTCTCGGCCCGGACCGGGCCGCCGACGACGCCGACCGGGCCGCCGGGCGGCGGATCGGCTGCCCGACGCTGTTCTGCTGGTCGGAGCGCGACGACATGGAGGAGCTGTACGGCGACCCGGCGGCGATCTGGCGGGAGTGGGCGCCGGACCTGCGGGTCGCCTCGATCGACTCCGGCCACCACATGGCCGAGGAGGCGCCGGAGCAGCTCGCCGCCGTGCTGGGCGCCTTCCTGGCGGACGCCGCTGGGATCAGCCGACCGGGGTGAGGGGGCGTTCGGGTCGCGGGGAGCCCAGCAGGCCCCGGCGCACCGCCCAGCGTTCGAAGGCGACGGTGGCGAACGGCGGCACGGAGCAGACCAGCGCGACGATGGTGACGCCCGGGCTCCACCGGTGCATCCGGGTCATGACGAGCACCAGCAGTCCGTACGCGACGAACAGCGCCCCGTGGATCGGGCCGAAGATCTTGACACCGATCTCGTTGGCCGGCGGACCGTACTTGACGGCCATGCCGACCAGCAGGCCCAGCCACGAACACGCCTCGGCGATCGCCGCCGCCACGAACAGCCGGGTGGTCTTCTCGCGCATCGGGCCATCGTAGCCAGCCGCGCTGCCGACCGCCGGACACCACGACGACCGGCGGGACGGGGATCACCCAGCCCGGTGCGGGTAGGTGAAGGTTCTTCGGGTCTTCCCTGCCCGCGCCGTCCTGTGCGAGGTTGGGGGAACCAACGGTGACGGGGTGGTGACAATGGGTGAGGACGTCGGCGCGCGCACCTTCAGTCGGGAGGACCGGGCCCGCTACCGGGAGAAGGTACGCCGCTGCCTGGACGTGTTCGCCGAGATGCTGCGCGAGTCCCGTTTCGACGTCGAACGGCCGATGACCGGGATGGAGATCGAGCTGAACCTGGTCGCCGACGGGTCGATGCCGGCGATGCGCAACGCCGAGGTGCTCGCCGCCGTCGCCGATCCCAGTTTCCAGACCGAGCTGGGCCAGTTCAACGTGGAGATCAATGTGGCCCCGCGCCGGCTCGCCGGCACCGGCACCGCCGACTTCGAGCGGTACGTGCGGGCCAGCCTCAACGCGGCCGAGGAGAAGGCCCGCACGGTCGGCGCACACATGGTCATGATCGGCATCCTGCCCACCCTGCGCCCCGAACACCTGACCGCCGCCACGCTGTCGGCGAACCCGCGCTACGAGTTGCTCAACGAACAGATCTTCGCCGCTCGGGGCGAGGACCTGCGGATCGCGATCAACGGGGTGGAGCGCCTGGTCACCACCGCGGACACCATCACCCCCGAGGCCGCCTGCACCAGCACCCAGTTCCACCTCCAGGTCAGCCCGGCCCAGTTCGCCGACTACTGGAACGCCGCGCAGGCGATCGCCGGCATCCAGTTGGCGCTGGGCGCCAACTCCCCGCTGTTCTTCGGCCGCGAGCTGTGGCGGGAGACCCGCATCCCGCTGTTCCAGCAGGCCACCGACACTCGCCCGGACGAGATCAAGGCCCAGGGGGTACGCCCCCGGGTCTGGTTCGGGGAACGCTGGATCACCTCCGTGTTCGATCTGTTCGAAGAGAACGTCCGCTACTTCCCGGCACTGCTGCCGGTGTGCGACCCGGAGGACCCGGCCGAGGCACTCGCTGCCGGCGGGGTGCCGAAGCTGGCCGAGCTGCGTCTGCACAACGGCACCGTCTACCGCTGGAACCGCCCCGTCTACGACGTGCTCCGGGGCCGACCGCACCTACGGGTGGAGAACAGGGTGCTGCCCGCCGGGCCGACCGTGGTGGACACGGTCGCCAACGGGGCGTTCTACTTCGGGCTGGTGCGCGCCCTGGCCGAGTCGGACCGGCCGCTGTGGTCGCAGATTCGGACCGGCCGCTGTGGTCGCAGATGTCGTTCAGCGCCGCCGAGGAGAACTTCACCAGCTGCGCCCGGTACGGCATCGACGCCCAGGTGTTCTGGCCAGGGCTGGGCTATCTGCCGGCGACCGAGCTGGTGCTGCGGCGGCTGCTGCCCCTGGCCCACCAGGGGCTGGACGGGTGGGGGGTGGACCCGGCCGAGCGGGACCGGTTGCTCGGCATCGTCGAGCGGCGCTGCCTGACCGGACGCAACGGCGCCACCTGGCAGGTGGAGACATTGCACCGGTTGGAGAACACCGACCACCTCGACCGCCCGGAGGCGCTGCGCGAGGTGGTCCGCCACTACGTGGGCCTGATGCACAGCAACCGCCCGGTCCACGAGTGGCCGCTGCCCTGAGGCGGGCGGCCGTCCCACGTTCGCGCGCGGTCGCGAAGACGCGTCGGCCGGGCGGCGCGATTGCGCACGACGGAAGAACCGGTGCCGGCCGCGCCCGTCGATGATGAGACGCGGACATCGACCCGCCGGGCGCGACCGGGAACGGTCCCGGGCCGGGCCGACCGGTGCCGTGGTCCGCCGGGGCCGCCGAGCCGGCGTCGGGTCCTCCCCGACTGTGAGGAGCGCAGCGTGACGCAGACCCACCGCTCACCCCGGCCGCCCGACGCCCCCGTTTCGATCCGCCTCGACTCTCCGCAGGTCGGCACCTCCACCTTCGTCAACGGCCACTTTCCCCGGCGGCGGGCGCTGATCGTCGCACTCAGCGTCCTGACCGGTTTCCTGCTGACCGTGGTCTGGTCGGCGGAGTTCGTGGACCGGACCATCGGCGACAACGTCGCCAACACCATGCTCGGTCACGACGCCAAGGAGACGCCCATCCAGGGCATCGCCGCCGGGGTGCTGTTCGCCTTCGTCTCCGGGGTCGCCGGCACCTTCACCGCCTGCAACATCGCCGCCTTCGGCGCGCTGGCCCCGCTGTCGGGTACCACCGGCGGCCGGTTGCGCCGGTTCACCGCGCCCCTGCGGCCGCTGGGCTGGCTGTCGGTGGGCATGATCGCCGTGTCGGCGGCGTACGGCGCGGTCGTCGGCCTGGTCGGCACGTCGATGCCGCAGTTCTCCACCGCCCCGAACACTCCCGGTGGGCTGTCGCCGCGCAGCGTCCAGTCCATGGTGGTCTTCGGCGCGATCGGGCTGATCATGATCTATCTCGGTCTGGCGTCGCTCGGCGTGGTGCCGGACCCGTTCGCCCGGATCGCCCGCCGGTATCCGAACGCTCCGATGGTCTTCATGGGCGCGTTGATCGCCGGTTTCCTGATCGGCCGGCCCTTCGCGCTGTTCCGGCAGATGTTCCGGGACGCGGCGGAGAGCGGCAACCCGCTCTACGGGGCGGCGGCGTTCACGTTGCAGTCGATCGGCAACATCGTGATCATGGCGGTGCTGTTCCTGCTGCTGGCCTGGCTCGCCGGTTCCCGCCTGCAACGGTGGTTCGCCGCGCGTCCGAGCCGGCTGGCGACGCTGACCGCCGTCGCGTTCATTGCCGCAGGCGCGTTCACCTTCCTCTACTGGGACGTCCGGCTGCTGGCCCGCCGCGAGATCATCCCCTGGTACCCGACGGCGCCCTGGGCCTGACGGGTGACCGACGGCGCAGGGCCGGGGGCGTTCCCGGCTCCGCGTCGAGGCGGCCTCAGACCTTGAGCACGACCTTGGTGCAGTCGTCCTGCTTCTTCTGGAAGATCCGGTAGCCCTTCGCCGCGTCGCTCAGCTTCATCCGGTGGCTGACCACGAAACTCGGGTCGAGGTCGCCGCGGACGATGTGCTCCAGCAGCGGGCGGGTGTAGCGCTGCACGTGACACTGCCCGGTCCGCATGGTCAGCGACCGGTTCATGAACGCGCCGATCGGGAACTTGTCCACGAAGCCGCCGTACGCGCCGATCACCGACACCACTCCCCCGCTGCGGCAGGCCAGGATCGCCTGGCGCAGCGCGAACGGCCGCTCGGTCTCCAGCCGGGCGGCCTGCTTCGCCCGGTCGTACGCGTACACCGCGGCGTTGCCGTGGTGCCCCTCCAGGCCGACAGCGTCGATGCAGGCGTCCGGGCCACGGCCGGCGGTGCGCTGGTTCAACTCGTCCAGCACGTCGAGTTGGGCGTAGTTGATGGTCTCCGCGCCGACGTGCTCGGCGGCCAGCCGCAGCCGGTACGGGTACCGGTCGATCACGATCACCCGTTCCGCGCCGAGCAGCCGGGCGCTGGCGGCGGCGAGCAGACCCACCGGTCCCGCGCCCCAGACGGCGACGACGTCACCGGGCGTGATGTCGCACATCTCGGCGCCCATGTAGCCGGTGGGGAAGACGTCGGCGAGCATCAGCGCCTGGTCGTCGGGCACCTCGTCGGGCACCTTGATCGGGCCGACGTCGGCGAACGGCACCCGGGCGTACTCGGCCTGCCCCCCGGCGTAGCCGCCGAGCAGGTGCGAGTAGCCGAAGATGCCGGCCGGCGAGTGGCCCATGATCTTCTCGGCGAGGCCGGCGTTGGGGTTGGAGTTCTCGCAGACCGAGTAGCGGCCCTGCTGGCAGGAGACACAGTTGCCGCAGGCGATGGGGAACGGCACCACCACCCGGTCCCCGACGGCGAGGTTGTCCACCTCCGGGCCGACCTCCACCACCTCACCCATGAACTCGTGGCCGAGGATGTCGCCCTTGCGCAGGGCGGGGATGTAACCGTGGTAGAGGTGCAGGTCCGAGCCGCAGATCGCGGTGGTGCTGATCTTCACGATCGCGTCCCGGGCGTTCAGGATACGCGGGTCGGGCACGTCGACGACCTTGACGCTGTCCTTGCCCATCCAGGCGGTGGCCTTCATCGTTCCTCCTCGTCGGGTCAGTCGCGGCGGCCGGCGGGCAGGGGCTGGGCAGGTCGCTGGAGGAACTGCTGGCGCAGGGTGATGCCCTCCGGGCTGGCGTCGGAACGGACGACCTCGCCGGTCTCCAGCACCTGCTTGAACCGGCGCAGGTCGTCGCGGACCTGCTGCTCCGGCTCCTCTCCGAACAGCTTGGCGACGGCCCGCCCGAGCCGGCCGGCCGGCGGCGCGTACCCCAGTTCCACCCGGACCTCGGTACCCCGGTCGCCGGGGGCGGGCACGAACCGGACCCGGCCGGCGTTGGGCACCGGCGCGCCGGGCAGCGACCGCCAGGCGATCAGCTCGTTCGGGCGGTCCTCGACGATCTCGGCGTCCCAGCTCACCGACTGCCCGGCCGGGCCGCGCGCCGTCCAGCGCGAACGGCGCAGGTCGTCGACGCGGACGGACTCCAGGTGGGCCATGAAGCCGGGCAGGTTCTCCAGATCGCGCCAGAACCGGTACGCCTCCGACGCGGGCCGGTTGACCGTGACGCCGACCTCCATGACGATCAGGCGTTCCCGCGACCGGCGCGCCCGCCCGGCCCGCAGCGCCGCGAGCAGGTCGATGGCGGCGATGCCGGCGACGACGCCGGTGGTGATCGCGACCCGCCGCCGACGCTCGCCACGCCGGTCGGCCAGGGCTCGCCCGAGCAGGGCAAGGTCACCGGCGTCACCGACGACCCGGGTCCACGACCAGCCGACGGGCCGCCGCCCGACCAACAGCCCGGCAGCGTGCCCCAGCTCCCGGGCGGCGACCGCCCGGATGACCGGGTTCGCCTGCGGGGCGTCGTCCACCCCGGTCAGCCGAGCCAGCGCCCGGGGCGCCAGCAGGCCACCCACGCCGAGGGCGAGGCTCACCACGCCCAGTAGCCGGGGCAGTCCGCTGCCCTGGCAGCGCCGTTCCAGCTCGTCCAGCACCGTCGGGTCGGTTCCGTCCACGTCCACACCACCGTCGTTCGGCCCTGACCGCCCTCGGCGGCCCGGCGGCGGGGAGCCGCCACGCCTGACGCTATGCCCGCCAAACGGCCCACGAACCCCGAATCGGCACAGAAGCCGGGAACGTCGGCGAGGGAGTCAGCGCAACGCGCCGACGACCAGTTTCGCCGCCTCGGCGATCAGCGCGTCGTCGTACGCGGCGTCCTTCGTGTCGCGGCGGGACATCACCGCCAGCACGATCGGTGCGCCCTGCGGCGGCCAGAGCACGGCGATGTCGTTGCGGGTGCCGTACCCGCCGGAGCCGGTCTTGTCGCCCACCTGCCAGTCGGCCGGCACGCCGGCCCGGATCATTTTCGCGCCGGTGGTGTTGCGCCGCAGCCAGCCGACCAGGATCGCGCGGTCCGCGCCGGAGAGGGCGTCGCCCAGCGCGTACGCCCGCAGGCTGGTGGCCATGGCCCGGGGCGTGCTGGTGTCACGGACATCGCCCGGGGCGGCCTCGTTCAACGTCGTCTCGATCCGGGCGGGGTCGGTGACGGTGTCGCCGATCTCCCGCAGCTTGCGCTCGAACCCGTCCGGGCCGTCCAGTTCGGCGAGGATCAGGTTGGCGGCGGTGTTGTCGCTGTACCGCACCGCCGCGTCGGCGATCGCCCGCAGGGTCATTCCGGCACCGACGTGCTTCTCGGTGATCGGCGAGTACGTCACCAGGTCCTCGCGTCCGTAGCGGACCACCCGGTCCAGCTCCGCGTCGGATGTCACGTCCAGCAACGCCCCGGCGGCGAGGGCCTTGAACGTCGACGCGTACGCGAACCTCTCGTCGGCCCGGTGCGCGAGGGTGCGTCCGGTGCCGGTGTCGGCGGCATAGACGCCAAGGGTGGCGTCGAACCGCCGCTCCAGGGCGGTGAAGTCAGGGGCGGCGGTCACCGCCGATGCCGAAGCGGCCGGGGTGCTCGGGTTGGCCGGCCCGGATGTTGGCGGCGTCGCCGCGCAGCCGGTCAGCGGGGCGAGTACGCAGGCGACCACCGCCGCCGCGAGCATCGGCCGGCGCGTGTGCGTCATGGGTCGGTTCCTTCCATCGCGGGACACCGGGGCCGCGCGGCACCGGTCGGGGCCGCCCCGCGCCCGGCACGGGCGGATCGGGGCTCGGTCCGCAGGAGACACCAGCCAGCTGTCGGCAGCGGTTGCGACGGGTGACGGACGCCACGACTTGCCACATCCATAGGCTGCTGTCTATCCTTCGCCCGGAAAGCGCTTTCCGGACACGACTCCGCAACACCGACGAAAGGTGAGCGAGGATGAGACGAACAGTCACCCGACGACTCCTGGCGGCAGTGGCCACGGCGGCCGTCGGGGCCGCGATCATCACCCTGCCGACCCCGCACGCGTCGGCGGCACCCGGCACCGCCACCGGCTACGCGACCCGCAACGGCGGCACCACCGGCGGCGCCGGCGGGCAGACGGTACGGGCCACCACGGGGACCGCGATCCACGCCGCCCTGTGCGGTCGGGCCAGCAGCAGCACCCCGATCATCATCCAGGTCGAGGGGACCATCAACCACGGCAACACGAGCAAGGTGTCGGGCAAGAGCTGCAACACCGCCGCCGGCCTGATCGAACTCAAGCAGATCAGCAACGTCACGATCGTCGGCGTCGGCAGTGGAGCCACCTTCGACCAGCTGGGCATCCACATCCGCGAGGCCCGCAACATCGTCATCCAGAACGTGACCATCCGGAACGTCAAGAAGTCGGGCTCGCCCACCTCCAACGGTGGTGACGCCATCAGCATGGAGCGCAACGTCCGCAACGTCTGGGTCGATCACGTCACCCTGGAGGCCTCCGGTGGAGAGTCGCAGGGCTACGACGGCCTCTTCGACATGAAGGACGACACCCAGTACGTGACGCTGTCCTACAGCATCCTGCGCAACTCCGGCCGCGGCGGCCTCATCGGGTCCGGTGAGAGCGACCTGTCCAACAGCTACGTCACGTTCCACCACAACCTGTACGAGAACATCGACTCCCGCGCGCCACTGCTGCGTGGCGGCACGGCCCACCTCTACAACAACCACTACGTGCGGCTCAACGAGTCCGGCATCAACTCCCGCGCCGGAGCCCAGGCCAAGGTGGAGAACAACTACTTCAAGGACTCCAGGGACGTCCTGGGGACCTTCTACACCTCGGCGACCGGCTACTGGCAGGTCAGCGGCAACACCTTCGACAACGTCACCTGGTCCAGCCCCAGCAACGAGAACCGCCCCGCCGGACCCAACCCCCAGTCC
>NZ_SMKN01000070.1 GCF_004348675.1 Micromonospora sp. KC606 | reverse complement strand
GGGTGGGCGGCACGGCGGCGGCTCCGGGGTGTATTCGCGAGGGATATGGCAAATGTCAGTCTCGGTGGAAACAGTGACGACAACAGTACGGGGGGAGACGGGAATTGCGTGATCATGCGCATGGAAACGTTCCCAGAAACCGTCCCGAACGCGGATAGTCGTGATGGCTGTGCCCATTGTCACCGAATGGTCCCAGGTCGCTCGATGTTCGCTTAACCTTCGCCCACCGACCGCTGACGTCGCCGGGATTGCCGGCGGTTGGCCCCGGGGTACCAGGAAACTAAACCTTCGTTAAGTGTCAATCCGGCGCGTGTGGGAGGCTCTGGTGGCAGCACAGGAGACGGTCGAGCACAAGTACATCTACGACTTCGCCGAGGGCAACAAGGACCTCAAGGACCTGCTCGGCGGCAAGGGGGCGAACCTCGCCGAGATGTCCAACCTCGGCCTGCCGGTCCCGCCCGGCTTCACCATCACCACCGAGGCGTGCAAGGCGTACCTCGCAACCGGCCGCGAACCGGACGGTCTGGCCGACCAGATCGAGGCGCACCTGCAGGCCCTGGAACGGACGATGGGCCGCCGGCTCGGCGACCCGGACGACCCGCTGCTGGTGTCCGTACGCTCCGGAGCGAAGTTCTCCATGCCCGGCATGATGGAGACCGTCCTCAACGTCGGTCTCAACGACCGCAGCGTCGTGGGGCTCGCCCGACAGGCCGGCGGTAGTGCCGACCAGGCCGCCTCCGGCGGCGCGGACAGGTTCGCCTGGGACTCCTACCGCCGCCTGATCCAGATGTTCGGCAAGACCGTCTGCGAGGTGCCGGGCGAGGAGTTCGAGCACGCCCTCGACGAAACCAAGCGCGCCAAGGGCACGAGGAACGACCTGGACCTCGACGCCGATGACCTGCGCGGGCTGGTCGACGCGTACAAGAAGATCTTCGCCAAGCACACCGGCCGGGACTTCCCGCAGGAGCCGCGCGAACAGCTCGACCTGGCCATCCGCGCGGTCTTCGACTCGTGGAACGCCGAGCGGGCGGTGCTCTACCGTCGCCAGGAGCGCATCCCGGCCGACCTCGGCACCGCCGTGAACGTGGTGTCGATGGTCTTCGGCAACCTCGGCCCCGACTCCGGCACCGGCGTGGCCTTCACCCGCGACCCCGGCAGCGGCGCTCAGGGCATCTACGGCGACTACCTCGCCAACGCCCAGGGCGAGGACGTCGTCGCCGGCATCCGCAACACCGTGTCGCTGCAGCAGCTGGAACAGCTCGACAAGAAATCCTACGACGAGCTGCTCGGGATCATGGCCAGGCTGGAGGAGCACTACAAGGACCTCTGCGACATCGAGTTCACCATCGAACGCGGCAAGCTCTGGATGCTCCAGACCCGGGTCGGCAAGCGCACCGCCGCCGCCGCGTTCGTCATCGCCGGCCAGCTCGTCGACGAGGGCCTGATCGACCTCGACGAGGCGCTGCAACGGGTCAACGGCGCGCAGCTCGCCCAGCTGATGTTCCCCCGCTTCCAGCTCGACCACGGGATCGAGCCGGTGGCCAAGGGCATCGGGGCGTCCCCCGGCGCCGCCTCCGGGAAGGTGGTCTTCACCTCCGCCCGCGCCGTGGAGTTGGCCGCCGAGGGCGAGCCGGTGATCCTGGTCCGCCGGGAGACCAACCCGGACGACCTCAACGGCATGATCGCCGCCCAGGGCATCCTCACCTCCCGCGGCGGCAAGACCAGTCACGCCGCCGTGGTGGCCCGGGGCATGGGCAAGACCTGCGTCTCCGGCGCCGACGAACTGGACGTCAACGTGCCCGCCAAGCGGTTCACCGTCGGCGAGCACGTCGTCGTCGAGGGCGACGTGGTCTCCATCGACGGCACCACCGGCGTGGTCTTCCTCGGCGAGGTGCCGGTCATGCCGTCGGAGGTGGTGCAGTACTTCGAGGGTGAACTCGACCCGGAGCGGACCGACGACGCGCTGGTGAAGGCCGTACACCGGATCATGACGCACGCCGACACGACGCGGCGGCTGCGGGTCCGCACGAACGCTGACACCGGCGCCGACGCCGCGCGGGCGCGGCGGTTCGGCGCCGAGGGCATCGGCCTGTGCCGCACCGAGCACATGTTCCTCGGCGACCGGCGGGAGCTGGTGGAACGGCTCATCCTCGCCGGCACGGACGCCGAACGGGAGGACGCCCTCGCGGCGCTGCTGCCGTTGCAGCGCGCGGACTTCGAGGAGATCTTCCGGGAGATGGACGGCCTACCCGTCACCGTCCGGCTGATCGACCCACCACTGCACGAGTTCCTGCCCCCGTTGGAGCAACTCGCCGTCAACGTGGCCGTCGCGCAGGAACGCGGGGAGGACGTGGCCACGGAGGAGGCCCTGCTGGCCGCAGTCCGGCGGATGCACGAGGAGAACCCCATGCTGGGCCTGCGCGGTGTCCGCCTGGGCCTGGTCATCCCCGGCCTGTTCGCCATGCAGGTCCGGGCGATCGCCGAGGCCGCCGTCACGGTGACCCGGGCCGGCGGCTCCGCCTGCCCGGAGATCATGGTGCCGCTGGTCGGCGCCGTGCAGGAGCTGGAGACGGTCCGCGCCGAGGCCGAGAAGATCATCGCCGAGGTGGTCGGCGACAGCGGCGTCGAGGTGCTCATCGGGACGATGATCGAGGTGCCCCGGGCGGCGCTGACCGCCGGGCAGATCGCCGAGGCGGCGGAGTTCTTCTCCTTCGGCACCAACGACCTGACCCAGATGGGCTGGGGCTTCTCCCGCGACGACGTCGAGGGCGCATTCTTCTGGCGCTACCTCGAACTGGGCATCTTCGGCATCTCGCCGTTCGAGTCCATCGACCGGGAGGGCGTCGGCCGGCTGGTCCGGATCGCCGCCGAGGAGGGCCGGGCGGCCCGCCCCGGACTGAAGCTCGGGGTCTGCGGCGAACACGGCGGCGACCCCGACTCGGTGCACTTCTTCCACGAGGTCGGCCTGGACTACGTCTCCTGTTCCCCGTTCCGCGTACCGGTGGCCCGATTGGAAGCCGGCCGGGCCGCCGTCCGGACCACCGGCTCCGACAGCCGCTGAGCAACCCGTCGCCGGCGGCTCCGGTCACCCGGAGCCGCCGGCGAGGCGGGTCGGCGCGGACCGGTCCGGCGTAACCTGGGCACCCGCGAGGAGTTCCGCACGGTGAGGGGTGGCGGCATGACCAGTGCCTGGGCGAGCGTGCCGCCCGCCGCCGACCCGCGCGGCGCCGACCTCGCCGACGCCCACCGATTCGTCGACGAGGTGCCGAAGGACACCGGCCACGGCCGGTCGCCGTACGAGCGGGACCGGGCGCGGGTGCTGCACTCGGCGGCGTTCCGGCGGCTCGCCGCGAAGACCCAGGTGCACGTCGCCGGCACCGACGACTTCCTGCGTACCCGGCTGACCCACTCGCTGGAGGTGGCCCAGATCGCCCGGGAGATGGGCGCCCGCCTCGGTTGCGACCCGGACGTGGTGGACACCGCGGGGCTCGCCCACGACCTCGGCCACCCGCCGTTCGGGCACAACGGCGAGGACGCCCTGGACCGGCTCGCCGCGAGCTGCGGCGGATTCGAGGGAAACGCGCAGACGCTGCGGGTGCTGACCCGGTTGGAGGCCAAGGTGCTGGGCCCGGACGGGACGTCCGCCGGACTGAACCTGACCCGGGCCGCGCTCGACGCGGTCACCAAGTACCCCTGGCCCCGCCGCCCCGGTCTGCGCAAGTTCGGGGTGTACGCCGACGACCGGCTGGTCTTCGACTGGCTGCGGGCGGGCGCGCCGACCGCCGGCGCGCCGACCGCCGGCGTCCGGCGGTGCCTGGAGGCCCAGGTGATGGACTGGGCCGACGACGTGGCGTACTCGGCGCACGACGTGGAGGACGGCATCCACGGCGGTTACGTGTCGCTGCGTCCCCTGCTGGACGACCCGGACGAGCGGGTCGCGCTCTGCGCCGACGTCGCCGCGACGTACTCCGGCGAGTCCCCGGCCGACCTCGGGGAGGTGCTGGTCGACCTGCTCGCCGACCCGGTGCTCGCCCAACTGGCCGATTACGACGGCAGCCACCGGGCGCAGGTTGCCCTGAAGGCGACCACCAGTGTGCTGACCGGGCGCTTCGTCTCCGGCGCGGTGGCCGCGACGCAGCAGCGATTCGGCCCCGGCCCGCACCGCCGCTACGCCGTCGACCTGGTCGTGCCCCGCGAGATCCGCGCGCGGTGCGCGCTGCTCAAGGGCATCGCCCTGCGGTACGTGATGCGCCGCCCCGGCTCGCATGGCCGCTACGAGCGGCAGCGGCAGATCCTCGCCGACCTGGCCGCCGTGCTGGCCGACCGGGCACCGGACGCGCTGGATGCGGTCTTCGCCCCGCTGTGGCTGGCCGCCCCGGATGACGCGGCCCGGTTGCGGGTGGTGATCGACCAGGTGGCGTCGCTGACCGACCCGGCGGCTGTGGCCTGGCACGCCCGGCTGGTGGGCGGCGACCGGGCGGGTGACCCGTGACCGACGGTGGGGGACCGGGCTTGGACGGGCCGGCATGACTTAGGTTAGCCTAACCGCATGACGGAGCGCCCGAAGAAGGTTACGTCCGCCCGGGTCGTCCGGACGGGGCGGCCCACCCCGCACCTGGTCCGGCTGGTGCTCGGCGGTGACGAGCTGGCCGGCCTGCCGGTAGGCGAGTTCACCGACCACTACATCAAAATCATCTTCCCGGTGCCCGGAGTGGCGTACCCGGAGCCGATGGATCTGGCCGCGATCCGTCGTGACCTGCCGTCCGCGCAGTGGCCACGGCTGCGCGCGTATACCGTGCGGGCCTTCGACCCGCTCGCCGGCGAGCTGACCGTGGACGTCGTGCACCACGGCGACGAAGGGTTGGCCGGGCCGTGGGCGGCCGCGCTGCGCCCCGGCGATCCGGTGCACTTCGTCGGCCCCGGCGGGGCGTACGCCCCGGGCCCCGACGCCGACTGGCACCTGCTGGTCGGGGACGAGAGCGCGCTGCCGGCCATCGCCGCCGCTCTGGAGCGGCTGCCCGCGGGCGCTCCGGCCACCGTCCTGGTCGAGATCAGCGGCCCGGCCGAGGAGCAGCGTCTGCTCAGCCCGGGCGCGGTCGACCTGACCTGGCTGCACCGGGGCGACCGGCCGGTCGGCGAGGCGCTCGTCGCGGCGGTCCGCGCGCTGGACTTCCCGCCCGGGGACGTGCACGCCTTCGTCCATGGCGAGGCGACGTTCGTCAAGGAGCTGCGCCGGCTGCTGCGCGTCGAGCGCAACATCCCGCGCGAGCGGCTCTCCATCTCCGGTTACTGGCGGCGGGGCATGGACGACGAGGGTTGGCGGGCCAGCAAGCCCGACTGGAACCGGCAGGTGGAGGCGGAGGACATCGCCGCCGTTCCGGCCTGACCGGCCCCCCACCCTCTAACGCCGACTACGGCTACGAGGGCAACATAGGCGACCTGTTCGTCCTGGAAGTCCCGACGGACCGGCTCACCCGCGCCTGACGCCGCTCTGGGTGTCTGACCCCGTGGGTGTCGCCACACCCCGTCCCCCGGCGGCGGAATCGTCCGCCGGGCAGGGCAGGATGTACGCCGAGGGGGTGGCAGGAGATGGCTGGGCGGATCCGGGACGAGGACATCGCGCTGGTCCGGGAACGCACCTCCATCGCCGAGGTCATCTCGGACACGGTGACCCTGAGGTCGGCCGGCGGCGGCAACCTCAAGGGCCTGTGCCCGTTCCACGACGAGAAGAGCCCGTCGTTCAATGTCTCGCCCGCCCGCAACGTCTTCTACTGCTTCGGCTGCGGGGTGGGCGGCGACGCGATCAAGTTCCTGATGGACGCCGAGCATCTCAGCTTCGTCGAGTCCGTCGAGCGGCTCGCCGCCCGCGCCGGCATCCAACTGCGGTACGTGGAGAACGACCAGGCCGCGCCGCGTGGCCGCCCGCAGCAGGGGCAGAAGCAGCGCCTGGTGGCCGCGCACGCCGCCGCCGTGGAGTTCTACCAGGCTCAGCTCACCACGGCCGGTGCCCGCCCGGCCCGGGAGTTCCTGGCCCGGCGCGGCTTCGACCGGGCCGCCGCCGAGCGGTACGGCTGCGGGTTCGCCCCCGACGGCTGGGATCTGCTCACCAAACATCTGCGCCAACAGGGTTTCACCCACGACGAACTGGTCACCGCCGGGTTGTCCCGCCCGGCCCGATCCGGCTCGCTGATCGACCGGTTCCGCCGCCGGTTGCTCTGGCCCATCCGGGACATGACCGGCGACGTGATCGGTTTCGGCGCCCGCAAGCTCTTCGACGATGACGACGGCCCGAAGTACCTCAACACCCCCGAGACGCCGATCTACAAGAAGTCGCACGTCCTCTACGGCATCGACCAGGCCAAGCGGGAGATCGCCAAGCAGGGCAAGGTGGTCGTCGTCGAGGGCTACACCGACGTGATGGCCTGCCACCTGGCCGGGGTGCCGACCGCGGTGGCCACCTGTGGCACGGCCTTCGGCGCGGACCACATCACCGTGCTGCGCCGGCTCCTGCTGGACACCGACGACGTGGCCGGCGAGATCATCTTCACCTTCGACGGGGACGCCGCCGGCCAGAAGGCCGCGCTGCGGGCCTTCGAGGACGACCAGCGTTTCGTCGGGCGTACCTTCATCGCGGTCAGCCCCGACAACATGGATCCGTGCGAGCTGCGCCTGGCCAAGGGCGACCTGGCGGTCCGCGACCTGGTCGCCCGCCGTGAGCCGCTGGTCGACTTCGCGCTGCGGCACGTGATCAGCCGGTACGACCTGGACACCGTCGACGGCCGGGTGGAGGCGATGCGTCGGGCCGCCCCCCTGGTCGCCAAGATCAAGGACCGGGAGAAACGCCCCGAGTACGTCCGCAAGCTCGCCGGCGACCTCGGCATGGAGATCGAGCCGGTGCAGCGCGCGGTGCTCGCGGCGGCCCACGCCCCGGCCGGTGAGCGGGAGACGGCGTCGGCAGCCCGGGCCCGCGCCGCCGCGCCGCAGCCGGCGGCGGACAGTCCGCAGACGATGGTCGAGCGGGAGGCGCTGAAGCTCGCACTCCAGGAGCCGGTGCTGGCCGGGCCGATGTTCGACGCCGTCGAGGCGTCGGAGTACCGCCATCCGGTGCACGTGGCGGTCCGGGCGGCGGTCGCGGCGGCCGGCGGGGTCGCGGCGGCGGTCAGCGGTGCGGTCTGGATCGAGTCGGTCCGCGACGCCTGCGAGGATCTGGCCGCCCGGGCGCTCGTCGGCGAGCTGGCCGTCGAGCCGTTGCGCATCGACGGCGAGCCCGACCCGCGCTATGTGTCGATCACCATGGCCCAGCTCCAGTGGGGCTCGGTCACCGGCCGGATCCGGGACCTCAAATCCAAGATCCAGCGGATCAACCCGGTCAACAGCAAAGACGAGTACTTCGCGCTGTTCGGGGAACTGCTCTCGCTGGAGCAGCACGCGCGGGCGCTGCGCGAGCAGGCCGCGGGGGGACTGTGATGGGACTGTTCAGCCGCAAGCCGAAGCTGCCGCCCGCCGCCCGGCCGCCGCTGGCCGCCGACGAGCGGGTGCTGGCCTGGGCCGCCGCCGGCAACGGCGAGGGCGACGGCGTGGTGGTGGCCAGCAACCTCGGGTTGTGGCTGCCCGGCCGGGGCCACCGGTTGGGCTGGCACGAGATCCTCAAGGCGGTCTGGTCCGGCCGGGAGCTGACCGTCACCCCCGCCGAGATGGTCACCGATCGGGGCGGCTACCGGATGGTCGCGGACTGTCCCGCCGAGACGTACCTGCTGCTCGACCCGGGGGACCTGCCGCACCAGGTGCGAGCCCGGGTGACCCGCTCGGTGGCGTGGACCGCCCACCACCCGCTGCCCGGCGGCGGCGGCCGGATCGCTGCCCGGCGGGTCGCCGGAGTGGACGGTCTGACCTGGACGGTACGCCTGGACCCCGGCACCCCCGCCGACGACGAGGTGCTGGCCGAAACCGACCGGCTGGTCGCGGACGCCCGCGCCACCACCGCGCCCGCCGACGTCTGACCGGCGTCCCTGCCTGCCTGTGCGCACCTCGGCTGTCACCGTCCCTGCCCCTGCTCCCCTGGCTGCCACTGTTCGGGGGCGACTTCACGGGGGTGCCGGCGCTCCACGTACTTCTCTGCTCGCTACGGACTTGCTTACATGAACGACTCACCATGCCGCGCCCGACGTGACGCGCCGTGCCGGTGGCGTTCAGGTGCGTGACACTTCTCGGGGGCCACGATGTTCATCCGATCTGTCGACGGCGACCGTCGCGCCGCCCTTCCCCGATGGGCGGTGCGGGTCGCCTCCGGGCAGCGATGATCACTGCGGCGGCGGTTACCAGGATGAACACCGCCACCGCCGCAAAGGCGATCAGGGTCTGCCAATCGGGGTGGATCACCGACTGGCCTCGCTTCGCCTGCCAGGTGAGCACCGTGAACACACCGGTGTAGCCGAGCCCGGCGACCCCTACCAGCCGAGCCCGGACCCGTTCGTCGCGTAGCCAGCTGCGCCGGGTCGCAAGTACGCCCAGGACGGCCGTGACGAGGAGTAGCACCTGGACGCCGTGCATGCCGATGAAGTGCGGCACGCGCAGGTCGCCGCCGGTCGTGCTCCAGTGCGTGAGGGGCATTCCGTTGCCGTCGGGGTCGCCGATGCCGTGGCCACCAGTCATGGAAACCGGGTGGCCGTTGGCGTCGGTTACCGTGCGGGGCGTGGCACCTGGGGGGTTACTGAGCCAGAGGGCCACGACCATGCTGGCGACGGCCAGTCCGAGTCCGGCACGCAGGGCGCGTGTCAGGACGCGGTCGCCGGCGCGTTGGATCAGAACCAGGATCGCGATGGCCAGGGTGGTCAGCAGCAGCGGCATGATTCCGAAGGCGAACACCGTCTGCACAGTCCGGGCGACCGGGTCCGTGTTGGCGTTGAAGTGACTGAAGGTGCCGCGTGCGGCGGCGTAGGCGACGGCACCGACATCGAGCAGCCCGGCGACCGCGAAAATGGTGCCGAGCCACCAGCCGATGCGTCTGCCCTTGCGCAGCTTGCTGAGCAGCCACGCCAGCGTGAGGCCGTACACCCCCATGGCGAAGCCGAACTTCATCGGCTTCAGCCAGACCGATTCGCCCATGAGCAGGCGATCGTCAACGAACAGACCGACGGCGCACGCCAGCACCAGGGCGAACATGAACATCGCGTTCACCGTCAGCGGGCGATGCCAGCCGCGCATCGCGCTGAGAGGTGTCGTGAGAATGGTCAAGGGGTCTCCAAACGAGGATCAGCAGGTCGTAGCCAGTCGCATACCGGGCTACTGGCCCTCGTTTCTGTTCCGTATGCCATCAGCCTCGTCGAACACGCCGCGCAGAACCATCCGGTGAACCCCCGGATACACCCGGGGATTCACCCCTGGAGCGCAGGCATGGAAAAATGTTCTGCACCGTCAACGGTGACGGGCCCGCCGTGCGGCAGGATCCACCGCGTCCGCACCGGGCACCCCGGGAGACGCTGTGTTTGTCACCCACCGCGGTAGAAGCGGGCCGCCCCGGGGTGCAGCGGGATCGGGTCGGTGTCCGAGGCGCTCTGCCGGGTGAAGTTGCCCGCCTCCGGATGCACCTCGATCAGCTCCCCCTGGTGGGCGAAGAGCAGCCGGGTCAGGTCGTACGCGAGTTGCTCCGGCATGTCGGCGCCGACCAGGATCATGTTCGACACCGTCACGGTTGGCGTGCCGGCCCGCGTCCCGTAGGCGTGCTTCGACAGCTCGGCGGTGGTGTACACCGACCCGTACGCCGTGTTGAGCGGGTCGATCAGGTCGGCGATCGGCAGCAGCTCGAACGCCCCGGGCGCGCCGGCGAGCAGGTCGGCGATGCCGGGGGTGGGCAGGCCGCCGGAGAAGAACATCGCGTCCAGGGTGCCGGCCCGCATCCGCGCGACCGTCTCCGGCAGGGACAGGGTGAACCGGCGCACGTCCCGGTCCGGGTCGATCCCGCCGGCAGAGAGCAGCCGGCCGGCGATGATGTCGGTGCCGGACCTCGGCGAGCCGGTGGAGATCCGCTTCCCGCGCAGCCCCGCGAAGTCCCTGATCCCGGCCTCCGCCCGGACGATCACGTGGGTGTAGTTGCTGTACACCCGGGCCAGCGCGCGGACCGGCTGGGGCTGGTCGAACGCCCCCCGGCCGGCGACCGCGTCGGCGGCGGTGTCGGCGAGGCTGAACGCGATCTCCATGTCCCCGCCAACCAGCCGGGTGATGTTCTCCACCGACGCGCCGGTCGGCTCGGCCCGCGCCTCGTATCCGGGCAGGTGGCGGCTGATCACGTCGGCGTAGCCGCCGCCGAGCTGGTAGTACACGCCCGTCGTGTTGCCGGTGGCCAGGAAGATGCGGCCGCCGTGCCAGGTCTCAGTGCGGGTCTCGGCCGGCCCGCAACCCGCGGTGAGCACGGTGACCAGCACCGCCGCAAGCCACCGTGGCGACCGGCCGGTCACGCCCGGACCGCCGGTTCCAGCGCCTCGGCCACCCGCTGCACCAGCGTGGCCGTCTCGAAGCCGATCTGGCCGAGGTCGCAGCCCGGCGCCGCCAGCACCCCGAGCAGCGCCCGCTCGCCGACCGCCATCACCAGCATCACGCCGCCGTCCATGTCGATGATCTGCTGCCGTACCCGGCCGGCTGCCATCAGCCGGGCGGCGCCGACGGTCAGGCTGGCCAGTCCACTGATCACCGCGGCGAGCTGGTCCACCTGGTCGGGGGAGAGACCAGGCGAGGACGCGAGCCGGAGGCCGTCCTGGGAGACCGCCACGGCGTGGGACACGTCCGGCACCCGCTCGGCGAAGTTCGCCAGGAGCCAGTCGAGGCCGGCGTTCACGGGTGAGGTCATTGTGGTCTCCCAATCGATCCGTTGTGCTGATCACGTCGCATAGCGCTCGCCACGCCCTCGGCGAGGGCGGAGAGCCGGGCCCGCACCACCTCCGGGTCGAGCGGGTCGTCCGCCGGCGCCGCGGTCGGGGCGTGGTGCAACGCGGTCGGCAGCGCGCCGCCGCGGGTACGGCGGGGCAGGGCCGTGCCGGTGGTCACGGCCGCCCTGGCAGGCGGCGGCGACGTCGGGTGGTGGTGCGCCTCGGCCGGCATCGCCGGTGTGGGCGGCGGGCCGTTCTGGGGCTGGAACCAGGCGGCCGACGTGGTCGGTTGCGGCCGGCTCGCCGTCGCGGGACGGCGGGACACGGCCTCGACGCGGGTGAGCGCCTTCTCCGGGATATCGACCTGGGCGACCGTGCCCTGTCTGGTGTTGTGCAACTGCACCCGGATGCCGTGCCGGGCCGCGAGGTGCGCCACCACGTGCAACCCCATGCTGCCGGCCGCCGCGCTGGAGAGCACGGCGGGTACGAGGAGCCGCGCGTTGATCTCGGCAAGTCGGCTCTCGTTGATTCCGATGCCCTGGTCGTGTACCCGCAGGGTGAGCCCGTCGACGGTGCGGCGGCCGTCGACGTGCACCGGCGCGTGCGGCGGCGAGTAGTGGGTGGCGTTCTCCAGCAGCTCCGCGAGGAGGTGGACCAGGTCGCCGACCGCGGCGCCGCGTACGGCGGCGGCCGGCACATCGATCTCGACCCGCTGGTAGTCCTCGATCTCGGAGGCGGCGGCGCGGACCACGTCGGCGAGCAGGTGGTCGCCCTCGTGCGCGCGGCCCGGCTCGCCGCCGGAGAGGACCAGCAGGTTCTCCCCGTTGCGACGCATCCGGGCGGCGAGGTGGTCCAGGGCGAACAGCCGGGCCAGCGCGTCCGGATCGGTCTCCTCGCGTTCGAACTCGTCGAGCAGCCGTAGCTGCCGGGTGATCAGCGTCCGGATCCGTCGGGCCAGGGCCTCCGCCATTCGGGTCACGTCCCGGCGCAGCTCGGCCTGTTCGCCGGCGAGCCGCAGCGCGGCCCGGTGCACCGTGTCGAACGCCTCGGCGACCTGGGCGACCTCGTCGCGGCCCTGCCGGACGCCGGCGGTGAGCCGCGTCGCCTCGCCCTCCGCCGGCGCTCCTTCGCCGGCCGCGATCGCGGTGATCCGCTCGGGCAGCTCGGTGTGGGCCATGGTGAGGGCGGCGGCCCGCAGCCGGCGCAGCCGGCGGCTGGTACGAACGGCGAGCAGGGCGGCGGCCAGCAGTGCGGCGGCGGCGACGGCGGTGGTGGCGCCGCCGGTGACCAGGGCCTGCCGCCGGGCTTCCCGGGCCAGGCGCGCGGCCTGTCCGTCCAGCTTCTCGGACAGTTCCCGGCCCAGGAGGTTGTACCGCCGGATGACCCCGCTCTGCGCCACGTACCAGGCGTCACCGTCGACCTTCAGCGCCGCCGCGACGGTGTCGCCCTCGGCGGCGCCGTCGCGCATCCGTCGCGCGGTCGTCACGTCCGTGCCGGCCATCAGCCGGTCGTGGGTGGCCTGCGCCTCCCGGCTGGCGATTCGGTTGAACTCGGCCCGGCGCTGTTCGTGCGCGCCGCGGAGCTGGCCGAGCCGGACGAGTTCTCCCGGCGCCAGCCCACCGCGAACGAAGACCGCCCGGAGCAGGTCGCGTTCCAGGGAGGCCAGGTGTTCCTGGGCGGCCACGGCCGCCACCTCGCGGGCCGCGTTGGCCAGCTCGGTGTCGCGCAGCTGGGCGGGCAGCGCGTCGGCGACGGTGAGCAGGGAGCCGACCAGTGCCAGGTAGGTCGCGTCGGCGGCCCCGGAGTCCGCTGCGGCCACGCGGGCCGGCTCCAGTCGGTAGAGCTGGTCGTCGGCGGTGTCGAGCACCCGGCCGAGGTCGGGTGCCGCCCGGCGGGCCGTCCGGCCGGCGGTGCGGTACCGGTCCACGGCGGTGTCCACCCGCCGCCGCTGCGCGTCGACCAGCGGCCGGCCGCTGGCGCCGCCGCGCTGGCGCAGGGCGGCCGTCTCGCCGAGTTCCCGCTCCAGCTCGTGCACCAGGCGCACGGTGGCGGTGGCGGTGCCGGCGAGGACCCGGGCGCGGTCGGCGTCGGTGGAGGCGTCCAGCGCGGTGTCGGTCTGGACGGCGCCCGACACCACCAGGGCCACGGTGGCCGCCAGGATGGGCGCGAGGAGCTGGGTGCGTACCGACCAGAGCTGGTCGGTGTGGTCCGTGGGCCGGTTGTGCCGGCGGACGCGGGCGGGGTGGGGGAGCGGCACGGGTTCTCCCGGTGTGGTCGGGGCGCCGGGTCCGGGTGGCGTCGGCCCGGACCCGGCGTGCGGGGTCAGCTCGCGCCGAGGTTCCGCAGGGCCTCGGCCGCGCCGCGGTGCAGCGGTACGGGGTCGGTCTTGCGGGCGTTGGTCAGGTTGATGCCCTTCGCCGCCGGGTTGGCCTGGCCCAGCGCGTCCTGCTTCTCGAAGACGGTCCGGGTGATGGCGCAGGCGACGTTCGCGTCGAGGTCCTTGCGGACCAGCAGCACGTTCGGCACGACGATGGTCGGGGTGTCCGCAGCGGTCCTGTACGCGTCCGCCCTGATGGTGCCGGCCTGGTAGGCCGGGTTGAGCTCGGTCATCTTCGGCAGCAGCGGACTGATGTCGATGAATCTCACCTTGTCGCCGGCGGTGGTGAACAGGTCGGTGAGCCCGCCGGTGGGCACCCCGCCGGACCAGAAGAACCCGTCGACGCTGCCGTCCTTGATGCCGTCGACGGTCTTGGCCAGGTCGAGGCGCTGTGCCTGGATGTCCTTCGCCGGGTCCAAACCGGCGGCGGTGAGCAGCCGGTTGGCGATGACCTCGGTGCCGGACTTCGGCGAACCGGTGGAGATCTTCCTGCCCTTCATGTCGGCCACGGAGTTGATGCCGGCGTCGGCCCGGACCACCACCTGGGTGTAGTTGTCGTAGATGCGGGCCAGCGCCTCTACCGGCTGCGGGGTGGCGAAGCTGCCCTTGCCCTGTACGGCGTTGACGGCGGTGTCGAACAGCGAGAAGGCGACGTCGTACTGGCCGCCGACGAGCTGCTCGATGTTCTGCACCGAGGCCCCGGTCTCGGCGGCGGTGCCGGTCAGCTTACCGCCGGTGGTGGCGGCGAGTTGACCGGCGAGGGCGTTGCCGACCACGTAGTAGACGCCGGTGGCGTTACCGGTGGCGATGCCGACCCGCGTGTTGTCGGTGACCTCGCAGGTGACCTCGCTGGCGACGTCGTCCTTCGTCGCGCTGTCCTGCCGGCCTCCGCAGCCGGCGGTGCCGGCCGCGACGAGAGCCAACGCTCCCACGCCCACGGCTGTCCGCATGGTGATCCGCCTCATGAGATCTCCTCCCCAGGATGTCCGGATGGGACTGGTCGGGGCACGCCGGTCCGGCCCGTCGCGCCGCGTCGTACGGCCACACCCGCCACCATGGCGACGGCCAGGGCCGCGCCGACGGTGACGGGTACGGGTTCGAGCCAGAGCAGCGTCAGCCCGGCGAGCGCGCCGAGGATCCGCTCCGGTGTGCCGGCCGGCCCCACGCCGGGCAGCCAGCCGCCCGCCGCGACGGCCAGCACCGCCACGCTCAACGCGCAGACCGCCCCGGCCACCGCTATCCGTCCGGCCCCGCCGATGCCGAGCAGCCCGAGCCCGGTCGGGGTGACCACGAAGGCGAGCGGGATCAGGTAGGCCGGCAGGGCGTACCGCAGGGTCTGCCACATGGTCGGCACCAGCCGGCCGCCGGTGACCGCGGCGGCGGCGACCGCCGCCAGCGCGGTCGGCGGCGAGACCTCGGACAGCACCGCGAAGTAGAAGACGAACATCGCCGCGGCGGGGGCGGCCACGCCCAGGTCGAGCAGGGCCGGGCCGATGATCACCCAGCCGATCACGAAGGAGGCGGTGACCGGCACCGCCAGCCCGAGCAGGCTGAGTGCGACGGCGGAGAGCAGCGCGGTCAGCGCCAGCACCACCGCCGGTTCGGCGCTGACCGCCTTCGCCCCGCCGATCAGCAGGGCGGCGGCCTGCGGGCCTAGCCCGGTCTTGGTCGTGGTGGCGGTGATGACGCCGGCGGCGGCGCAGACCGCGCTGACGGCGAGCACACCGCGTACCCCGGCGCTGAGCGCGCCGACCAACCGGGCCGGGGTGAGCCGGTGGCGTCGGTCCAGGAAGGACAGGGCGGCGGCGAGCGCGGTGGCGCCCACCACCGCCCTGGTCGCGGAGAAACCGAGGGCGAGCAGGCCGGTGATCACCAGGAGGGACAGGAAGTGGTAGCCGAACCGGCCGAGCAGCCGCCAGGGCGACGCGGCGTCGACGGCCACCGGCCGTACCCCGGAGCGGCGGGCGTCGATCTCCACGGAGAGCAGGATGCCGAGGTAGTAGAGGACCGTCGGGATGGTCGCCCAGCCGAGCACCCGCAGATACGACACGCCCAGGTACTCGGCGATGATGAACGCCGCCGCGCCGAGGGTGGGTGGGGAGAGGATCGCGCCGACGCCGGCGGCGGCGAGCATCCCGCCGGCGCGCTCCGGCGGGTATCCGGCCCGGCGCAGGACGGGCCAGGTGACCGCGCCGATGCTGACGGTGGTGGCGGCGCCCGATCCGGAGACGGTGCCGAGCAGGAAGCCGGACGCGACGGCGGTGCGGCCGGCGGCTGTGCGGGAGCGCCGGAAGGCGGCGGCGGAGAGGTCCACGAAGAACCGGCCCGCGCCGGAGAGGTCGAGCACCGCGCCGTAGATGGTGAACAGCACGATGTACGTGGCCGCGACGTCGAGCGGGGTGCCGTAGAAGCCGCTGTCGGAGTTGTAGAACGCGTCGACCAGATTGGCGAAGTCGATTCCGGCGTGCGCCACCGGCCAGGACTGCGGCAGTAGCCCGCCGTAGTAGCCGTAGCCGAGGAAGAGCAGGCAGACGGCGGGCAGGATCCAGCCGGTGGTGCGCCGGCAGGCATCCAGCAGCAGGAGCAGCAGCACGGTGCCCATGGCCACGTCGAGTGGGGAGAGCAGCGCCTGCCGGTCGAGGAAGGCGTCGTAGCCGCCGCCACCGCCGGGCAGGGGCACCGGCAGCACCGGGTAGAGGCAGCAGACCAGGGCCGCCGCTGCCAGTGCCCAGTCGGTCGCGGTGGGTCGCGTGCCGGCGGGGGCCCGGCCGCCGCCGGCACGCGCGCCGCCGGCTGTCGCGCGCCGCCGACACGGCAGGGGCAGATCCGCCGGGTACGCGAGGAAGACCAGTGGCAGCACGCCGGCGAGGAAAATGATCAGGTAGTACTTGCTGCCCTGCGACAGCGGGGCGAACACCTGCCCGAGCGCGAACAGGGCGACCGCCACCGACGCGCCGGTGACCAGCAGGCCGACGGGCCCGGTGAGGTCCCGCCCGGGTTTCTCGTCCTCGAACCGGGCGGTGAGGTCGGGCGGTTCGGGGCCCTCCGGACGGGTCGGACCGAGCGTCCGGTCGGCGGCGGGCGGGGGCGCCGGGGCGTCGTCCACCGTGGTGCCCCGGCCGCCGGAACCGGGCTCCGGCGGTGGCGGGGTGGAACCGTCGGGGGAACGTACGGACGACACGAGGGGGCACGATACGCGAATTGCCGACCCCAGGGAATATTGCTCATTGTGATTGCACTCGGTGATGAAGGCGGGCCGAAAATCACGCAGAGGCACTCCTGTTAGGCGCGGTTCTCCCAAATGGTGAACGGATAGGTTGACAAACAGGCAGAGTGGTTGATGAGCAAAAGTGATATGTCCATAATGGTGGTATGTTGCCGCTTCGGTCTACGGCGGTGCGGATAGCGGACAGGGTGGGCGCCTCCCGGCGCGGTCGGTCGCGGTGCGTAGTTGGCGCTACGGTGCGTGTCGGACCGTGTGCCGGTTGTGGCGGATGTCGAAAGGTGTCGCGGCTGTCGGAGGTCGCCGGTACGGTCGGCCGGTGACCAGTACGGCACCACTCATCCAGGCCCGCGGGCTGGTGAAGCGGTTCGGCGACTTCTCCGCCGTCGCCGGCATCGACGTGGCCGTCCTCCCCGGCGAGGCCTTCGGCTTCCTCGGGCCCAACGGCGCCGGAAAGTCCTCCACCATGCGCATGATCGGCTGCATCTCCCCACCCAGCGGGGGAGAGCTGCGCATCCTCGGAATGGACCCGGTGCGGGACGGCCCCGCCATCCGGGCCCGCCTCGGTGTCTGCCCCCAGCTGGACAACCTCGATCCGGACCTGACCGTCCGGGAAAACCTGACCACCTACGCCCGCTACTTCGGTGTTCCCCGCCGCACCGCCCGCGAGCGCGCCGCCGAGCTGCTCGACTTCGTCCAACTCACCGAACGGGCCGACAGCAAGGTCGAGCCGCTGTCCGGCGGGATGAAACGCCGCCTGACCATCGCCCGCGCGCTGGTCAACGAGCCCGACATCGTGCTGCTCGACGAGCCGACCACCGGGCTCGACCCGCAGGCCCGCCACCTGGTGTGGGAGCGGCTGTTCCGGCTCAAGCAGCAGGGCGTCACCCTCGTGCTGACCACCCACTACATGGACGAGGCCGAGCAGCTCTGCGATCGGCTGGTGGTGATGGACGGCGGCCGGATCGTCGCCGAGGGCTCACCCCGGGCGCTCATCGAGCAACACTCCACCCGCGAGGTGGTGGAGCTGCGCTTCGCGGCGGATTCGCAGGAGGCGTTCGCCGAAAAGCTGGACGGGCTGGGGGAACGGATCGAGGTGCTGCCCGACCGGATCCTGCTCTACGTCGCCGACGGGGACGTCGCCCTCGCCCAGGTCGAGGCGCGCGGGCTCACCCCGGCCGCCGTTCTGGTCCGACGCAGCAGCCTGGAGGACGTCTTCCTGCACCTCACCGGTCGCACCCTGGTCGACTGACCGCCCGGCGGCGGCAGGCCGTAGCGTCGGCGGCCGGCACGGGGGAGGGGTGCACGATGGATACTCGGTCACCACGGCAGGCGGGTCTGACCGCGCTCTGTCTCGGTGTCTTCGCGACGATCTGGTTCAGTGTGCCGGCGGCCGAGCCGCCGCTGCGTGCCCTGCTCGTGGTGGCCAGCGGCGGGGCGCTGCTGACCGCATTCGGCGGCGCGGCCCTGGTGCTGCGGGCGGGCCGCGCCGGGTCCGCGCTGCCCCGCGACCGGCGGGCCGACCGGCGGTACCTCGTCATCGTCACCGTCGAGTTCGCCGTGGCGGTGCTGGGCGCCGCGCTGCTCGCCGCCCTCCGGCGAGGCGAGTACGTGCCCGTGCTGGTCTGCGCGGTGGTCGGTGCGCACTTCCCGCCGCTCGCCCCGGTACTCCGGGACCGGCTGCTGGTGCCGCTCGGGGTGGCGATGTGCCTGCTCGCCCTGGCCGGGCTGGTGGTCGCGCTCGTCTCGTCGGCCCAGGCTGGGCTGGTCGTCGGCACCGGCGCGGGCCTGCTGCTCTGGGCGTACGCCCTGCTCGCCCTGCTCCGCGCGCCCACGCGGGCGGGGTCGCGCGGGCGGTAAAGGCCGCGACGGCCCCGGCGGGCGCCCGTAGGGTGAGCCTGTTCCGTCGTATCCGGCCGACAGGAAGGCCAGGGTGCACGACGGCGGCCGGGCGAGGGGAGCAGAGGTGAGCGTGGCGCAGCGGGCGCGACCGGGGTTGCCCCGGGTGCCGGCGTTGACGGTGCTGGCCTACCACCTCACCGGCTACCGCCGCACCTGGCGCTCCGGTGTCTTCTCGTCCTTCCTGCTGCCCACCCTGACCGTGCTCGGCTTCGGCTTCGGCGTCGGCGGTTACGTCGACCAGGGCGTCGACGGGGTGCCCTACCTGGAGTGGATCGTGCCCGGGCTGCTCGCCTCCACCGCCCTGCAGGTAGCGGTCGCCGAGTCGACCTTCCCGGTGTTCGCCAACTTCCATTGGACCAGGACGTACACCGCGCAGAGCGCCGCGCCGTTGCGGGCCGGCGACATCGTCGCCGGCCACCTGGCCTTCGTGCTGTTCCGGGCGGTCACGGCCAGCGCCGTGTTCCTGCTGGTGACGACGCTGTTCGGGGCGGTGGCCTCAGCCTGGGCGGTGCTCACCCTGCCGGTGGTGGCGCTGCTCTGCCTGGCGGTGGCCGCGTCCACCTTCGGGTACGCCGCCGCCGTGTCCAGCGACAGCTGGCTGGCCATGCTCTTCCGGTTCGCGGTCGTTCCGATGACGCTCTTCGCCGGCGTCTTCTTCCCGGTCGAGTCGCTTCCCGACGGCCTGCGCCACCTGGCGTACCTCACCCCACTCTGGCACGCCGTCGACCTGTGCCGGGCGGCCACGCTCGGCGTGCCGCCGCACTGGTCCGTCGCCGGGCACCTGCTCTATCTGGCCGCCTTGGCCGTCGGCGGCGCGGTGCTGGCCGTCCGCCTGTTCCGTCGCCGGCTCGTGGTCTAGGAGCCGCACATGGTCACCCTCGTCCTGCCCCGGCTGCTCAACATCGCCGCCACCACCCGCCGCTCCGCCTCGATGGTCGAGCGGAACGTGGCGACGCTGAAGTGGGTCTACTGGCTTCTGCTCGTGTCCGGGTTCGCCGAGCCGGTGCTCTACCTTTTCTCGATCGGCGTCGGGGTGGGCCGGCTGATCGACGGCATGACCCTGCCCGACGGCCGGGTGGTGGAGTACGCAGTGTTCGTCGCCCCGGCGATGCTCGCCTCGTCCGCGATGAACGGGGCGCTCGCCGAGACCACCTTCAACTTCTTCGGCAAGTTCAAATACCAGAAGCTCTACGACGGGATCATCGCCACACCGGTGCGGCCGATCGAGATCGCCCTCGGCGAGCTGGCCTGGGCGATGGTGCGCGGCTCGGCGTACTCGGCGGCGTTCCTCGCGGTGATGGTGGCGATGGAGCTGACCACCGTCGGGCGCGCCCTGGTCGCGTTCCCCGCGGCGGTGCTGACCGGCTTCGCGTTCGGGGCGGCCGGCATGGCGCTCTCCACCTTCATGCGTAGTTGGCAGGATTTCGACCTGATGGGGTCGGCGCAGTTCGTCCTCTTCCTCTTCTCCGGCACTTTCGTGCCCGCCGAGGCGTACCCGGCGGTGCTGCGTTGGCTGGTCGAGGTGACCCCGCTCTACCGCGCGGTGCACCTGCTCCGGGGCGTCTGTGTGGACGGGGGCGGCTGGCCGGTGCTGCCCGACGTGCTGTACCTGCTGGCGCTGACCGTGGCCGGGCTGGTCGTGGCGGCCCGGCGGATGGCGGGCCTGCTCTACCGCTGACGGGTTAACGGTCGGCCCTCGCGGGGCATGTCGAGGGACGTCACCGACCACGAGGAGGGGCGCATGGCCTCCGACGACACGTCCGCCCGGGGCGGGCGCAGCCGGCCGGCGGGCCCCGACGACGGGCCGGCCGGCCCGTCCGACCTGCCCGGCAGCGGCTGGACAGCGGCGATGAGGCGCACCGTTCGGGAGTTCCGCGACGACAGCCTGGTCGACTGGGCCGCCGCGCTGACCTACTACGGCGTGCTCTCCATCTTTCCCGGTGTGCTGGTGCTGATCTCCCTGCTCGGCCTGCTCGGCGACCGGGCCACCACCGGAGTGCGGGACACCGTCAACCAGGCGGCGCCGGAGCCGAACATCCGCCGCATCATCGAGGGCGCGATCGACCAGGCGGGCGCTTCCGGCGGGCTGGCCAGCCTCGCCGCGATCGTCGGTCTGGTCGCCGCCTTCTGGTCCGCCTCCGGCTACATCGCCGCCTTCATGCGTGCCTCGAATGCCATCTACGACGTCCCGGAGGGCCGGCCGATCTGGAAGACGCTGCCGATCCGGCTCGGGGTGACCGCGGTGATCGGGGTGCTGCTGCTGGCCAGCGCGGTGATCGTGGTGTTCACCGGCGGCTTCGCCGAGCAGGCCGGCAGCGCGATCGGGGTCGGCTCCACCGCCGTGGCGGCGTGGAACATCGCCAAGTGGCCGGTGCTGCTGGTGCTGGTCAGCCTGATGTTCGCGATTCTGTACTGGGTCTCGCCGAACGCGCGGCACGGCGGTTTCCGCTGGGTCAGCCCGGGCGGGCTGCTGGCTGTGGTGATCTGGCTGGTGATCTCCGGCCTCTTCGCCCTCTACGTCAGCAACTTCGGGTCGTACAACAAGACCTACGGGGCGCTCGCCGGTGTGATCATTTTTCTGGTGTGGCTCTGGCTGAGCAACATCGCCATCCTGCTGGGCGCGGAGTTCGACGCGGAGCTGGAACGCAGCCGGGCCATCTCCGCCGGCCACCCGCCCGAGGAGGAGCCGTACGTCGAGCTGCGCGACGACCGCAGGTTGCGGAAGAAGCGCAACGCCCCCGGAAAGCGCTGACCGAGCCCGGTCGCGCCGGGCGCTGGCATCCGCGGTGCGCCGGCGCGGTGGCGGGACGACTGCCGTACCGTGGCCGGATGGGAGACCTCAGGCGGTGGCGCCGGGTCGCGCGGGAACATCCGGCGCTGTCTGACGCGCTGCTGGCCACCGCGCTGCTGCTCGCCGTGGCCGTCGTCACGGTGCTGCTCGGGCAGTTCACCGCGCTCGCGTGGGGGCCCCTCGTGCTCGTCGCGGCGGTCGCCGCGTACATCGTGCTGCGCCGTGGGAACCGGCGGGCCGCCTTCGGGGCGGGGGTCGCGGTGACGCCGGCGCCCAGCCTCACCCGGCTGGACGCCCTGGTCGAGGCCGGCGGGAGTGCTCGCCCGGTGCGGTGGACCGTCGCCGGCCAGCCCCGGCCACTGCCCGCCGCGGTGGACGAGACGGCGTACCGGATCATCGAGGAATCGCTGGCCGACGCTGACCGGTACGCGCCGGGGGCGGCCGTCGTGGTCCGCATCCGGTACGACCCCGGCGGCGTCACCGTCGAGATCCGCGCCGGGATCAGTGGCGATGGGGTGGGCGCCGACGCCCCGGGAGCCGGCGAAACGCGGTGGGGCGGTGGGGACGGCCCGGCCCGGCTACGGAAGCGTGCCGCGACGCTCGGCGGCACCCTTGCCGCCGGTCCTTGCGCCGACGGTGGCTGGCTGGTCCGGGCAGAGCTGCCCGCCCCCGAGGAACGGGCCGGGTGACGTTCCGGGGGCGGTGTCGGGCCCTCGGGCGACGAGTGACGGCCGGCCCGCCCGCCTGAGCCCCGTGGCCCGTCGGCAGCACCCCGGACGCACGTCGGGCCGGTCACCCTGCGGTGACCGGCCCGACGGAGGTACGCGATCAGGCGTTGCTGCCGTTGGCACCCGAGCCCGGGGCCTTGGGCTTCGGGGTGGTGCTCGTCGAACTGGTGACGTTGCTCGAACCGGTAGAGCTGGTGCCCGCCTTGGCGCCGACGGTGGCCGGGGTGCCGGCGAAGGTGTCGTCCGCCGCCGTGAGCCCCGGCCTGCTGCCGTTGCCGCTGAGCTTCTCGCCCAGCTTGGACTGGCCGAGCTTGTCCTTGCCCTCCGAGTAGAGCCGGGTCGCCTGGGCCTGCGCGACGCCCGCCGCCTCCTGCACGGTCGGGTGATCGAGCACCTTACGGCCGCGGACGACCAGCTCCTCGTACTTCTCCCGGCCGGCACGGGCGCCCAGGACGAAGCCCGCAGCCAGCCCGCCAAGAAACATGATCTTTCCGCGCATGGCGGCTCCTTCCGTTCCTGACGCTCCCGCCGTTCCCCGCCCGGCACACCCGGACCGGGACCGACCTGTTCGCGCCTGCGTCCTCTGTCGGCAGCTAACTACCCATCCTGCTCTCCGCTCATACCTGGTGGTGCTGGGATGGCGATTTGTCCGCATTATTTTGCCGGCGTGGCGGCCTGCGCCCGGCGGGCAACCGTCGTCGACCGCTGCGGTGGACTGAACCGGGATTGGGTAACCCCCTGGACCGGACCCCCGGGGAATCCTGTACTCTTGTGCCGTCGCCGAGCGCCGGAGAGATCCGGAGCGGACGGCACGCGGTCCCCCGTAGCTCAATTGGCAGAGCAGCCGGCTGTTAACCGGCAGGTTTTTGGTTCGAGTCCAAACGGGGGAGCTCAGCTCCACACCACGCCCGTCGGCCCAGGCCGGCGGGCTTCTGCTTGCTGTAGACCTGAGTACGTGGCCGACGCGCCGTGTCGGCCCGGCCGGTGTCGTCTGCCCGGTCGGTGACCCCGGCCCGCGTGTGGACAGTGCCGACGCTCCTCGCTTCGGCGCATCAGCTTCCACCGGCTCGCCGCCCGACTGCGCTGTGCTGTGCCGGTTTGCCCGGCGGTTGCCGGCGGGCTCATCGGAGCCGGCGATTCCGACAGCGGCGGGCACGTCCAGGGCGTCTTGGCCGGCGGCTGGGGGACGGCGGACGGCGTGCCCACCGAGCCGCGCCGTAGGGGTGATTCCGGGCACTCGACGAGAGCGGCTGACTGTTATCCTCGCGTAGCCCATCGTGCCGGCGCACGCGTGATCATTTATGTCGGTTCGGTGGTAGCCGGTGATCCGCCGAGCGGGTTACGATCCGGCGCGGCATCGGGGCGGTAGCTCAGCCGGTTAGAGCAGGGGACTCATAATCCCTCGGTCGCGGGTTCGAGTCCCGCCCGCCCCACCACGGTTTAGCTGCGCAAACGCCCCTCAGGACATTGATCCAGAGGGGCGTTCCTCTGCGTAAGGGGACAGCTGGGGGACAGGTCAGGCGCTCGGGCGGTCCCGCAGGGCCGAGGCGAGGCGGTCGACGGTCTCCCGCACACCGTCGACGTGTCCGGCCGCGCGCGTGGGCGTCGCCGAGGGAACGCAGCCCGAGCAGCCACAACACGGCGTCGGCCAAGAGCAGGGTGACCAGTTCGGGCGTGACGGGATGGGTGGTCGTGAAGGCGTAGAACAGTAGGGCGGTCAGCAGCAGCCCAGCGAGGGTGACGGCGACGGTGCCGAGGCGGTGCATGGTGGGGCTCCCATCGGGGTGACATGGAGGAGGACTTGTCTGCCGGTGTTGCGCCACACCTGCGCGTGCCGGCCCGCGATCGGACGCGGGATGCTGTCAGTTGACCGCTATGGTGGCCACCTCCCACAGGTGCCTGCTGCCCTACCGATTGTTGACGGTGGGAAAGTTTCTCAGAGTACTGTCTTGATCACTGCTAGGTAGCCATCTTCGTACACGCGTGCAGTGGACGCATCGAAGGGTTACCTGACTGCGCGGTTCGCGCAGGATGGGATTCCCGCCCTGTTGCCCGGTTCGGCCCATCTTTACTGGTCAGTATGGGTGCCGTTCGGGTGCGTCATCTGCAAACCGCTACCAGTGGTGCGCAGCAGGCAAAGCGCGCGAACGCGCATCGATGGGAAGCAGGGCGGGCGATCATGAAGCCGATCAGGCGGTGGTCAGCTCGAACTGATTGGCCGGGTATACACCCCTCAACCGTCCGCCGACCGTGACCACCTGGACCGGCACGCCCTCCGGAATGCCGAGCGAGGCTCGTTCCTCTGGTGTGGGCATTCGCGCCTGGATGATCGCCCCACGCGGTACCGACTCCCGCCGCAGCTCAACGGGCTCGCGGACCCGTGTGCCTCGACCGGATGCTGCATCCACCAGACCCTCCGCCCGCAGCAGGCTGACCGCGCGTCGGACGGTACCGCGACCAACGCCGTACTCCTGGCTGAGGCGGGTCTCCGAGGGCAGCAGGTCGCTGGGCGCGTACACCCCGGCGATGATGCGGGAGCGCAGCTGGGCGGCGAGTTGGAGGTGGCGGGGCACGCCGGAGTGCAGGTCGATCACAGCGCGGACGCTATGGACGCCTGAGCGGACGTCCGATAGGCGCAACGTTCGATCGTTCGCCGAAGGTCAGGCGGGCGGTGTGGCTGCCACGAACGAGCCCTTGCCCTGGTGTGTCTCGATCCAGCCGCGCTCGTCAAGGATCCGCAGCGCATACCGGATCGGCGTCGCCGACGCCCCGTACTGGGCGCACAGCTCGACGATCGACGGCAGCTTGTCACCGGGCCGGAGCGCACCGGACCGGATGGATGCGGTCACGTCGTCGATGACCTGCTCGTAGACGGGTCGTCTGGGCATGGCGGGGCCACCTCTCGTCAGCCCTCCGAGCATCCCACCCCACATGACACTCTGTGCATGCAGTGTTGACTCTGCATACACAGCACTCTAAGTTCCTCCGCAGGGCCTCTCGTCAGCAACGGACGGCCCCGGCCGGGCGGGGAC
>NZ_SMKN01000006.1 GCF_004348675.1 Micromonospora sp. KC606 | reverse complement strand
GGGCGGGGGTGCCGGGGATACCGGCTGGTGGTGAGTTCCAGCCGCAGGCGGTGCCCCGGGGGAAGGTCGACGGCGACCGGGTGGCAGGTGATCTCGACCGTCCACGACCCGTCGGGCACCTGCGTGACGCCGTCGGTCAGCACCGTGCGCACCCCGGTCGGGGTGTCGTGCACGAGGGTCGCGACGAGCTGCGACGGGGCGTCCGCCCGGCCGGAGAGCAGACAGGTGGCGTGACCGTGGAAGGCCAGTGGGCCCGCCGCCGTCGTGACCAGCGCGCCGGGAACGTCCGTGAGCTGGCCGAGGTCCGCCGAGTGCGGCAGCGACGGGTACGGCCGCGCCGGGTCGGCGGTCAGCTCGGCCGGGTCGGAGGTCGAGATCAGCGTCCGGGTGCCGGTCGGCGCGGGCACCGGGGAGCCCGCGCGCCAGGCTCCGCTGCCCAGCCAGAGCGTCCGGCAGCCGTCGCGCGTGCCGGCGAGCCACCGCAGCGTGATGATCGACGGGTCCGGATCGACCGGCACGTCGATCGCGCACTCGGCGGACAACTCGTGGGTCAACGGCGACACCCAGCCACCGACCACACAGGTGGCGTCGGCGGCGAGCACCGCGTGCCGCAGGGTCGCCGCCGCCGACCGGCAGTACCAGCTGCCGATGTGCAGCGACGGCGCCCGGCAGGCCGCCACCGCCTCGTCGACGCGTCGTCCCGGCACCGCGACGTCGGCGGCGCTCGGCGGCCAGGGCCGGACGTCGACCGGCCACCCGTCGGGCAGCTTCTCGTCGTCCAGCGGCAGATCGGCGACGGCCGTCGCCAGTGGGGTCAGGCCCGGGTGGCCGACCCGGCCGCTGCCGTGCTCGGTACGCCACCACAGTTCGGCGTCCACCGGCGGGAACCCGTCGCCCGCCGGCCACGGCTGCCGGCTCACCACCCCGACCACCGCCGGATGGCCGCTGGCACACCACGCGGTGTACGCCTCGTACCCGGTACCGGCGAGCACCACCCGCCCGTCCGACCAGGGCTGGCGGGTGACCCAGTCGACGGCGGCGTGCCCGTCGGCGGTCTCGTCGGCCCCGGCGGCGAAGTCGCCGGAGGATCGAAACCTGCCTCGCACGTCCTGGAGGACCACGGCGTACCCGGCCGCCGTGTACGCCGCCGCCTCCGGCCACAGCCCCGGCGTGCCGTACGGGGTGCGCACCAGCATCGCCGTCGCCGGTCCGTCGGGCAGCCACACGTCGGTGGCCAGCCCGCACACGTCGGTGCCGACCCGGATGGTCACGCGTGCACCATCACGTCCGGCGGCACCGGCAGCACCGGGTGCCGCCGGAGCACCCCGTCGGTGACGTCCACCCCGTACTGCGTCCGCTCCCCGGGAACGGGACGGCCCGCCAGGTACGCGCGCACGTCCGCGGCGATGAGGCCCGCCACCACCGCCGCCCCCGTCGCTTCGGGCGAACCTGCCGGTCGCCCACCGGAGTCGAGCCAGGCCCAGTAGGCCAGCAACTGGTCGGGGAACGGGCTGGCGGCCAGCCGCCGCAACCGCAGGTCGGCGTAGCTCGGCCCGGCACCCGGTACGGACAGCGGCCCGGCGTACCAGCGCCCACCTTCGGCGTAGCCGCGGTGCCAGGCGACTCCGGCCGCCGCGCAGTCGGCGTCCAGGCGACGCCAGCGGGCGTCGGGCAGCCAGTCGGCGCACGCGACGACCAGCGCCGCGCCGCCGATGTCGTCGGTGTGCTCGGCGTCCAGCAGGTGGCCCAGGTGCTCGACCAGGACGCCGTCGCCCAGCAGCACCACCGGCCCGGCAACGGCTTCCTCCTCCCCCGCGAGAAGCCCCTCGTCGGCCAGAGCGTCGAGCAACCCGGCGGCGTCGGCGGCCCGCGCGAGCGCCGCCTGCGGGGTGAGGTCCCCGGCGAGCAGGGATGCGACCAGGTCCCGGCGTCCGGGCTCGACGTCGATGGTGATGAAGTCCTCGGTCGGCGTGACCAGCAGGAAGCCGTCCGCCGTGGGGACGACGGCGGCGCCGGGCGCGAGACGCAGCGGGCGGTCGGCCAGGGACCAGTCCATAGCTCCTCATCAGGGATCTAGCCTTGGGAGGGGTGCGTGGGCGCCACATCCGCCCACGCACCCCCGGTTCACCGGCCCACCGGGGGCCGGCTCAGCGGCGTCACCGCTTGCGCCAGGCGACGCTGGCGTTGCGCAGCGTCGCGTGGTTCGACGTGTGCACCGAGGCGCGGACCGTCTGCACCGTGAGCTTCTCGACCTTCATGGATGTCACCTCCCCTCCGGACTCGGGAACGACTTTCCGACGGGGCCGCGGCCAGAAGCGCGCCGGCGTCCCGTTGGCTCGCGACGAGCGCGGCGTAGCTGGCGCAGCGCTCCATCAGCACCCGCTCCTCAGCTGGGTGAGCCCTCGGTCACCGACCGTGGACCGCACACACCATGTCATCAGATGAAAATGGTTGTCAACGCTCTTGGTGATGATTGCCGATGTCGTTAGGCTCCGGACGTGACCACGACAGCGCCGCCCGGGATGCTCGGCGTCCTCTCCGACCGCACCGAGTTCCGCTGGCTGTGGCTGGGCAACCTGATCAGCGTGTGCGGGGGGTGGTTCAGCGCGGTCGCCGTGTTCGCGATGGTCTACCACCACACCGGCGCCGCTCTGGCCGCCGGCGCCACCCTCGCCCTGCGGTACCTGCCCGGTGTCCTCGTCGGAGGCTTCGCCGGTGTCCTCGCCGACCGGATCGACCGGCGTACCCTCATGGTGGTCACCGACCTGGCACTCGCCGGGCTCGCCGGCGCCTTCCTGCTCGCCGACAGCCCCCGGTGGATCTGGCTGGTCTACCCGCTGACGTTCGTCTCGGCCGCGACCGGCTTCACCTTCCAGGCCGCCCGCAACGCCTGGATGCCGAGCCTGGTCGAGCCGGACGAGTACGTGCTGTTCGGCGCGCTGGTCCAGGTCAACGGCCTGCTGTTCCAGGCGGTGGGTGGGCTGGCCGGCGCGGCGGCGGTGAGTCTGTTCGGCTGGCGGTGGGCGTTCGTCATCAACGCGGCGTCGTTCCTCGCCTCCACCTGGTGCACCCTGCGGGCACGCGGTGGCCAGCGCCGCGGTGGCACCGAGGCGACCCGCCGCGACAGCATCCTCACCGCCCTCGCCGCCGGCGTCCGGCACGCGCTGCGCCACCGGCAGGTCCGCGCCCTGCTGATCGTCGAAGCCCTGTTCTGCCTCGGCCTCGGCGCGGCGATCGTGACCATGACCTTCCTCGCCACCCGGACCTACCGGCTCGGGGACGGCGGCGTCGGCTGGTTCTACGCGGCGCAGGGAGTCACCGGAGCCGCCGTCCTGCTGTGGGCCGCCGCCCGCATCCAGCGGCTGCCCACCCGGCGGCAGCTGACCGTGCTGGGCCTGTCCTGCCTGGGGGAGGGGCTGGCCACCATCGCGTTCGGACTGGCCCCCGGGGTCGGCTTCGCCCTCGCCTGCTGGGCGATCGCCTCGGCCGTCGACGTCCTGTACGGTCCGGTGGCCATCGCCATCCTGCTGCACCATGCCGACAACGCCGTACGTGGCCGGCTCATGGCACTGTGGAGCGCCACCGCCACCGGGGCCCTGGCCCTGTCCTCGCTCGCCGGCGGCATCCTGGTCGACCGGCACCCACCCGGGTTGGTGGCCGTCGCCGCCGGCATGCTCATGGTGATCGCCGGCGCCACCTGGCTGGCGCTGCTGCGCCGGGGCCGCCTCGATCCGTCCGCGCGGGCGGCGTGAGCGCGCTGCACGGGCCACAGCGCCAGCACCACCGGCCGGAGTAGCAGCACCACCGCGACGGCGAACGCGACCAGGAGCCAGCCTCCGGGACCGAGTCGGTCCATCCCGGGGGGCGCCACCTCCTCCCCCGGCCCCTCACATCCGCCGAGGGCCGGCGCGGCGGGGTCGGCCCGTCCTCGCCAGCGTCGCCGAACCCCGTCGCGAAGAAAGATGGTTTGGGTGGAAAAATGGTCCAGAGACACTTTCGGAATCCTACGGTGGGTTATCGACCTGACGCCCGTACACCGATCCGGATGAGCCCGATCATGCAGATGATGACCGCGACCGACAACCACGCCGTCGCCCAGGCGGTCCACGACGTCGGGTCGGCGTTGTGGTTCGGCGGCACCGTCATGGGTGTAGCCGGGGTGAACAGGTCCGGCAGCGACCTGGCCCAGGGCATCGACCGCATCCGGGTGGCCGAGTCGGCGTGGAGCCGCTTCGGCCCGGTGCAGTCGTACCGCACCGTCGCCACCGCCAAGGGTGTCCTGCGCCGGCTCATGCCGGACTGACCAGCGACGCCCGCCGGCACACACCCGTCGGTGACCGCCGAACCGGTCCGCCACGACGTGGCGATCGGGACGACGACGTGACGCCCGGGGCTGTCGGGGTAGGAGTTACCGGGACGAACGACGAGAGGTGAGCTGATGAACCTGCGTTTCCTGCGACCGCTCTTCAACCGCCCCGGTTCCTGGGCGTCGGTCTACCTGGACACCAGCCGGGTCGGCGCGAACGCCGACCACGAGGTCGAGCTGCGCTGGCGGGCGCTGCGCGCGACGCTGGCCGGCCAGGGGGCCGACGCCGCCACCCTGGCCGCGCTGGACGAGGCCGTCCGTAACCGTCCCACCGAGCCCGGCCGGCACGGGTTGGCCCTGTTCGCCCGGGCGGGGGAGGTAGCCCTGGTGGAACCGCTGCCGGCTCCGCCCCCGACCGACGAGGCGCACGTCGGCGCGCTGCCGCACGCCATGCCGCTGCTCGCCCAACGCGGCGGCGAGGTACCCCACGTCCGGGTGCTCGCGGACCGCACCGGCGCCGACCTCACGGGGCTCACCGTCGACGGCACGCCCCGCCAGCGCACCGTCCACGGCGGCGAGAGCTTCCCGCTGACCAAGGTGCAGGCCGGAGGCTGGTCGCACCGGCGCTACCAGCAGGCGGCCGAGGTGTCCTGGGAGCGCAACGCCGGCGACGTGGCCGCCGCGGCGGCCGACCTGGCCGAGTCCGTGGGCGCCGAGGTGATCGTGGTGGGCGGTGACGTCCGGGCAGCACAACTGTTCCGGGAGCGGCTGCCCGTTCGGTGGCGCGACCGGACGGTACGCACCGACGCCGGATCCCGGCACGCCGGCGCCGACAACACCGCCCTCGACGACGTGACCGTGCAGGCGATCGCCGAGGTGGCCGACCGACACGACCGGGAGGTCGTCGACCGCTTCCGGGCGCAGGCCGTCGACGGCACGGCGCCGACCGGCCTGGCCGAGGTGGTGGCCGGACTCCAGCGCGGGCAGGTCGACACCGTGCTGCTGGTCAACGACACCTCCTCCACCGACACGCTCTGGATCGGCCCCGACAACCCCACCCATGTCGCGGCCGACGAGCAGACGCTGCGCGCCCTCGGCGTGCACGACCCCCAGCGGGTACGCGCCGACGCCGCGCTCCTGCGGGCCATCGCCGGCACCGACGCCGAACTCGTCCTCGTCGGTCCCGGCGAGGTGCCACTGGCCCACGGCGTCGGCGCCGTGTTGCGCTACGCCGACGCCAGCACCGCCTGACCCGCCTGCCCGGCCGTTCGGCGGCGGTCGGCCTGCCCGGCCGCCGCCACGACCTTCCGCCCGCGCACGGACGGATGCCGCTGCCTCGCCCGGTGTCGCCGTCATCGCGGGCCGTCGCTCATCGCCGCCACACACCGCCGTCCAGGTTCGAGGACAGCTGGTGGGTCGGGTGGTGCCGGCCGGTGATCGACCTCCGGTTGCGTCAGGTGGCGGTTTCGGCGACGGCGGTCAGCGCCATACGGCGCAACCAGGGGTGGATCACAGGACGAGGACGACATGCAGGTTGCGGGGACCGTGGACGCCCTCGACCCGGCTGAGTTCGATGTCGCTGGTGGCGGAGGGGCCGCTGATCCAGGTCAGGGGCCGGTGCGGGTCGACCCGGGCGAGGGCGTCCGGCACGGTGGCGACGACCTGGTCGGCGCGGAGCACGCAGACGTGCACGTCGGGCAGCAGGGTGATGAGCCGGCGGCCCTGGTCCGGTCCCGCGTCGAGCACGATGGTGCCGGTCTCGGCGACCGCTACCGCCGCGCCGGTCACCACGCCGTCGGCGGCGGCGATCCGCTCGACGCCGAGGTCGTCGTCCGGCACCACGGTGACGCTGTCGGGCAGCCAGTGTCCGGGCAGTCCGGGCGGCACGACGATCTGCCGGCCGCCGAGCACCCCGCCGACGGTCCGGGCGACGTCGGCGTCGACGCACCGGTGCACGGTGGCCCGGTAGTCGGTGAGCCGGCCCACGAACACGTCGAGATCGGCGGCGACGGAGCCGGCGCCCCGGTAGTCCCGGGCCACCTCGACCGGCACCGGCTCCGGTCCGCCGAGCGCGGCCCGGAGGCGGCCGAGGATCAGCTCACGTGCCGTCACCGCTCGGCCCACCACTGGCGGAAGGTCTGCGGCGGCGGCTCCGGCAGGTCGCGGCTGGCGGTCCAGCCGGACAGCGGCGGCGGCAGGCCCCGCCCCCGCCGGCCGGCGAGCCGGCCCAGCCGCGCGGCGCGCTGCGCGGCCGCGTACAACGCCGGATGGTCCATCGTGTAGGCGGCGGCGGCCATCGCCGCCGCCTCGGCCTTCGGGTGCGGCACCCGGCCGCGCAGGTGGACCAGGATGGACGGGATGTCGATCATCACCGGACAGGCGTCGTAGCAGGCGCCGCAGAGCGACGACGCGTACGGCAGGGAGGCGTTGTCCTCGACGCCGGTGAGCTGCGGGGAGAGCACCGCCCCGATCGGCCCCGGGTAGACCGACCCGTACGCGTGCCCGCCGGTGCGTTCGTAGACCGGACAGACGTTCAGGCAGGCCGAGCAGCGGATACAGTGCAACGCCTGCCGGCCGACCGGGTCGGCGAGCACCGCGCTGCGCCCGTTGTCGAGCAACACCAGGTGGAACGTCTGCGGTCCGTCACCCGGGGTGACACCGGTCCACATCGAGGTGTAGGGGTTCATCCGCTCCCCGGTGGACGCCCGGGGCAGCAGCTGGAGGAAGACCTCCAGGTCCCGCCAGGTGGGGATGACCTTCTCGATACCCATCACGGTGATCAGGGTCTCCGGCAGGGTGAGGCACATCCGCCCGTTGCCCTCGGACTCGACCACGGCGAGGGTGCCGGTCTCGGCGACGGCGAAGTTCGCCCCGGAGACGGCCACCCGCGTGCTCAGGAACGTCTGCCGCAGGTGCCGCCGCGCGGCGGCGGCCAGGGCCGCCGGCTCGTCGGTGAGCGCCGGGTCCACGCCCGGCATCGCCCGCAGGAAGATCTCCCGGATCTCCGCCCGGTTGCGGTGGATCGCCGGCACCAGGATGTGGCTGGGCCGGTCGTCGCCGAGCTGCACGATCAGCTCGGCGAGGTCGGTCTCGACGGGCTCGATCCCGGCGGAGAGCAGGGCCTCGTTGAGGCCGATCTCCTGGGTGACCATCGACTTGACCTTCATCACCCGGTCCGCGCCGGCCGCCCGGACCAGGTCGGTGACGATCCGGTTGGCCTCCACCGCGTCGGCGGCCCAGTGCACCGTGCCGCCGGCCGCCGCGACCGCCGCCTCCAACTGCTCCAGCAACTCGGGCAGGCGGGCCATGGTGTCGGTCTTGATGGCCCGCCCGGCGGCCCGCAGCTGCGGCCAGTCCGGCACCTCGCCGACCACGGCGGCCGACCTGCTGCGGATGGTGGCGGTGGCGTGACCGAGGTTACGGCGTAGTTGGGCGTCGGACAGCGCCCGCCGGGCGGCGACCGGGAACGGCTCGGAGCCGCGCAGGTGCCCGACGCCGGGCGGCGCGGTGGCCGGCATGCCGAGGAAGGACCGGGTCATCTCGTACCTCCCGTGGTCGGTGCCGGCGCGACCGCTCCGCCGTCCGGCGTGCCGGCGACGCCGGCCTCGGTGCTGGCCAGGATCTCGGCCAGGTGGACGGTCCGGACGCCGGCGCGCAGCCGGGACAGTCCGCCACCGATGTGCATCAGGCAGGACGCGTCCCCGGCGGTGCACACGTCGGCCCCGGTGGCCAGCACGTGACGCATCTTGTCAGCGAGCATCGCGGTCGAGGTGTCGGCGTTCTTCACCGCGAACGTGCCGCCGAAACCGCAGCACTGCTCCGCCTGCGGCAGCTCCACCAGGTCCAGCCCGCGCACCGCGCGCAGCAGCCGCAACGGCCGGTCCCCCACCCGCAGCATCCGCAGCGAGTGGCAGGTCGGGTGGTACGTCACCCGGTGCGGGTAGTACGCCCCCACGTCCGTCACCCCGAGCACGTCCACCAGGAACTCCGACAGCTCGTACGTGCGGGCGGCGACGTCCTCGGCCCGGCTGGCCAGCCGCTCGTCCCCCGCGCCCCGGGCGACCGTGGCGTGCTGGTGCCGCACCGAACCGACGCAGGAGCCGGACGGGGCCACGACCACGTCGTACGGGGCGAAGACCCGTACGTGCCGGCGCACCAGCCGCAGCGCGTCGTGTGGATAGCCGGTGTTGATGTGCATCTGCCCGCAGCAGGTCTGCCCCTCGGGGAAGACGACCTCGTGGCCGAGGCGCTCCAGCAGCCGTACCGTCGCCATCGCCGCCTGCGGGAACAGCGTGTCGGCCAGGCACGTCACGAACAACGCGACACGCATCACCCACCACCCATCCGGTGTTCGGCGGCCTGCCAGGTCGGCTGGTCGCCCTGCGGTTCGTACCGGTCGAGGCGCTGGGTCTCGCGCAGCAGGGACCGCAGGGCCGCCAGGTCACCGCCGACGACGCCGGCGGTCCGGGCCTGCACCAGGATGTTACCGAGCGCGGTGGCCTCGACCGGCCCGGCGATCACCGGCAGCCCGCAGGCGTCGGCGGTCAACTGGCAGAGCAGCTCGTTGCGGGCGCCGCCGCCGACGACGTGCACGGCCTCGACGTCCCGGCCGGAGAGCTGCTGGACCTGGCGCACGGCCCGCCGGTGTGCCAGCGCCAGGCTGTCGATGACGCAGCGGACAGTGGCGGCCCGGCTGTCGGGTACCGGCTCGCCGGCGCGCCGGCAGGCGTCGGCGAGCCGCGCCGGCATGTCGCCGGGGGGCAGGAAGACCGGGTCGTCCGGGTCGACGACGGAGCGCAGGGCCGGCTCCCGGGCGGCCTGCCGCAACAGCTCGGGCAGGTCGGCGTTCCCCCAGGTGCGCAGCGACTCCTGCAACAGCCACAGGCCCATCACGTTGCGCAGGTAGCGGATCGTGCCGTCGACGCCGGACTCGTTGGTGAAGTTGGCCCGCCGGCTCGCCTCGGTGAGCACCGGAGCGTCCAGTTCGACCCCGACGAGGGACCAGGTCCCGCAGGAGATGTAGGCGAACCGTTCCCCCGCCGCCGGCACACCGGCGACGGCGGACGCGGTGTCGTGGGAGCCGACCGCCACCACCTCGGGCGTGCCGGGCAGGTCCAGGTCGGGTCGGACCGGTCCGACCCGACTGCCCGGCTCCTGCAGCGGCGGGAACAGGTCGGCACGGATGCCCACGTCTGCCATCAGCTCCGTGGCCCAGGCCCGCCGGCGCAGGTCGTACAGCTGGGTCGTGGAGGCGTTGGTGCGCTCGGCGCCGATCCGGCCGGTGAGCCAGTACGTGATGAGGTCCGGGATGAGCAGGAGCCGGTGGGCGGCGGCCAGCTGCGGGGTCCCGGCCGCCGCCGCCAGTTGGTAGAGGGTGTTGAACGGCAGCTGTTGCAGGCCGGTGGTGGCGTAGAGGCGCTCCCGGCCGAGCTGCGTCGCCACCCGATCGGCCACCCCGTCGGTGCGCGCGTCGCGGTAGTGCACCGGGTTGCCCAGCAGCGCCCCCGAGGCGTCGAGCAGCCCGTAGTCGACGGCCCAGGAGTCGACGCCGATGCTCGCCACCGGACCGGCGGCCCGCAGGCCGGCGCGGACGCCCTGCCACAGGCGGAGGATGTCCCAGTGCAGGGTGTCGCCCACGCGGACGGGCTCGTTGGTGAAGCGGTGCGCCTCGGTGAGTTCCACCCGCCCGGCGTCGACGCGGCCGACCATGACCCGGCCGCTGGACGCGCCCAGGTCGACGGCGGCGACGGTGACCGCGCCGCTCACCGCGTACCCCGCCCGGCCCGGCGGGGCCGGCTGCCCAGCGACGGCCCGCGCCCGCCTGCCCGCCCCGTCACCACCTCGGGCCACCGCGCACCCTGCCCGTCACCCATCGAACCTCCCCTGCTCCTCATGGCTCCGCTCCGGCCCGGTCAGCGGAGGAAGGCCGCGGCGACGCCGGCGTCCACGGGGACGTGCAGACCCGTGGTGTGGGACAGGTCGCCGCCGGTGAGCACGAAGACCGCGTTCGCCACGTGTTCTGGCAGCACCTCCCGCTTGAGCAGGGTGCGCTGGGCGTAGAACTCCCCCAGCTTCTCCTCCGGCACGCCGTAGACGGCGGCGCGTTGGGCGCCCCAGCCGCCGGCGAAGATGCCGGAGCCGCGCACCACACCGTCGGGGTTGACGCCGTTGACCCGGATGCCGTGCCCGCCCAGCTCCGCGGCGAGCAGGCGGACCTGATGGGCCTGGTCGGCCTTTGCCGCGCCGTACGCGACGTTGTTCGGGCCGGCGAACAGGGAGTTCTTGCTGGAGATGTACACGATGTCCCCGCCCATCCCCTGGTCGATGAGGACCCGGGCGGCCTCGCGCGAGACCAGGAAGGAACCCTTGGCCATCACGTCGTGCTGGATGTCCCAGTCCGCCTCGGTGGTCTCCAGCAACGACTTCGACAGCGACAGCCCGGCGTTGTTGACGACGAGGTCGAGCCCGCCGTAGGCGAGCACCGTCGCGCGGACCGCGGCGGCCACCGCCTCGGCGTCGGTGACGTCCACCGGCACGGCCACCGCGACGTCGCCGCCGCCCAGCTCACCGGCGACCGTCTCGGCGGCGGCGGCGTCCCGGTCGGCGACGACCACGCAGGCGCCCTCGGCGGCGAGCCGGTGGGCGATCGCGCGGCCGATGCCGGACCCGGCCCCGGTGACCAGGGCGATCCGGGTCGCCAGCGGCTTCGGCTTGGGCATCCGGGCGAGCTTGGCCTCCTCGAGGGCCCAGTACTCGATGCGGAACTTCTCCGCCTCGGAGATCGGCGCGTACCGCGACACCGACTCGGCGCCGCGCATCACGTTGATCGCGTTGACGTAGAACTCCCCGGCGACCCGGGCGGTCTGCTTGTTGGCCCCGTAGCTGAACATGCCCACGCCCGGGATGAGGACGACGGCCGGGTCGGCGCCGCGCATCGGCGGGCTGTCCGGGCCGGCGTGCCGCTCGTAGTAGGCGCGATAGTCGTCCCGGTAGACGGCGTGCAGTTCCCTGAGCCGCGCGACGGTGTCCGCCAGCGGCGCGGTCGGCGGCAGGTCGAGCACCATCGGACGGACCTTGGTACGCAGGAAGTGGTCCGGGCACGAGGTGCCGAGCGCCGCGAGCGCGGGGTGCCGCTCGCGGGCGACGAAGTCGAGCACCACGTCGCTGTCGGTGAAGTGCCCGACCTGCGGACGATCGGTCGAGGCCAGGCCGCGCAGGACCGGCGCCAGCGCCGCGGCCCGGGCCCGCCGTTGCGCCGGCGGCAGCGGCTCGTAGCCGGCGGCCACCGCGCCGAACGGCTCCGGCCGACCCCGCTCGTCGAGGTACGCCTGCGCGGTGCGGATGATCTCCCGCGAGTGGCGTTCGCACTCCTCGCTGGTCGCCCCCCACGCGGTGATGCCGTGCCCGCCGAGGATGACGCCGATCGCCTGCGGGTTGGCCCTCGCGACGGCGGCGATGTCGAGGCCGAGCTGGAAGCCGGGCCGCCGCCACGGCACCCAGAGCACCCGCTCGCCGAAGATCTCCTTGGTCAGCTCGGGTCCGTCGGCGGCGGTGGCGATGGCGATGCCGGCGTCGGGGTGCAGGTGGTCGACGTGTGGGGCGTCGACCAGGCCGTGCATGGCGGTGTCGATCGACGGTGCCGCGCCGCCCCGCCCGTGCAGGCAGTAGTCGAACGCGGCAACCATCTCATCCTCCCGCTCGACACCTGGGTAGACGTCGCCCAGAGCACGGAGCCGGTCGAGCCGGAGCACCGCCAGGCCGGCCTCGGTGAGGGTGCCGAGGTCGCCACCGGAGCCCTTGACCCACAGCAGCTCCACCGGCCCGCCGGTCACCGGGTCGGTGGTCTCGCCCTTGGCCGAGGTGTTACCGCCGGCGTAGTTGGTCGTGGTCGGGTCGGCGCCGAGCCGGTTGCTGCGGGCGACGAGCGCCTGAACCTCGGAGTGCATCGTCCTCATGTCCCCTGTCTGCGTTCTGGGTGTGGTCAGGCGCCCCAGCCGGCCTGCTGGCCGCCGGCGCGTTCGGCGCGGATCTTCTCGAAGTAGCCGGAGCGGGCGTAGGCGGCCATCGGGTCCGGGTCGAGGCCCAGGTCGGCGCGGAGTTCGGCGAGCAGCGGTCGCACGTCGGTGTGGTACGCGTCCATCAGCACCGCGTTGGCGCCGAGCACGTCACCGGCCCGCTGCGCGGCGGCGAGCGCGTCGGCGTCGACGAGCAGCGCCTTGGCGGTGGCCTCCTGCACGTTGAGCACCGAACGGATGATCGCGGGGATCTTGGGCTCGATGTTGTGGCACTGGTCGAGCATGAACGCGATGCCGGCCTCCGGGCGCAGGGCGTCGCCCCGGACGATCTCGTACATGATGCGGAACAGTTGGAACGGGTCCGCGGCGCCGACCATCAGGTCGTCGTCGGCGTAGAAGCGGGAGTTGAAGTCGAAGGCCCCCAGCTTCCCGGCCCGCAGCAGGAACGCCACGATGAACTCGATGTTCGTGCCGGGCGCGTGGTGCCCGGTGTCGATGACCACCTGCGCCTTCGGCCCGAGTTCGAGGCAGTGCGCGTACGCGGTGCCCCAGTCGGGCACGTCGGTGGTGTAGAAGGCCGGCTCGAACAGCTTGTACTCCAGGAGCATCCGCTGGTCGTCGCCGAGCCGGTCGTAGGTCTCGCGCAGGGCGACGGCGAGCCGGTCCTGCCGGGCCCGGAAGTCGTCCTGGCCGGGGTAGTTGGTGCCGTCGGAGAACCACAGCTTGAGATCGCGTGAACCGGTGGCGTCCATGATGTCCACGCAGTCGAGCAGGTGGTCGATCGCCTTGCGGCGCACCGCCGGGTCGGGGTTGGTGACGCTGCCCAGCTTGTAGTCGTTGTCCTGGAAAACGTTGGCGTTGATCGCACCGAGGGCGACGCCCTGGTCGGCGGCGTACCCCGCCAGGTTGGCGTAGTCGTCGACGCGGTCCCACGGGATGTGTAGGGCCACCGTCGGCGCCACGCCGGTGAGGCGGTGCACCACGGCCGCGTCGGCGATCTTCTCGTACGGGTTGCGGGGCACGCCCTCCTGTGGGAAGACCTTGAACCGGGTGCCGGAGTTCGCGTACGCCCACGAGGGGGTTTCGATGCGCTGGCCGCGCAGGGCCTGCGTGATCCGCTCCCGGGTCGCTGCGTCGGGCTGCGTCATGCCTGCTCTCCCTTCTGGGCGGCGAGCTGCGCGTCGAGGTTGAAGACCTCGTCAAGCGGTCGCATGGCCCGGTCGGCGGTCTCGTCGTCGTGGAGGTTGAGGAAGAAGGGCGCCATCTCCGCCTGCCAGCGGGCGTTGACGTCGCGGTCCTGCATCGCGGCCTGGGCCGCCGCGAAGTCGTCGGTGGTCAGGACCCCCACGAGCAGGCCGTCCTCGCGGAGGAACAGCGAGTAGTCGCGCCACCCGCTCTCGGCCAGGGCGGTCAACATCTCGGGCCAGACCCGCTCGTGGCGGGCGCGGTACTCGTCCAGCCGGGCCGGATCGACCTGCAGGGTGAAGCAGACACGGGGCATGGCTCTCCCATCGACAGGCCCCGGCCGGCGCCGCCAGAACGGGCGGCACCGACCGGAGATGATTAGAAATTGAACTTGTCGATGTTGCTCTTGTCGAAGACGGTGGGCGGACCGAGGACGACCACACCGTCCTTGCCGACGGTGAACTCACCGAGCTTGCCGGCGGTGAACTTGTCGCCCTCGGCGCCGGTGATCTGGCCGGAGGCCAGCGCCGCGCCGGCGTACGCGGCGAGGTAGCCGAGGTCGGCCGGGTTCCACAGGGCGAACGCGTCGACGGTGCCGTCCTTGACGTACTCGCGCATCTGGTTCGGGGTGCCCAGGCCGGTCAGCTTGACCTTGCCCTTGTACTGCGACCCGCTGAGGTAACGCGCGGCGGCGGCGACACCGACGGTGGTCGGGGAGATGACGCCCTTCAGGTTCGGGTACGCCTGCAGCAGGCCCTGCATCTCCTGGAAGGACTTCTGGTCGTCGTCGTTGCCGTACGCCACCGTGACCAGCTTGATCTTGCTGTACTCGGGCTTCTTCAGCTCCTCCTTCATCAGCTCAATCCACGCGTTCTGGTTGGTGGCGTTGGCGGTCGCCGACAGGATGGCGATCTCACCCTCGCCGCCGATCTGCTCGGAGATGAGCTTGACCTGGTTCTCCGCGATACCCTGGGCAGTCACCTGGTTGACGAAGATCTGCCGGCACTCCGGCTTGGTGTCGGAGTCGAAGGTCACGATCTTCGCGCCGGCCGCCTTGGCCTGGTTCAGCGCGCCGCAGATCGCGTTCGGGTCGTTCGCCGAGGTCACAATGACATCCATGCCCTGCTGGGACAGGGTGTTGATGTAGCTGACCTGGGAGGAGGCGCTGGCCTCGGACGGGCCGACCTCCTTGAACTCGCCCTTGACCTCGGTGACCGCCTCCTTGCCGCCGTTGTCGGCGGTGGTGAAGTACGGGTTGTTCACCTGCTTGGGCAGGAAGGCGATCTTGAGGCCCTCCTTGATCGGGGCCTGCGGGTTCGCGGTGCCGCCGGCCTGGTTGCCGCCGGAGTCACTGCCGGCGTTGTCCCGGGTGGTGCCGCCGCAGGCGGCGGTGCCCAGCACCAGAGCGGTCAGGGTCAGCGCGGTGGCTCCGAGGCGGAGCCGGGAAAGGGTGACCATCGATATCCTTCCGGGGGAGGTGGGGGTGGGGACGGTCACGGCGCAGCGACCTGCGCGCGTTGCCGTCGTCGGTGCAGCCGGGCGCGGGCGTCCCCGACCGCGTTGGGCAGGACCACGGAGGCGATGAGCAGGGTGCCGGTGACGATCGTCAGCGCGTTGGCATCGACGTCGGCCAGTTGCAGCGCGTTGCGGACGACCCCGAGCAACAGGACGCCGGCCACCACGCCGAGCAGCCGGCCCCGGCCCCCGAAGATGGACACGCCGCCCAGCAGCACGGCGGTCACCACGGTCAGCTCCAGGCCGGTGGCGTTGTCACCACGGGCGCTGGCGTAGCGCAGGGTCCAGAACAGGCCGGCCAACCCGCAGACGGCTCCGGAGGCCACGAACAGCCAGAACTTCGTCCGGGCCACCGACACCCCGGCGAAGGTGGCGGCTTCGGCGTTGTTGCCCATGGCGTACAACGCCCGCCCGACCGGGGTGGCGTGCAGGACGACGCCGAACACCAGCGCCAGCAGGAGCACCGGGACGACCATGACGGGGATGGACGTGCCGGGCATCGGCCGCACCACGGCGGCGGTCCAGCCGGCCGGGAAGTCCGCGACCGCCTGGTCGCCGAGGACGACGAACGACAGCCCCCGGTACAGCGCGAGCGTTCCGATGGTCACCGCCAGCGACGGCAGGCCGAAGCCGGTGACGAACACGCCGTTGACCGCGCCGAGCAGGGCTCCCAGCAGCACCACCAACACGCAGATCAGCTCCAGCGACAGCCCGCTGGACAGCCACAACTGCCCCATCAGGGTGCTGCACAGGCCGACCATACTGGCCACCGACAGGTCGATCTCACCGGTGACGACGATCAACGTCATCGGCAGCGCGAGCAGGGCCAGCGGCACCAGGTCGAGCAGCAGGAACTGGGCGTTGCGGCCGGTGGCGAAGTTCGGCACCGCCGCGCCGGCCACCAGCACGGCCACGACCAGCCCGGCGACGATCGCCGCGTCCCAGGAGCCGAGCGGCGCGCCGAGGCCGACCCGGCGGCCCGGCTCGCGCACGGCACCCCCGCCGGCCGGCGGAGCGGGGGTCAGGCTGTCATGCGCCATGGGCGCTTCTCCCTCGGAGCCGGGCCGCCATCCGGAGGGCCAGGAGCCGGTCCAGGCCGATGGCGGCGAGGATGAGCGCGCCGACCACGGCCTGCTGCCAGAACGGATCGATGCGCAGGACTGCCAGTGAACTGCCGATCATGGTCAGCAGGACGGCGCCCAGCGCCGCGCCGTACACGCTGCCGCTGCCGCCGAAGATGGCCACGCCGCCGACGACCGCGGCGGCGACGACCTGAAGTTCCAGGCCGGTGCCGGCAGCCGCGTCGAGCGTGCCGAACCGGGCCGCGTACAGCACGCCGGCGAGACCGGCCAGTGCCCCGCTGGCGACGAAGACGGCGAACACCCGCCGGCCGACCGGGATGCCGGACAGCCGGGCGGCGGTCGGCTCGGAGCCGATGGCGTAGAGCTCGCGACCACTGCGGAAGGAGCGCAGGTAGAAGCCGGCGACGGCGACGACGACCAGCGCGACCAGGAACAGGACGGGTACGCCCAGCAGGGTCTGGTTGCCCAGCCGCAGGAACGACCGGGGCATGTCGGCGGCATTGATCTGCTGACCGGCCGCCCAGTAGTAGTCGACGCCACGGAACGCGTACAGGGTGCCCAGGGTGATGACCAACGCGGGAACCCTGGCCACGGCGATGAGGCCGCCGTTGACGGCCCCGCACACCGCGCCGAGCGCGACGCCGGTCACCAGCGCGACCGGCCACGGGGTGCCGGGCGCGGCGAGGAACAGCTCGCCGGTGGCGAACGCCACCAGCCCCAGGATCGACCCGACGGACAGGTCGACGTTGCGGGTGACGATGACCAGGGTCTGGCCGACCGCGAGGATCACCAGGATCGCGCAGCCCAACAGCAGGTCCTTGACGCTCTGGCTGCTGAGGAAGCGGTCGTTGTGCAGCGTGGTGACCAGGACCAGCGCGCCCAGGGCGAGCAACAGGCTCAACTCCCGGACGGCGAGCAGTCGCTCGGTGAGACCGCGGCCGGGCCGGCCCGCGCCGGCGGGCGGGGCGCCGGTGGGCCGTTCGGTGACGCCGGCGTCGGTGCGGCTCATGCGATCGCTCCTTGACCGGTCGCGGCGAACATGACGGACGTCTCGTCGGCCTCGTCGCGGGACAACTCGCGGACCAGGCGGCCCTCGTGCATGACCAGCACCCGGTCGGCCATGCCGAGCACCTCCGGCAGCTCGCTGCTGATCATGAGGATGGCCATTCCCTCGCCGGCCAGCTCGGACAGCAGTCGGTGGACCTCGGACTTGGTGCCGACGTCGATGCCACGGGTGGGCTCGTCGATGATGAGGACCCGCGGGTGGGTGGCGAGCCACTTGGCCAGAACGACCTTCTGCTGGTTGCCGCCGGACAGGGTGCCCACCGCGGCGGTGAGCCGGGCGGTCTTCACCCGCAGCCGGCGGGTCCACTGTCGTGCCTCGGCCCGCTCCGCGCCGCCGAGGAGCAGGCCCAGCCGGGCCAGCGCCCCACGGCGGGCCAGGGTGGCGTTGCGCTCCACCGAGAGTTCCATGACCAGGCCCTGCTGGCGGCGGTCCTCGGGCACGAGCGCCAAGCCGGCGGCGATCGCCTTGCCGGGCTTGCCCGGCGGCAGGGCCCGGCCGGCGACCCGGACCTCGCCGGCGTCGTAGCGGTCGACGCCGAAGACGGCGCGGGCCACCTCGCTGCGCCCGGCCCCGACCAGCCCGGCGAGGGCGACGATCTCCCCACCACGGACGCCGAAGGTCACGTCGGAGAAGACGCCGGTGCGGGTGAGCCCGCGCACCTCCAGCAGGGTGTCGCGCAGCACGGCGTCCTGCTTCGGAAACAGCGAGTCGACGTCCCGGCCGACCATGCGCCGCACGACCTCGTCGACGGTGAGGTCAGCCGTCCGGTCGCTGGAGACCCAGGTCCCGTCGCGCAGGACGGTGAGCCGCTGGCACAGGTCGAACACCTCGTCGAAGCGGTGGGAGATGAACAGCACCGCCGCGCCGCGCTCGCAGAGCGAGCGGGCGACGCCGAAGAGCCGGTCGACCTCGACGCCGGAGAGCGCGGCGGTCGGCTCGTCCATCACCAGGACGCGGGCGTCGAAGGAGAGCGCCTTGGCGATCTCGACGAGTTGCTGGTCGGCGATGGACAACCCGCGTGCCGGACGGGCGGGGTCGATCCGGACGCCGAGTCGCGCGAACAACTGCTCGGCGGCACGGTTCATCGCCCGGGTGTCGACGCGACGCAGGCTCCGCAGGGGCTGCCGGCCCATGAAGATGTTCTCCGCGACCGTCAGGTCCGGAAACAGCGTCGGCTCCTGGTAGATGACGGCGATCCCGGCGGCACGGGCGTCGGCGGGCCCCCGCAGCAGCAGTGGCTTGCCGGCCAGGGTCAGCCGGCCGGCGTCCGGGGCGTGGGCGCCGGCGAGGATCTTGACGAGGGTGGACTTGCCCGCTCCGTTCTCGCCCACCAGGGCGTGGGCCTCGCCGGGGTGGAGCGCGAGGCGCACCCCTCGCAGCGCCGCGACAGCGCCGAAGGACTTGGCGATGTCGTCGAGGACGAGCAGCGGGGATGAGGTGCTCTCACCTGCGTCGGGGCTCATCCGACCCCCTTCTGAATCGTTTCATGCAGCTTGCGCTAGCACGCTAGGGGCTGACCATCCGAGGCGTCAAGACTTTCGAGGCCCTTTCCCTTCGGGTTTGCGGAACCGGGCTCCACGCAGCCACCACAGCCCTGCCGGCGGGCGCGGAACACTCCGACGGTCCGCCATCGTGCTCGGTGAAACATTTCAGAGGTTATAGACTGCCCCGATCGCCGGGCGGCCCGGCGGTGTCGGACACCAGCGCCGCGCGCCGAGGGAGGGAGCCATGTCAGCCGCAAGCATCAAGGAGGTGGCACGGCACGCCGGCGTCTCCCTGGGCACCGTGAGCAACGTGCTCAACCGGCCGAACCGGGTCGCACCCGCCACCCGGCAGCGGGTCCTCGACGCCATCGCCGAGCTGGGCTACGTCCGTAACGACTCCGCCCGCCAGTTGCGCGCCGGGCACAGCCGCACGATCGCCATCGTCGTCCTCGACGTCGCCAACCCCTTCTTCACCGACGTCGTGCGCGGCGCGGAGCAGGTGGTCGAGGAGGCAGGCGCCATGCTCGTCGTCTGCAACAGCGGCGAGGACCGCGCCCGGGAGCGCCGGCACCTGGAACTGCTCGAGGAGCAGCGGGTACGCGGGGTCCTCATCACACCGGTCGGCCATGGCGGCCAACCCGACCTGGAACGCCTGCACAACCGTGGCATTCCGGTCGTCCTGGTCGATCGCGAATCCGGCCGGGCCAGCTGCTGCTCCGTCGCCGTCGACGACGTGCTGGGCGGCCGGCTGGCCATGGAGCACCTGCTGGAGCGGGGCCACCGCCACGTCGCGTACCTCGGCGGGCCCTTCACGATCCCGCAGGTGGCCGACCGGCACGCCGGTGCCGCGGCGGCGCTGGCCGCGCACGGCGACACCAGCGAGCTGCGGGTGGCCCCCACCGACACCCTGACGGTGTCCGCCGGCCGCCGGGCCGCCGCGGAACTCGTCGCCCTGCCCGCCGCCCAGCGTCCGACCGCCGTGTTCTGCGCCAACGACCTGATCGCGCTCGGCGTGCTCCAGGAGCTGACCACGCGCGGGCTGCGGGTGCCCGACGATGTCGCGATCGTCGGCTACGACGACATCGAGTTCGCCGGGGCGGCCGCGGTTCCGCTGTCTTCGGTCCGCCAGCCGCGTGAGCAGCTGGGGCGTACGGCCGCCCAACTGCTGCTGGAGGAGGCCGAGGCCGGCGCGACGCACCGGCACCGGCACGTCGTTTTCCAACCGGAACTCGTCGTCCGCCACTCCAGCGACCAGGCCCGGCGCTGACCGCCGCGCCATCCGGTCACCGGGCCCGCCGGTTGGCACGCAGGGCAGCCAGTACCACGCCGGGTGTGGCCAACGAGCTCGGGTGTGCACACATGGAGACCACGTCGTTGAACCGCCGCGCCACCGTCACGTCCGTGACGGTGGCCGTGATGATCTGCCTGCTGACCCAGCTGGACAGCCGGTAGCCGCGCGGGTAGGGCCCGTCGACATGCGGCAGCGCCAGATCCGCGGAGGTCGAGGTCGACCAGGCGGCCTCGACCACGACCTGCTGCAGGTCGAGGAACCGGCGCGCGGGCACGCCCAGGGCCGGGCGGGAACGCAGGTGCGTCGACAGGCAGGCCGCGTGCAGGGCCGCCGCCGTCATCCCCTGCCCGTAGACCGGGTTGAACGACGCCACCGCGTCGCCGACGCTGACGAGCCGGGCCGGAAAGCGCTTCAGCGCATGGAAGTCCCGCCGCCGGCTGTCGGCGTGGTGGTACGTCTGGACCTCACCGAGCATCTCGTCGCCGGCGACGTCGCCGAACTCCGGCGGGAACTGGTCGCGCAACCGGCGTACGAAGTCCTCGGCGGTCCGCCCCGGGCGGTTGTCCCCGTAACCGGCCATCATGGCCATCCACCGGCCATCCTCGACGGCGAAGAACGCGGCGCCGGCCACGTCCGACGACCCGCCCGGACTGTGCAGTGCCAGGACCACCGGGAACTCCGGGTTGGGTTCCCGGCGTCGGAACAGGGCCGTCGCGTAGTTGAGGCGCACGGTCATCCGCCGGGCGGCGGGCCGGTCCCAACCGCCACGCTCCAGCCAGTCGGACAGCCTGCTCGAACGTCCCATCGCGTCGACCACGAAGTCGGCGCTCTCGATTCCGGGCACCCCGTCGACGTCGCAGCGGACCCCGGCGGCTCCGCCGTCGTCGAACACGAGGCCCGTGGCGCGGGCGGTGACCGTCGTGACGTTGGGCAGGCGCAGCACCTGCTGACGGATCAGCCCTTCCAGGAGGGGCCGGCTGCCCGACAGGCTGTCCGCGTCCCCGGGCACGACGACCTTCAGGCGGCCGTCGAGGTAGCTGCGCCGGGCCTCGGGCGGCGCCTCGACCGCCCCTCGGGCCAGGGCTCGCTCCCGAAAGCCGGGGAACAGCCGCTCGAGGTGGAGCAGGCCGCCGGGCAGCAGCGCGTGCAGTTGCGTTCCCTGTGGCACGCCGGGCCGCACGCCGGTGACCCGCAGGTCGTCCCGGTCGATGACGACGACGCGCTCCGCGTGGTCGGACAACACCCGGGCGGCCAGCAACCCGGCGACACTGCCGCCGATCACGACGGCTCTGCCCATGACCGGGGACGCCTGCTCGGGCGGTGGCACCGCGTTCAGCGCGGCGAAGACCCGAGCCGGGGAGAGGGACATCCTGCTCTCCAAGAGGTACGAGGTACGGGGCTCCTCGCCGACCCGCCGGCGACCGTACGCCGGGGCAGACCTGCCGACGGGGCCGCTCGGCATGACGGAGACGATCGTCGCACAATGGCCGGTCGCGACCGGACCCCCGGCCGGGCCAGCCGGGTCAACCCACCTCGCGCAGCCGGGCCGCGATGCGCTCGGGCGTGGTGTCGCTGATCCAGGCGCCCATCGCCGACTCGACCCCGGCCAGGTACTTCAGCCGCTGCGGCGCCCGCATGATCGAGAACACCTGCAGGTGCAGGCGGAACAGATCACGTCCGGTGCGGGTCGGCGCCTGGTGGACGCCGGCGATGTACGGCAGCGGCTCCGGCCCCGGAAAGTACCGGTCCAGCCGGCCCAGTACGTTCAGGTAGATCCGGGCCAGGTCGTCGCGTTCGGGCCCGGTCAGTTCGGGCAGGTCGCGGACGTCCCGGTGCGGCGCCAGGTGCACCTCGACCGGCCAGCGGGCAGCCGCTGGCACGTACGCGGTCCAGTGCGCGGAGGTCAGGACCACCCGGGTGCCGGCGCGGCGCTCGGCGTCGAGCACGTCGCGGAAGAGAACGCCGCCGGTGGCCTCCCGGTGCCTTGCGGCCATCTCGAGCATCCGGGCCACCTTCGGCGGCAGGAACGGGAACGCGTAGATCTGCCCGTGCGGGTGCGGCAGCGTCACGCCGATCTCCCGCCCCCGGTTCTCGAAGACGAAGACGTGCTCGACGCCGGGCAGGCGGCCCAGTTCCTCGGTCCGGTCCGCCCACGCCTCGATCACGGTGCGGGCCCGGTGCGGGCTGAGCGACCCGAACGAGCCCTCCGGCGCCGCCGAGAAGCAGACCACCTCGGTGCGGCCGTTCGCGGGGCGTACCGGCCAGAGTGGATCCCCGTCCAGCAGGCCGGGTTCGCCGCCGACCCGAGGAGAGAAGGACGGGAACCGGTTCTCGAAGACCACCACGTCGTACGTGGGTTCGGCGACCTCCGTGGGAAAACCGCCCGGCACCGTCGGCGCCAGCGGGTCCTGGTCGGCGGCGGGCAGGAAGGTGCGGTCGTTACGGTGCGACGCCATGGCGATCCACTCGCCGGTCAGCGGGTCGTACCGGATCTGGGAGGCGCCCCGCACCACCTCGTCGGCGGGTGGCAACGCCCGGGTGTCGGCCGCCGTTCGGACCGCACCGCCGCCGAGGTACGGCTCGGTGTCGTCGAAGTAGATGATCTCCCGGCCGTCGGCCATCCACCGCACCGTCTTGCGGACCCGGTGGACCCGCTCCGGTTCCGCGGTCGTAAGGTGCCCGACCACACGCACCCGGTCGACGGCGAGCAGCTGGCTGCCGGTGCCGACCAGGCGGTCGCGGGCGGCGGGCGGCAGCGACACCGGGGAACCGGCCGCCAGCGGAAGCAGGTGCAGCGTCACCTCGCCGCCGTCGCGGTAGCCGGCGTCGTGGAGGTTGACGATCCAGCGGGAACCGTCCCAGAACCGGTCGGTGACCGGACGCCCGTCGACGCGCAGCTGCCCGACGTCCCCGGCCCAGTCGATCTCCAGCAGCGCGTCGTGCGTCGGGTCGGCCGCCCAGTCCGGCAGGCCGAGCCGGTAGACGGCGGCGAGGTCGTCGAACACCTCGGGCGTCGGCGCCGACTCACGGCCGTCGTGCTTGCCGTAGGTGACCGGGACCGTCGCGGCCGCCGCGCGGCGGGGTTCGACGGCGGCGTCCACGGCGCCGGGCGCCGGCCCCGACGGGATCGCCAGCTCGGTGAAGGCACGCGCGTGCGGGTCGTACGCCTGCACGCGGGGGGTTCCGGTCGCCCTGACCGTGACCCGGCCGTCCGGTCCCCACCGCAGTTCGTCGTCGCTGAGCAGCAGCCGCCGTCCCCCGTCCTCGCAGACCCAGGTCGAGCCGGCGGTCTCGGCCGGCAGGACCAGCACGTCCAGGACGCCCGCGTCGGTGGTGAGCCGCACCGGGGACAGGCCGGGCGCGACCTGCCGGACCCGTACGCCGCCGTCCTCGACGGCCAGCTCGGCTTCGATGCCCGCGTCGGCCACCAGCACCAGCGTCGGTACCGCGCCGGGCAGCAGGGTCAACGCCGAGGCGGTGGCCCAGGCGAGGCGCACGCCGCCGGCGGTGAGGTTGATCGGCCAGCGGGCCAGCGTACCGGCGGGGATGTCCACCGGGCGCGACGGCAGCACCAGCTCGGTGTCGTCGAGGGTGATCCGGAAGCGGGCGCCGTGGTAGGCGGGCAGCGGACAGTGTGGTTGGTGCCAGGCGACGAAGAGGAAGCCGCTGCGGCCGTCGCTGCGCAGCGCCCACCGCAGCGTCCGGTCGTCCGTCACGCCGGACGGCCGGACGTCCGGCAGGCTGGAGGGCATCTCGGCGAGTCGTGGCCCGAAGGCGGCCAGGAAGGCGTGCTGGCGCCGGAGCTCGGCATGGCTGGGGGCGAGGGTGCCGGCCTCGCCGATCGGGGCGTGGAAGTCGTACCCCAGGCGCGGCATGTCGTTGGGGTAGCCCGTCTCGTGTGACTCCTGCATCCCGCTCTCGCCGGGCGGGTTGGTGCCGCCGGCGTACATGTAGTAGCCCTGCCAGGCCGACCCGTTGCCGATCTTGCAGTGGGCGATGGCGGCGATGTCGAGTGCCGTGGGGCGCGGGCGCCGGTGGTAGGCGGTGGCCATGCCACCGCCCAGCTCGCAGGTCGCGGCCGGGAACAGCGGCGAGGGGGTGCGCGCCGGGGCGTGCGCCGGGCCGGTCTCCTGCGCACGGCGCACGTCGGCGCCGATGCCGGGGTCGTCCCAGACGTGGGAGAAGAAGTAGTGGTCCCGGAAGGTGGGGTCCCAGGGGGCGTCGGCGTCCACCCAGAAGCCGTCGCCGTAGCCGCCGAACAGGGGCAGCACCTCGGCCTCGGGCAGGTCGGCGCCGCCCCAGGCGGTCGCCGTCCACAGCGGCGCGGACAGCCCGGCCTCGCGGGCCAGCCGCTTGAGCGTGATCAGGTGCCCCGGCTGGTCGTACAGCTCGTTCTCCAACTGGATGCCGAGCACCGTGCCCGCCGGTGAGCAGCGGCCGGCCAGGGCGGCGGCGAGCTGACCCCACCATGCCCGGACCAGTTCCAGGTAGCCGGGGTCGTCGGTGCGGTGCCGTACCGGGGCCCGCTGGACCCAGTCGGGGAAGCCGCCGTTGCGTACCTCCCCGTGGCACCAGGGGCCGATCCGCAGGACCACGTCGAGGCCGGCCTCGGCGCAGAGGTCGACGAAGGCGGCCACGTCGAGGTTGCCGTCGAAACGTGGAGCGCCGCGGTGTTCGACGTGGTGCATCCAGAAGGCGTAGGTGGCCACCACGGTGATTCCGCCCGCGCGCATCTGCCGGAGGCGTTCGGCCCAGCGGTGCCGAGGCACGCGACTGTAGTGCAGCTCGCCGGAGACGGGGATGACGGGTGCGCCGTCGCGCGTCAGGTACCGGTTGGTCAGCGACAGCCCGGGGCGGGCGTCCTCGTCGTTGCTCATCCGGGGTCGGCGTGACGGGGCCACCCAGGGGTGATGGCGCACGGAGAGCGGATCGGGCCACGGCAGCGGATCGGTGGTCATCAGCCCTCCGGGTACTTCGACTGTAATCGGTCACAGGCCACGGTGCCCCTGAGAGGCCCGGGACACAGGCGCCTGACGGGAGGGAATCTAGGTCATGGCACCCGCCCCTGCGCCCTCACTGTAACCGGTTACATGTTCCGCTCCGGCGCCCCGTCCCGGACGGGCGCGGGCCTCGGCCGGTCCTCGTACCGGTCAGCCCGACCACGAAGGACCATTGCCACCGGTGGCCGCCAGCGCGGTCACGGCGTGACGGAACGACGCAGAGTATGATCACGCCCGTGCCGAACCCGTCCGGGCCTGGGCGTAAGCGGCCCACCATCCGCGACGTCGCTCGGGTGGCGGGGGTCTCGTACGCCACGGTCTCCCGCGTCCTCAACGGCCACGACTGGGTGAGCCCCGAGGCGGTCCGGCTGGTGCGCGACGCGATCGCCCGCACCGGCTACACCGCCAACCCGCACGCGCGGTCCCTGGCCACCGGCAGGTCGGGATCGATCGCCTTCCTGCTCACCGAACCGCAGCACCTGCTCTTCGAGGATTCGAACTTCGCCGTGTTGCTGCGCGGCGTCGCCCAGGCCCTCTCCGCGCGGGAGCAGACGCTGATCCTGATGATCGCGGCGACCGCCACGGAACGCGACAGGGCCGTGTCGTACCTGTCCGGCGGCCACGTCGACGGCGTGCTGCTGGTCTCCCCGCACTCCGGCGACCCACTGCTCGGCCAGCTGGTGCGCGCCGAGGTGCCGATCGTGGCCTGCGGCCGGGTGCTCGGCTACGAGCAGGTGATCAGCTCGGTGGCGGCGGACGACCGATCGGGCGCGCGGTCCGCGGTCGAACACCTGCTCGCCGCCGGGTGCCGGCGGATCGCCACGATCACCGGCCCGCAGGACACCTCCGGCGGAGTGGACCGGCTGCACGGCTACACCGACGCGCTGACCGCGCACGGGCTCGCGGTGGAGCCGGCCCGGATCGCGCACGCCGACTGGAGCCGGGAAGGCGGCGAGACGGCCATGCGCGCCCTGCTGGACCGGGCCGCCGACCTCGACGCGGTCTTCGCCGCCTCCGACGCCCTTGCCGCCGGGGCTCTCCCGGTGCTGCGCGAGGCCGGCCGCCACGTGCCCCGCGACGTGCGCGTCGTCGGTTTCGACGACTCCGGGCTGGCCGCCACGCTCGACCCGCCACTGACCACGGTGCGCCAGCCGCTGGAGCGGATCAGCGAGGAGATGGTCCGGCTGCTCGCCGACATCACCGCCGGGCGGAACCCGCTGTCCATCACCGTGCCCACGACGCTCGTCGTCCGCAGATCCTCCCCTGCCTAGAGGCGCCTCAACGACGGTGCGCCCGGGCGACGCCGAGGGCGGTCGACGCGGTGATCGACAGGGCGCCGAGCAGCGCGAGTGCCGCCGCCCCGGAGAGCGCCGCCCACGGGGCGCGCTCCACGTACGGCATCGCCTCGGCGAGGATGCGGCCCCACTCGGGCGTGGGCGGTTGGGTGCCGAGGCCGACGAAACCGAGCGAGGCGATGGCCAGCGCGACGCCGGGGAGGCGCAGCAGCGCGTGCCGGATCACCGGTGGCAGCACACCGGGCAGCACGTGGACGGCGAGCACCCGGATCCGACTCGCCCCCAGCAACCAGCACGCCTGCACGTACCCGCTGGCCAGCTCCTCGCGGACGAGGGCGGCCACGTGCAGGGCGAGCGGCGCCCACGCGGTCGCCGCCACCGCCACCGCCGCCCCACCGGTGCTCGGGCCGAACGCCGCCGCGGTGATCAGCCCGACCAGCACCGGCGGCACCGCGTTGACCAGCTCGGCCGCGCCCTGCGTCAGCCGGGGCAGCAGGCCGGCCGCCACCCCCAGCGCGAACGCGACAGCGCTGACCGCGACGGCGACGCCCACGGTACGCAGGGCGCCGTGCCCGAGCCGGGCGAGCAGATCGCGGCCGAGCGCGTCGCGGCCCAGCGCGGCGTCCCACGACGGCGCGGCGAGCCGTAGCCCGGTGTCCACATGGGTCGGATCACGCAGCAGCCCGGCCAGCACCACCGCCAGCAGCACTCCCCCGAGGACGCCGGGAACCAGCCAGACCCGGCGGACCCGCGGCCCGGGGTCCGGCGGTGGCGGCTGGAGCCCGGCGGCGTCCAGCGCCGGCCCCACGGCCAGCCGCTGCGCCACGGCGGCGAGGACACTCACCGCCGCGGCGAGCACGGCCAGGGCGAGCACCGCGCCCTGGACCGCCGGCAGGTCCTGGGCCGCCGCGGCGCCGAGCGCGAGCCGGCCCAGGCCGGGGATGGCGAACAGCACCTCGACCAGGACCGCGCCGCCGGTCAGGCCCACCACGACGATCGTGAACTGCGGAAACAGTGCCGGCAGGCTGCGGCGCAGCACCCCGTACGCGATGGTGCGCCGGGGCAGCCCACCGGTGGCCCAGGTACGCACCCACGGCTCCCGGAAGGCACCCGGGATCGCGTCGTCGGCCAACCGGCCGAGCAGCCCACCGGCCGGGATCCCGAGCGCGAGCGCCGGCAGCACCGCATGGTGTGCAGCGGACCAGCCGTACGGGTCCGCCCACTCCAGCCACACCGCCACGACCAGCAGCAACGCGATTCCGAGGAGAAACTCGGGGATCGACGTGAGCGCCGCGCCCAGCGCGCCACCGCGCCGGGTGGTACGCCCGCGCCACAGCCCGCGCAGCACCAGCAGCGCGGCGACGACCAGCGCCACCGCCAGGGCCGCGCCCATCAGGGTCAGCGACACGCCGAGCGCCGACCAGACGGTGGGCGCCACCGGCGTGCCGGTCACCCAGGACGTGCCGAGGTCGCCACGGAGCACGCCGGCCAGCCATCTGCCGAACAGCACCAGTGGCCCGTCGTCGAGCCGCAGCTTCTCCCGGATCGCGGCCAAGGCGGCCGGGTCGGGAACGCTCTCGCCGTACTGGGCGCGCAGTATGCTGCGGGCCGGGTCACGCCCGGACAACCACGGCAACGCACCGACCAGGGCGAGGAGGGCGAGCAGCGCGACCAGCCGCGAGCACGTGGCCAGGAGCAGGCCGTTGGCGCGGCTCATCCGGTTCGGCGGGTCTTCAGGCCGACGAGCAACCGCTCCCGCGGGTCGAACCGTGCGTCGACCACTCCCGGGGCGTTGCCCTGCGCCACCCGCTCGTGCAGCATCGGTACCGCGGCGTCCGTCTCCAGCACCGCCCTCTCGGCGGCGAGGATGAGGGCCCGCCGCCTGGTCAGGTCGCCCTCCACCGAGGCCGCCCCGATCGCCTGGTCCACCGCCGGGTCGCAGAGTTGCGCGATGTTGAAGCCGCCGTCGCAGGTGAAGTCGCTGGCGAGGTACGCGACCGGGTCACCGGAGTCGAGCATGGTGGCGCGGGAGAGAATGAACGCGTCGAACCGCCCGGCCAGCGCGTCGGCCTCGATGTGGGCGTACTCGCGCACCACCTGCTGGACCACGAAGCCGACCGCTTCGAGCTGCTGGGCGACCGTCGCGGCGACCTCGGGCAGTTCCGGGCGGTCGCTGAAGGTGGCCAGCACGATCTTCTTGCCGGTCGCGGATCCGGCCGGCCGTTCGGTGCGTGCCGGCCGCTGCGCGGCCCACGGCACCGCCGGCCCGAGCAGGCCGCGGGCGGTGTCGGCGTTCCCTTCGTACACGCCGGCGACCAGCGGGTCGCGCTGGACGGCTGCGCGGGCCGCGGCCCGGACGGCGGGGTCGGCGAACGCGCCGGTGCGACTGTTCAGGTAGAGCGTGTTGGTGCGGGGCATCGACACGGTGCGGTACAGCTGCTTGTCCAGCACCGCCAGCTGCGACGCCGGCACGGCCTCGACGATGTCGGCGGCGCCGGTGCGCAGCGCGGCGGCCCGGGCGGTGCCGTCAGGCACGAACGAGACGTCGATGCCGGATGCGGCGGCGGGGCCACCCCAGTACCCGTCGTACCGGTCCAGCGTCGCGCCCTGCGTGCCGGTCAGCCGGGTCAGCACGAACGGGCCGGTCCCGGTCCGGACCGGGTTCACCGCGTCTGCCTGGTACGCCGCCGCGGCCAGGATCGACAGCTGCGGGCTGGACAGCCGCTGCGGCAGCAGTGGATCGGGCACGGCGGTCCGGACGACGACCGCCCCTTGCTCCGCTTCGGCGGACAGCTCGACCCCGTCCAGGATGCGCGGCTTCGGCTTGGTCGCGGCGGCCCGCCGCAGCACGTCGACGACCCGGGCCGCGTCCAGGGTCGTGCCGTCGTGGAACCGCACCGCCTCCCGCAGGGTGAACCGCCAGGTGGTGCGGTCGACCTGCGACCACGCGGTGGCCAGCGCCGGCTGCGGTGCGCCGCCCTCGTCGAGGCTGACCAGCGTTTCGGCGATGCCCAGGCGGGAGAGCTTGAAGGCGTCGTCGCTGAACGGCGACAGCCCGGAACGAGGTGGCTGGAGCATCGCCACCCGCAGCCGGTCGCCGCCGTTCTCGCCGGCGGCACTCCCGCCGGAGCAGCCGGTGGGCAACAGGAGGACGAACACGGACGCGACAAGGCCGGCGCGTCGGACGGCTGGTGCAGCAATCATGGCGGGCAGCTTATTGAGATCGGTTTTCATTCGCATCCAAGGGGTTCCGGCTGTAAGCCCGCTCACATCGGACCAGCCACGCCCTCGCCTGCCGTCGCGCACGCACGCCCGCGCCGGCGGTGACCGCAGCCACAGGCGGTGATCGATGCGAAGCCGCCCTCACCACCGACGGCAGGTTGAGATGTCACTCACGTGCGGAGGCTTTGGTAAGGCTATCCTTATAAGCTCCCCCACCATGCGCACGACCTTCCGTTCCCTCCTCACGGCGATCGCCGTCACCCCGCTGCTGGCCGGCTGTTTCGCCTCGGGCGAGGATGGCTCGTCCCCGGGCGCGGGAGCCGGCCCGGCCGGCCGCCTGCGGGTCGCCCTCGCGGTGCCACCGGTGCAGGCCCTCTCCCCGTACAGCAACGACGCCACCGTGCTGAGCAAGCTCTCCGTGGCCGAAGGCCTCACCGCACTGGGCGGGGACGGAGCCGCCGCGCCGGCGCTGGCGAGTTCCTGGGCCCAGACCAACGCCACCACCTGGGTCTTCGAACTGCGTAAGGCCACCTTCCAGGACGGCAGCGAGGTCACCGCCGAGTCCGTCGTCAACGCCCTCGACCACGCCAACGCGGCCAAGACCAAGCCCCGCGTGCTCAGCGACGTGACATTGACCGCCAAGGCCGAGGACGCCGACACCGTCACGATCAGCACGAAGACCCCCGACCCGGTGCTCCCGCTGCGGCTCGCCAGCCCCGCGCTGGCCATCCTCTCCGCCAAGGCGTACGCGGCGGACGGAACCGTCAGCCCGGTCGGCACCGGAACCGGCCCCTTCGTGATCACCAAGCTCACCGGGAAGACCGGAGCCACCCTGAACCGTTTCGACGGCTACTGGGGCGGCCGGGCCAAGGCGTCCGGCATCGACGTGACCTGGATCGCCGACGGCACCGCGCGCGCCAACGCCCTGCGCTCCGGCGAGGTCGACATCGCCGAGTGGATCCCCACCTCGCAGGCGAAACTACTGGACCCCGACACCCGCCACGAGGTGCCCTCGGTGCGGACCGACAGCCTGGTCCTCAACACCGCCGGCGGCGTCTTCGCCGACCCCTCGCTGCGCGCGGCGGCCCGCGAGGCGGTGGATGGTTCCGCCCTCGTCGACTCGGTCTTCGGCGGGTACGCCGACCCCGCGCAGGGCCTGTTCGGGCCGGCTGTCGCCTGGGCGGCCGACAAGCGGGTCGAGGTGACCGGCCGAGCGAAGGCCGCGACTCCCGCGCAGGTCAGATCGTTGACCAACGGCCGGACGGTACGCCTGGCCACGTACACCAACCGGGCCGAACTGCCCGAGGCCGCGACCGTCCTCCAGCAGCAGTTGGAGAAGGCCGGGTTCACGGTGCGGCAGGACGTGCGCGAGTACACGCAGATGGAGGCCGACCTGCTCGCGGGCCGGTACGACGCGCTCGTCTTCTCCCGCGTGACGCTCCTCGACACCGGAGACGCGGTCGCGTTCCTGGCCAGCGACTTCACGAGCAACGGCGTCTACAACATCGCCCGCCTGAAGGACACCAGGGTCGACCAGGCCATCGCGTCGGCCGCGAAGGAAGGCGACACCGCGAAGCGGCAGCAGTTGATCATGCGGGCCGAGGCGGAGATCCTACGCACCGACGCCGTCGTGCCGCTGGTTCACGAAAAAGTCGTGCAGGGCATCAGCGCCGACGTCGAGGGTGTGCTTCTCGACCCCCGCGAACGCTCGCTGATCGACGTCGACACCCGCCTGAAGTAGCGGATGAGCAACGCCCCGTCGACTGGCGCCGACGCCCGCTCCGCCCGGTGGCGGGCGGGTGTCGGCCGCGTCGTCGCCGGGACCACCCTGCTGGCGGCGGTCGCCCTGCTGCCCTGGCTGTCGGGAACCGACCCGGCGCTGACGGTGCTGCGGGCCCGCTCCGCCGACCAGGACCCCACCCCGGCGCAGCTGGCTGCCGTACGGGAGCAACTGGGCCTGGACGCCGGGCCGGTCAGGCATCTCGCGACCTGGCTGGCTGGGCTGCCGCGCGGCGACGCGGGTGTCTCCTGGGTCTCGGGTGAACCGGTCCTGCCACAGGTGACGACCGCGCTGGGGGTTTCCGTCACGTTGATGCTCGGCGCGCTCGTGGTCACCATCGCGGTGGCCGCGCTGATCAGCGCCCGGACCCTGTACCTCGGATCCCGGCGGCGGCTGCGGCGGGGCCGGGCGGGCACCGGGGCCGCCGCGGTCGCCGCGCTGCCCAAGTTTCTCCTCGCCTCGCTGCTCGCCACCCTGTTCGGGGTGTGGCTGGGTTGGTTCCCGTCCAGCGGCTGGGAGGGACCGGGGTCGATGGTGCTGCCGGCGCTCGCCCTCGGTGTGCCGTCCGGGGCGATGATTGGCGGCCTGCTCGACCAGTCGCTGCCCGCCACCCTCAACGAGACATGGGTACGGACCTGGCACGGCTGCGGGTTCCCGCCCGGCTACCTCGCCCGACATGCGCTGCGTCGCACGCTGGCCGGGGTGCTCCCCCAACTCCTGCCCACCGTCGTCGCCCTGGTCGGCGGCGCGGTCGCGGTGGAGAAGATCTTCAACATTCCGGGGCTCGGCCGGCTCGCCCTGGACGCCGCCGTGGCGCAGGACCTCCCGCCGCTGCAGACCGCGACCCTGGTCCTCGTCCTGCTCGGCGTCGCCGCCGGCCTGCTCATCCAGGCCGTGCGCCGCGCCCTGCTCGGCCCCGCCCTGCGGGACGGAGCGCTGCCCGCCCTGCACCCACCGGCCCTGCCGCGCTCACGCGCCGCCCGCCGGGCCGCCGGATTCTGCGCGCTGGCCCTGTTCACGCTGGTCGTGGCCGGGCTGCTGCGCGACCCGCTGCACGTGGACACGGCGGCCCGCCTGCTGTCCCCCTCGGCCGCGCACCCGTTGGGCACGGACGCGCTCGGTCGTGACCTGCTGGCCCGACTGGGCCACGGCGCGGTGCGCACGACGGGCGTGGCCGTCGCGGTGACGGTGGTCAGCATCGTCGTCGGGCTGCTGCTCGCCACGGCGGGAAAGGTGAGCGCCGGCCTGACCGAGGTGATGTCGACCCTGCCGGCCGTGCTGGTCGGGCTGCTGACGACCGCGGTCACCGGACCGTCGGTGTGGGGTGCAGCCGGGGCGGTGTGCCTGGTCGCCTGGACCCCGTACGCCGCCCAGGCGGCGGCGCTGCTGGAGCAGGAACGGGCGAGCGGTCACCTGCACGCGTCGATCGCGTTCGGCGCCGGCCCGGCACATCTGCTGCGCCGCCACCTGCTGCCGGCGGTGCTGCCCGCCGTTCTGCGCAACGCCCTGCTACGCCTGCCCACCACCATTCTCGTGCTGGCCTCGCTCGGCTTCCTCGGCCTGGGCGAGCAGCCACCCACCCCGGAGTGGGGCCGCCTGCTGCTGGAGAACCAGCCGTACGCGGAACTGGCGCCCTGGACGGTGCTCGGTCCGGCCTGCGCGCTCGTCCTGCTCTCCGTGCTCGCCGTGTCCGGGGTGGCCTCGGGACGCCGCGCGTCGCTGCCCGGGTAGCAGTTTCGTCCTCGTCGGCGTCCGCGCGAAGGCGCAGCCGGCTCGCGGGCGCGGCCGGGAGGGGTCAGGACCGGGTGCGTGCCCAGGTCACGAAGCGGTCGGTGAGGTTCGGCTCGCGGCCGCCGTCGAGGTCGGTCAGGTCGTGGTGGGCCGTTTCCCGCAGGGCGTCGAGGTGGGCGACCAGTTCGGCAGGGTGCTCGCGGTAGTGGTCGAGGAGCGCGAGTTTCGCCGCGCCGCACGGCCACGGGTGGGCGTCGACCCGGCACAGCCAGGTCGGGCGCAGCGGCGTGTGGGCGGTCATGCCGTGACCGCCGCCCAATGCTGCGGCCGGCGGCGGGCTCGCGTCGCCGGCACGGTCAGCCGGCGGACGCCCTCGACGCGGACGTACAGCGTCCGCCGGCGGGTCGCGTCGCCCGCCCGGTTCAACTCGTACGCGTCGATCCAGCGCCAGCCGTGGTAGGTCGGCCAGTCGAGCACCCGGATCACCCGGACGCGGATCGGTGTGGCGAACTGCGGCGACGCCTCGCGGGCCAGCCGGAGCACGTCACCGGCGGTGATCGTCCGGTCCGTCACGCCTGCCCCCGGTTGCGGCCGGCGGCCCAGCGAGCCGCGGGAACGACGTTCGTCACCCGACCAGGGCCACGCCACGGCGGGATCAGCGGGCCGATCGGTCCCGGGACGATCGGCCGGGCCGGCGGATCGTCCTGCGGCGCGGGCCTCGGGTCCGGTTTGTCGGGCACGGAGCTTCCCCAATCCGTCGAAGGTGTGGATGGGGCCACCCCGGTCTGCGTCGTCCATGGACGGCCCCCGACAGCGCGACCGGCGGGCTTCGGATGCCTCCACCGGCTCGCGCCGCTTGTTCTTCCACCCTGGACGCGGACCCAACAGGTTCGGAATAGTTACCGCGTGATCACGGAACGCAGCCCTCGGATGCGGGCCAACGCGGAACCGTGCGGAGCACCGTGGAAGGTTGTGGAAACCGTGGGAATCTCGCCGTCTGAGTTTCTGCTGCGCGAGTTGAGGCGACGCCGCACGACCGCCGGGCTGACTCAGGCGCAGCTCGGCGAGCTGGTCTTCTGCTCGGACTCTCAGGTGAGCGCCATCGAGACCGGAACGAAGCCGCCGACCCTGCCCTACCTGACCGCCGTTGACACCGCGTTACACACCGGTGAGTACTTCACGACGCTCTGGAACGAGCTGGTCAAGGCCGACGCCGCGCCGGTCTGGCTGCGCGAGTGGATGGAGATCGAGCGGGAAGCAACGGCGCTGCGCTGGTACGAACACGCCTTCGTGCCGGGCCTGCTACAGACCGAGGCGTACGCGCGGGCGACGTTCCGCGCGGCGCGGGTGCCGGTCTCGGAGCTTGACCAGCGTGTCGCGGCACGGCTGGAACGGCAGTCGGTCCTCGCTCGCGACCCCGGCCCACAGCTCTTCGTGGTTTTGGACGAGATGGTCGTGCGGCGGGCCTGCGGCGGCCCCGACGTGATGGCCGAGCAGATCGAGCACCTGCTGACCTGCGCGGAGCAGCCCCATATCCAGTTGCACATCGTGCCGCTGTCCGCTGGCATCTACTCAGGTCTCGCCGGGGCGTTCATCCTGGCCGACATGCCCGACGGATCACGCGCCGGGTGCGCGGACCACCAGCTAAAATCGCAGACCGTAGGGCAGCCCGACTCGATCGCTCATCTGGGACTGTCGTGGGACGCGGTCCGGGGCGAAGCCCTCCCGCTCGGCCAGACACTCGACGTACTCAAGGAAGTGGCGAAGACATGGACAACCTGACGGGTGCTCACTGGCGGAAGTCGTCCCGCTCGTCCACCAACGGCGGCACCTGTGTGGAGGTCGCCGACAACCTCTCGGCGGCGGTCTACGTCCGCGACTCAAAGGACGTCGGAGCCGGGCCGGTGCTGGCCTTCTCCCGCCAGTCCTGGCGGACCTTCGTCGCCCGGGTAACCGACCTGGCCTGATCAGCACGAAGTCGGCGACGGCGAGGAGCTGAGCGAGGCGCTCGATGGGGTATCCCGGCCGAGCGTTGTGCATGGCAACCGTTGGCTCAACGGCCACGGTCACCCGCAGCACCGGCGTCGTTCAGTGCCCGGACCAGAGCGGGCGGAGTCTGGCTGCCCTAACCTTGTCAGTGCGAGGGGAGTACTTCCCACGAGCCATGCCGGTCAGTACGGCGCACCCGGAGTGCGCCTCGGGTGGTTGCCCACGACACGTGGGTGAAGGAGACCTCGAACAATGTGACAGGTGTTCGAGGAGGACTCATGCCCGAACTGTCGTCTGCCGCTGCCGGCCCGGGGTCGGTGGGTACGCCGTCGCTCTGGGCGGTGACCATCGCCGGTGTGATCGCCCTGCTGGTGCTCGACTTCGCGGTCACCCGCCGCCCGCACGAGGTGTCGCTGAAAGAGGCGCTGGGCTGGTCGGCCTTCTACGTGGCGCTGCCGCTGACCTTCGGCGCCTGGGTCTGGTTCGAGTTCGGCTCGGAACGGGGCTTCGACTACCTCACCGGTTATCTGGTCGAGAAGTCGCTGTCGGTCGACAACCTCTTCGTCTTCATGCTGCTGCTGGCCGCCTTCGCGGTGCCGAGCGTGCTCGCCCAGCGGGTGCTGCTGTTCGGGATCACCGGCGCGCTGGTGCTGCGTGGCGTCTTCATCGCCCTGGGCCACGCGGCGTTGCAGACCCTCGACTTCGCCTTCCTGATCTTCGCGTTGATCCTGCTGTTCACCGCGGCCAAGCTGCTGCGCGACGCGGTCACCGGGCGCGAGCAGACGGTGGACATCGGCGGCATGCGCTCGGTGCGCCTGCTGCGTCGCGTCATGCCGGTGGTCCACGAGTACCACGGCACGAAGATGGTCGTGCGGGTCGACGGTCGACGGACGCTCACCCCGCTGGCGCTCGTGGTGGTCGCGATCCTCGCCACCGACGTGGTCTTCGCCATCGACTCGGTGCCCGCCGTCTACGGCATCACCGAGGACCCGTACCTCGTCTTCGCCACCAACGCCTTCGCGCTGCTCGGCCTGCGGGCGCTGTACTTCGTGCTGCACGCGGCGCTGAGCCGGCTGGTGCACCTCAGCTACGGCCTGGCCGTCATCCTGGCCTTCATCGGCGTCAAGCTCGGCCTGCACTGGGCGCACGGCATCTGGTCCGGGGTGCCGGAGATCCCCACCGAGGTCTCACTCCTGGTCATCGTCGGTGTCCTGGTCACCGTCACGATCACCAGCCTGCGCGCGACCCGTAACGCGGCGCCGGGCTCGACGGAGGTCGTCACCGAACGGCAGTAGAAGCGTGACGGCCCCGGCCACTATTCGTCCGGTGCCTGGTTGCCCCTGTTCTGGATGGCGCGGATGGCATCGACCACGGGCGCGGGCGTCGCCTCGCCCGTCACCCGCTGCCCGGCGGCGTGGAGCGCGTGCCATCCGAGTTTGTCGGTGAGCTGCGCAAGGTTCCACGGCGCAGGCCCCGTGGCGGAATGGGGGAAAGACGGAAACAGCGCGGCACAGCGGATCGTCCATTCCAGTGCGGTGATCGGATTGCCCCGCTGGGTCACCGAACGGCTCGCCAGCGGTCATGGATCGTCGATACCACCGTTCGAGCGCCGCCACAATCCCACACCGCGCGCGGTCCGCAGACGGGGCCTGTCGCCGCAGGTGGCGGCCGATGCCCAGGAGCGGGCTGTTGCCGTGGCCGGGCCGACCAGACGCAACGGGGCTCGGGTGGCCCAACCAAGATTCGGACCTTCGCGAGCCCCGTTGCGGGATCAGCGTGTCATCAGGCGGCGGTCGTCGCGAGGACGGCACGCCCACACATGCCCTACACCGGCTGCAGTTGCCACTGCTGGCAGTTGCTGTTCATCCGGCTCCACTGGCGTACGTCGGCCCCGTCCGCGGTGCCGCAGTTGGCCACCTCGGCGACCTTGCCGCTGTTGAGGTTCACCAGCCGCACCCAGCCGCCCTGATCGGCGACGACCGGACGGAACTTCTGGCAGTTGTTGTTCGACCACGACCATTGTTGGATGTTGGCGCCGTCGGCGGAGCCGCAGGCGTTGACGTCGAGCACCTTGCCGCTGCCGACGTTGACCAGCCGGCTGTTGTCGTCGCCCAGATCCTCGAACCGCCACCGCTGGTTCGTGCCGTTGTGGCAGGTCCACTGGATGACGTCCGCGCCGTCGGCCGTGCCGCCGCCCGAGACGTCCAGGCACTTGCCGCTGTTGCGGTTGACGATCCGGTACGCCGTCGGGGTGGTCGCCGTCTCGCCGGCTGGCCCGTTCAGGCTCACTCCGGTCGCCACCGGCGTGCCCAGGTTCGGCGTGCCGTCCGCGTTCCAGGTGAACTTCTGCGCCCGGGTGGTGCGCCCGTTGCCACAACCACCGTTGGAGGAGGAGTTGGCGTGGTAGACGATCCAGCTCTCCGTGCCGTCCGGCGAGGTGAAGAAGCCGTTGTGGCCGGGCCCGTACACGCGGTTCGCGTCGTTGCGCTGGAAGATCGGGTTGGCTGTCTTGGTCCACGATGAGGCCGACAGCGGATCGCCACCGGCGTAGGTCAGCATGCCCAGTTTGTAGTCGGGGGTTTGGCACTGGCTGGCGGAGAAGACGATGAACGTCCTACCGTCGCGCTGCAGCGCCACCGGACCCTCGTTGACCGGGTCGCTGGACCGCTCCCAGGCGTGGGTGGGGCGCGAGATGATGCTGAACGTGTTGCTCGCGAGCGTGTACGGGTTGCTCATCGGCGCGATCACCAGGCTCTGCGCACTGCCGCCGATGAACCCGCTACCGAGCAGGTAGAGCGAGCCGTTGAGCCGCATCGGACTGGCGTCGATCAGCCAGCCGGGTCCGGGGGTGAGGTTCGAGCCGGCGAGCATGTTCTTGTGGGTGTACGGCCCCATCGGGTCCGTACCGGCGCTCTCCAGAACGTGGGTGCGCTGCGTGTCGCAGCAGGCGGCGCCGACCCGGGCGCCGGAGTAGTACAGGTACCACCGGTTGTCGATGAAGTGGAGCTCAGGGGCCCAGAAGTTCGTCCCGCGTGAGGACGTGGTGTCCTCCCAGACCTGCACGCTCGGCGCGGTCGCCAGGCCAGCCAGGGTGGGCGACCTACGCATCAGCAGCTTGTTGGTGAACGTCGTCGTGATCAGGTAGTAGCTGCCCTCGTGCCACACCACCCACGGGTCGGCCCCTTTCTGCGATTTGATCGGGTTGGTGTACGGCTGGCCTGGCGCGGCGAACGCCTGCTGCGCGGCGGATGCCGGCTGGCCCGGCGCGGCGAACGCCGGCTGGGCGGCGGAGGCCGGCTGCGCGACGCCGACGGCCAGCGCCATGAACAGCGTCGTCACCGCGGCGAGCCAGACCCGAGAGCGGGTTCGGGACATGTCAGGCCCTTTCGGTAGGGGTCAATCAACCTCAATATTGGCGGCCATAACTGTTATCGTTCACACTAAAGGCGATCCCGTCCCGGGTTCAAGCTCGCAACCGTCCCACCCTCGCCACAACCGCCGCCAGCGATGAGCCGCGCCGAACAAGCGGTCGCGACCCGCCTCCTCCGCTTGACCACAGCGTTGGTCGGAGCCGGCGGCGGACCCGGCCACCCTCAGCCGCGTCCGCCGTCCAGGCCATCCCTGCGATCGTGGATGGACGGCAGGTGCCGCCGCGACCAGTAGCCCCAGGCAGCCGACCACACGGCATGCCCCGGGCCGACCATCGCGATGGCCGGCCCGGGTTGCTCTCGTTATTCGCGGATCACCTGGGCTCGAAGGCCCAGACCGTGCTGGCGTCGGTAGCTGGCGTGTTCCATCTCACCTCACGGGCCGATGTTCCTTACATGTGTTCACGGCCCGAGAGCGTTCCCATCGCTTACGTGAACACCCTCGTGAGAGCTTGAACGTCAGGCGGAGGCCACAGCGACGTCGAGGCGGTCGATGTTGGCTAGTCCGGCTGTCGTGGTCGGATCCAGTCGGATGGTATTGGTACCGGCGTTCAGCGGAACCGCCAGAGACTTGGTGGTCCAGCCTGTCCACGTGCTGGTGGACTCGAACGAGACCGTCGACAGCGTGGTTCCATTGACGATCAGGTTCGCCGGCCGTGCGCTGGCCGTGCCGTTGGCGAACCGAATCCCGACCGTGGCCGGGCCGGCCGCGGACGCGTTCACCGTGAACTGGGCGTAGGCGCCGACAGCGCCGTTGCCGTTGCAGAACCCGGAGCCGGAGAAGCCAGCGTGGTTGGAGTCGACTGTGCCCTGGCACACGGCGGGCGCGGTTTCCGCCTCGTACCGCTGTTGGCCTGGGCCGCTGCCGACGGCGCTCATGATGGCATCGATAATGCTCTGCTGGGTCACCGTGGCAGAGCTCCGGTTGAACAGCCCGAACCCGTAGCGCCCATTTACGCCGTTATCCCAGTAAGCGGTGGCTGCTCCGTACTTCTTGGCAGTGGCCACCAGGGTACGCGCGAAGTCCGCACGATACCTGTTGTTCGATGAGTCGAACGACGTCTTGTCGATCGAACCGTACTCACCGACGAATACCGGATACCCTCGCAAGACGAAGGTGTCGTACATCTTCTTCAACTGCTCGTCCAGATAGTCTTCCTGCCCCCAGGTCGACCTCTTTGACGGATTGGTCGCGGCCCGCCCCCATTGCGTGATGGTGCCGTCCTCCGTTCCCGTGAAGTCCCACGGGTCGTAGTAATGGACGGAGATCATGATCCGCCGCTCATTGCCGGGAATGGAGGGAGATCGGTACTGGTCCGTCGGAAGCACGAATCCGTAGTTGCCGGCGGTGTATTCGATGTTTGTGTTCCACCCGGGGACGAGCAGCCATCTTGAACTGTTGTTTCCGCCAGTTCTTCTCACGGTGTCCACGAAGATCTGGTTGTAGGCGTTGATGTTCGAGTAGCACGGTTGGGTCGGACGACCGTACTGCCCGTCGAAGTTCTCGTTCATGGACTCGAAGATCAGGCGCTCGTTGTAACTCTGGAACCTGGTCGCGATCTGTTGCCAGACCTTCTGATACTTGTCCCTGATCGTCGCCTGAGAGGACGAGTCGCAGATCAGCCAGGAGCCGGAGACAGTTTTGTAGCCGTCTCCATGCATGTTGATCAGCACGTACAGGCCTCGGTTGTAGGCGTAGTTGACGACTTCCTGGATTCTGTTCAACCAGGAAGAATTAATCGTGTAATTCGGGCCGGAACCTATGTGCCCCAGGTAGGAGACCGGGATACGGATCGTTTTGAATCCCGCCGCCTTCACCCTGTCGACAAGAGCCTGCGTCACGACCGGGTTGTTCCATGCCGTTTCACTGGGAACTCCGTTGACGTTGGCTTCCAGCGAGTTTCCCAGGTTCCAGCCCGCACCCATGTCGGCAACAAGCTGCGAAGCGTTCAGCTGAGCCGAGACGTCGGCCGATGCCGGACTCGTCACGCCGGATACAGATCCGGCGAACGCCAACATAGCGGCAAGGAAAGTGAGCCCGACCTTCCTCACTTCTGAACCCATAGGTATCTCCTCTCTTCCAGCCCTAAGGCGTTGGAGCAACTAGATTCACTTGGCTGATCACGCATGTGTCGACACTGCCCGATCGTGTGCTGCCGTTCCGGGCGAACGAGAACACCTCCCGACGAAGCTCCGCGAGTCAGCAGCGTTGGCGTACGAGCTGATCCTCATCGCGGCCGGTTGGTCGGCCCACATCCCAGTCGCCATGGAAGTTGCCGAGATGATTGGTTACGGGACCGCCCCTGCCGCACACGTCGCCGTGGACGGTGCAGCCACCTTTGGACCAACCGACCCTCATCCGTCGCACGACCGCCGAAGCGCGGCATACGCGGGGCCGGCGCTCAGTGTGGCCACCGGCGCAGCCGCGACCAGCGGCAGCAGCGACAGCTGAACGGTGGCTCGGAATATTGCGTCGCAGCGCCTTTCTGTCCGAGGCCGATGTCTGCCGACCGCGTGCGGGCATGCGAAGGAGACGGTCGACGGGTCTGGCCGATCGTTACACTGAGTTGCCGAAGCGCTTCGACAATGTCCCCCCGAGCGTTTCTCGGAGATGAGGTTCAGGGGTGACTGAATCATAGACATCAATGCATTGGGTAACAAGGGATGGTCGACCTTCACCGCCGTGCTCGACGGGCTGACGAGGGACGGCGGTGGCCGACTCATCGTGGTTGGCCCGGCGTCCGGCGCAGAACCACGTCCGGGGTGGCGCTGGTGGCGAGCCCGCCGCAGGAGTACCGCCTCCTCCACCCGGGGCATGCGGCCGGGGCGGACACGTCGCCTGCTGCGGCCACCGGGCTGGATTGGCTGGTCGCGTCACCCCGGCCGGCGACTTCGACCACGCCGGCGCACGCACCGGCCGGTACCGTACGGCCGCAGCCTCCTGCTGGTCGCTGGCCGAGCTGCGCGGCCCCGACCGCGACAGGCGCGGCCCCGACCGCGACAGGCGACTCCCGCCTGCGTTCGCGGCTGAAAGCCGCCAGCAGTCGCCCGTCGATCGCTGTTGGCTCAACGAATGCCGACTCATTCCATTTCGACCACCACCGCGCATCAGGCCGTCAGCAGATCGCCTCTCCTCGGTTGGTCGGCCGTGGTCTCGGTGGCATTGGGCATCTTCGTCATCGTCACCGCCGAGATCCTGCCGATCGGCCTGTTGACCTCGATCGGGTCCACGTTCGGCGTCTCTGACGGTGTCGCTGGTCTGACGATGACCATGCCGGGCGTGCTGGCGGCCGTGTCGGCGCCGACCGTCACTGTGGCCGTCGGCCGGCTCGACCGGCGGATGTTGCTGTGCGGGCTGATCCTGCTGCTGGCCGTGGCGAACATCGTCGCTGCCACCGCGACGTCCTACCCCGTGATGGTGGCGTCCCGGGCACTCGTCGGCGTCGTGATCGGTGGCTTCTGGTCGATCGGCGCGGGCCTCGCCCCACGGCTGGTGCGACGCGAACGCGTCGGTGTGGCAACCGCGGTGATCTTTTCGGCCGTACCGCTGGGATCGGTCCTCGGCGTTCCGGCCGGAACCTTCATCGCCCAGTTCGGTGGCTGGCGCACCGCATTCATCGTGCTCGGCGCGCTCACCGTGGTCGTGCTGCTGGCGCTGGTCGCGGTGCTACCGCCGCTGCCCGCCGCCCAACCGGTCCGGCTCGCCGCGTTGGTAGATCTGGTGCGTAGTCGCACCGGCCGCGCCGCACTGATCCTGACGGTCCTCACCGTGACCGCGCACTTCGGCACGTACACCTACGTGACCCCGTTCCTGCAGCACGTAACCGGCGTCGGCTCGGTCACCCCGTTCCTGCTCGTCTACGGCATCGCCGGCGTCGTGGGCAACTTCATCGCCGGCGCGACCGTGCGGCTTCACCTGCGAGCCACCCTGATTGCCAGCACCGTCGCGCTCGCCTGCGCCACCGGGCTGCTGCCCGCGCTCGGCACCGCAACGATCGGAGCGGTTGTACTGCTCGCCGTATGGGGCCTCGCCTACGGGGCCGTGCCAGTCTGCTCGCAGTCCTGGTTCGCGGCGTCGACCACTTGCCCGACCGAGGCCGCGTCCGTGCTGTTCACGTCGTCGTTCCAGGCCACCATCGCGCTCGGGGCGGTGCTCGGCGGCGTCGTGGTCGACGCGACGTCACCGTCGGTGCTCATGGTGTACGGCTCGATCCCCGCCCTGCTCGTCGCGCTGGTCGCGGCGAGGCCATCCAGCCTTGCCGAACCCGTGCGCGCGGTTGCGGTAGACAGGCGACCACCGTGGCGGTGAGTTCTCGATCCGAGACGCCCTGGCGGAATCGGCTCCTTGTCGGCGAACAGGAGCGTCGCTACATTCCTAGCTGTTGATGATTCACAGCGTCGAGGCGAGGTGCAGGTGCGGCCATCCGTGACGAGGTATCGGACGATACTGATGGACACCGAGCGATGGGACCACGTACCGTTTCGTGCCGGAGATATCGTGATTTCCACACCACCGAAATGCGGCACGACGTGGACGCAAATGATCTGCGCTCTGCTGATTTTCCAGACGACCGAACTTCCCCGCCCCCTGGACGCCATCTCACCCTGGCCGGACGCTCTGACCCATCGCCTCGACGATGTGTTGGCCGACCTGGAAAAACAGCCGCATCGGCGCTTCATGAAGACCCACACACCCCTGGACGGCCTGCCCTTCGATGACCGGGTCACCTACATCTGCGTGGCCCGCGACCCGCGAGACGTCGCGATCTCCTGGGACAACCACATCGACAACGCCGATCTCGATGTGGCCATGGCCATGCGTGCGGCCGCGGTGGGGATGGACGACCTTGACCCGTCGACGCCCACCGGCTTGCCGGAGCGGTCGGAGTCCGCGCGCGACCGGTTCTGGTCGTGGATCGACAACGACGGAACGCTGGTCGGTCTTTCGGCGCTGTGCCATCACCTGTCCACATTCTGGCAGGTGAGGGACGAGCCGAATGTCCTGTTGCTCCACTACGGCGAGATGAAGACCGATCTGGAAGGGCAGATGCGCGGGCTCGCGGCGCGCCTCGGCATCGAAATCCCCGAGCAGCGGTGGCCGGAACTGCTGAACGCCGCGAGCTTCGAGGCGATGCGCGCCCGGGCGCACGACCTGGCGCCGGAGCTTCCCCTGTGGCGCGATCCGCACCGCTTCTTCCATCGAGGCACCAGCGGCCAGTGGCGCGACCTGCTCGACCAGGACGACCTGCGACGCTACGAAACGCGCGTCCGCGAACTTTTCGCACCGGACCTGGCCGAGTGGGTCCATCGCGGGTCGGTTGTCACCTGAGGCGTCGCCCCGCCATCCGACCGCAGCCCTCGCCGGACGATCTGGGCCGCGGCGCACGCCCGGGCCGCGCGTCGCACCCCTCCCACCGAGGCGGTAGCTGCGGCAACCGCCGTAAGCTCAGGGCTCTCCGCGTCTGGCGAGCCACGGGCCCGTGGCCGAGCACGGCCGGACTAACTTCCGTTCGTCCACTGTCTCGTGGTAGCGGTTCGGCTGATGCCGTGGAGAAGGGTGCGGACGACGCCGCTGGTGAAAGTTGAGTCGGTGGGCAGTCCGCGAAACACTGCACGCTGCCAGATGAGGTCACCTTCGAAACTGCCGGTGTCGGGCACGGTGATCTTGAGAGCGCGGGCCTCGATGAGGGCCTCGGCGACGAGCGCCGCCTTGGACGGCCACCAGCGGTACCTCGCCGGTGGCTTCAACTGCCAGACGATGCCCGACGTCGTGCGCGCCATCGCCGGGCACGACCCGATCGCTGCCCTGCGCGCGTACCCGGGAATGGTGTGGCTCGTCAACGGCGACCGTGACCCGTTCCGCGCGGCCGAGCCGACCTTCCTTGCCGCGTGCCGGGACGGCCGGGTCGTCCGCCTGCCCAGGGCCGGCCACATCACCGCGCTCGCGAACCCGGACCGCCTCGCCAGGTTGCTGGAAGACGCGGCCCTCGAAATCGAGGCGCGGAATGGTCGGGTTGGCTACCTAAATCCACAGGACAGGGCGCCAGGACGATGACGAGCTTGCCAGTCAACACGTGGCCAGGTGGCCGCTGTAGGCACAGTGGTCGGCCTGCCCGGGCGCTTGTCTGGCGGCGGGTGGATCAGCTTCTCGCGACTCCTTAGCGATGACCCACGGCGTCGCTGGCCGCACGGCGTTGCGCTGGTACGTGTGTGTGCTCAGCGATGCGGATCGTGTCGGGCAGGGATAGGACCCTGGCATTGCCCGAGGCGTCGACGCTCGCTGTGACGTCGATGCCTGCGATCCGTAGGCCGCCCGCGGTGATCGCGCCAAGGGGGACGCCGGGGCGCAGCGTGACGTGGCCCGCGGGCACGTCGGGGTAGAGGCCCAGCGCGGATTGGAGGATGGCCACGGCGGCGGCGGCCGACCACGCCTGGGGCCGGCAGGCCGCCGGGTACGGCATGGGCCGGCTCACCTCGGCGCGGTCGTCGCCGCTGTGCAGTTCGGGCATCTGGTAGTCGAAGGCCTCGCCGGCGGCCAGCATGCCGTCGGCCAGGCGCGCGGCGGCGGCCCCGAACCCGGTTTTTGCCAGCCCGGCGATCGCGATGGCAGTGTCGTGCGCCCAGATCGACCCGCAGTGGTAGGACAGCGGGCTGTATCCGGCGTCCTGTGCCGACATGGTGCGCAACCCGTACCCGCTCGACATGGCCGGGGAGGACAGCGCCTCGGCCACGGCTGCGGACTCCTGTGCGGACAGCAGGCCGGTGCCGAGGAGATGTCCGATGTTGCTGGTCAGCGCGTCGACCGGACGGCCGTGGCCGTCGACGGCCAGCGCCGGATATGGCCCCTGTGGGCCGTCTACCCAGAACTGGGCGCGGAACCGCACGGCGAGCCGCTCGGCGTACTCGCGCCACCGCTCGCCGCCCGGCCGGTCGAACGCGTCCAGCAGCGCGGCGCCGTGCACGGCGGCCTGGTATGCGTAACCCTGCACCTCGGCCAGCGCGATCGGCGGCTCGGCGCGGCGGCCGTCGCGGAAGCGCACCGCGTCGCCGGAGTCCTTCCATCCCTGGTTGGCCAGCCCGCGACCGGTCGTGTCGATGTAGCGCAGGAAGCCGGTGTGGCCGGCGAGCCAGTTGAGCGCCGCCTCCAGGGAGGGCAGCAGCGCGGCCACCTCGTCAGCCGGCATGCCCCACCGCCAGGCGTCGTGCAGCAGGCTCACCCAGAGGGCAGTGGCGTCCACCGTGCCGTAGTACGCGGCGGGCAGGGCGAGGTCGTCCCCGTCACTCTCGACGCGGAACTCGCCCCGGCGCTGCTCGTGCATGATCTTGCCGGGGGCCTCGCCCGAGCGGTCGTCGACCCGCCGTCCCTGCCGGCGAGCGAGCACCCGCAACGTACCCGCGGCCAGGTCGGTGCCGATGGGTAGCAGCATGCGGGCGGCCCAGATGCTGTCGCGGCCGAAGAGCGTGAGAAACCATGGCACGCCGGCACCGAGGAAGGTGTCTTCACCGTCGGTCAGCCTCAGCGTCGACAGGTCGTCGAGGGACTGGTCCAGCAGGCGTACGAGGCGGTGGTCGTCGGCGGTCACCTCGGGGCGGGACCACTCGACCGGCCCGCTCGGCGCGGCGACGACGGCCCGGAAATCGTGGATCCGTAGCTGCCAGTGCAGTGTGGCGCTGCCGCGTGTGGGCAGGTCCACGGTCCACCGCAGACCGGTTTCGACGATGGTGCCATCGCCGGTCACCGTCACGGTGGTGCCAGCCGCGGTCCACGTCAGTCCGTTAAGGGGCGGTAGCAGCGCGGCCGAGTCGCCGGACTTCACCACCTCGATCGGCACCAGGTCGCAGGCGACGTCCAGGGTGACCGTGGCGCGGACCGGCACGTCGGCTGTCGACGTGATCACGATTTTCTCGTCCATCCCGCCGGGAATCACCCGCCGGAGCCGGTCGATCCGCACGGTCGGGTCCGGCGTGGGGTCGCCGAGCCACCGTGCGAGGGAGACGAAGCGGCTGGCGCCGGGTCCCGCCGGCGTGTACCCGATGGGCTCGGGCTCCCGGCCGTCGACCAACAGGACCGCCCGCGCGAGCACACGGGCATCGGCGTGGAAAACGCCCTGAACGCCCCCGGCGCCGATTTGCCCGTCCGCCGCGCTGAGCGCGGTCGTCGGCGCCGACGTCGTCGTGACAAGGTCGTGCAGCAGCGGTTGAAGGCGCCGTTGCGGTATCGACGGCTGCGATGCTGACGATTGCGGCGCGACGCTCTCAACGTTTGGCGGATTGGGCACGGTGGGGGCTCCTGCTGGTCTGACCGGCGCGGTCCCGCGGCCTTCGGTGAAGAAAGTCACCTCTTGACAGTCGGCGCCGGAGGGGGGCACAGTGTCGAAACAATCACACAACTTGAACGATCCAATCATCGCACGAGCGACTTTGAACGTTCAAGACCTCGGAAGGTAGTAAAAGTTGTAATGGCTGACAACGTGACGATCATTACGGTGGCCCGCCGTGCGCAGGTGTCCCGGCAGACCGTCTCGAACGTCCTGAACACCCCTCATCTGGTCCGCGAAGAAACCAGGGAGCGGGTACGCCGGGCGATCGAGGAGCTCGGCTACCGGGCCAACCAGGCGGCGCGTCAGGTGCGCACCGGCCGGTCGCAGACGTTGGCCGTGCGAATCGAGCCCACCCGCGACGGCATCAACAGCCTGGTGCTCGACCGTTTCCTGCACGGGTTGACCGTCGCGGCCGCCTCGGTCGGCTACCGCGTGATGCTCTACGCGGCGGCCGACGACGACGCCGAGGTCGCCACCTACGCCGACCTGCTCGCGGCGTACGACCTGGACGCCTTCGTGCTGACCGACACGCACCACGGCGACATTCGCACGTCATGGCTGGCCGAGCGGGGCGTGCCGTTCGTGACGTTCGGCCGGCCGTGGGGCGCACCTGAGAGCCATCCGTGGGTGGATGTGGACGGCGCCGCCGGCACCGCGGCAGCCACGCGGCGGCTGCTGGACATCGGCCACGAGCGGATCGGATTCCTCGGGTGGCCGCCCGGCAACGCGGTGGGCGATGACCGCCGTGCCGGCTGGGCCAGCACCGTCGGGCCGGAATTCGCCGATTTATCGCGTTTCACCGCAGACGACGTAGCCGAGGGCGAGGCCGCCGCCCGCGACCTCCTCTCGATACCGGATGCGCCCACCGCGCTCGTGTGCGCCAGTGACTCGCTGGCCGCGGGAGCGTTCGCCGCCACACGCGGGACCGGCGTCGCCGTCATCGGCTTCGACGACACCCCCGTTGCAGGCGTACTGGGCCTCACCAGCGTCGCGCAGCCGCTCACCGAGGCCGCGGCCCGGTGCATGGACCTTCTCACCGGCGTGCTCGACGGGGGCATCACGCCGGAGCCCGTACTCCTCCAACCCACCCTCGTAATCCGCGAATCAGCATAAGGAGAGACCGAAAATGATACGTAGAACAGCCCTCGCCGCCGTGGCGGCCGGTGCGCTGCTTGCTTCCACGGCCTGCGGCGGCGGCTTCGACGACTCCGCGGACGCGGGTCAGCAGACCGGGCCCGCCTCCCTGCAGATCCTCATCGCCTCGTCCGGGCAGGCCGAGACCAAGGCCGTGCAGGACGCCGCCGCGGACTGGGCCAGTTCCTCCGGCAACACCGCGACCGTGACACCGGCGCAGGACATCGCTCAGCAGCTCGGCCAGGCGTTCGCCGGCGACAGCGCACCCGACGTGTTCTACGTCGACGCCTTCCGGTTCGCCGACTACGCCAAGGTCGGGGCACTGGAGCCGTACGGCGACAAGCTCAGCAACCCGGACGACTTCTACCAGAGCCTGCGCACCCCGTTCACCTACGACGGGAAGTTCTACTGCGCGCCCAAGGACTTCTCCACCCTCGCCCTGCAGATCAACACCGACCTGTGGACCAAGGCGGGCCTGAGCGACGGCGACGTGCCGACCACCTGGGACCAGCTCACCGCAGTCTCCCAGAAGATCAAGTCGGCAGGCATCGTGCCGCTCGCGCTCGGTGACACCCGCGACCGGATCGGCGCGTTCATGGTGCAGGCCGGTGGCTGGATCATCAGCCCGGACGGCAAGCAGGCCACCGCCGACACCCCGGAGAACCTCCAGGCGCTGCAGTACGTCCAGAGCCTGCTCAAGCAGGGGCTGGCCCAGTACCCCAAGCAGCTCGACGCGGGTTGGTCCGGCGAGGCGTTCGGCAAGGGCAAGACGGCGATGACCATCGAGGGCAACTGGATCAAGGGAGCGTTGCAGGCCGACTACCCGAACATCAAGTACACGGTGCACCCGCTGCCCGCCGGTCCCAAGGCACAGGGCACGCTGTCGTTCACGCAATGCTGGGGCATCTCGGCCAAGAGCAGGTACAAGGACCAGGCGATCAAGTTCGTCGAGGCCATGACCACCGTGGACCAGCAGATGACGGCCGCCAAGGCGTTCGGCGTCATGCCGTCCCGGCAGTCCGCCAGCGCCCAGTACATCCAACTGTTCCCCGCCGACAAGCCGTTCATCGACGGAGCCGCGTACGCCCACGGCCCAGTCAACGCACCCAAGATGGACAGCGTCCTGGGCGACTTCGACACCGGCCTGCAGGGCCTCGCCAACGGCGACCCCAAGGCGCTGCTGGCGCGGGTGCAGAAGAACACCGAGTCGGTCCTCGGCCAGTGAGCAGTCGCAGTGCCGTCAGGGGCGGCGAAGGACGAGCCGGCTTGCTCTTCGTCGCCCCGGTCGTGCTGATCCTCGGGGTGTTCCTGCTGCTACCGATCCTGATGGCCCTGTGGGTCAGCCTGACCGGCTGGAACGGCCAGGGCAGCCCGTTCACCGGCGACGTCCCGTTCGTCGGGACGGACAACTACACCCGGCTCTTCACGGAGGACGGGCTGGCCCGCCAGGACTTCATGACGAGCATCCGCAACAACCTGTACTTCGTCCTGCTCGTCGTACCGGCGCAGACCGCGCTCGCGCTCGCCCTCGCGCTCGTGATCGACAAGCGGATGCTCAAGGGGAAGGTGTTCTTCCGGACCGCGTTCTATTTCCCCTCGGTCACCAGCTCGGTGGCGATCAGCGTGGTCTTCCTCTTCATGTTCGCCAACTCCGGTGCCGTCAACAGCCTGCTCGGCGCCTTCGGCATCGATGGTCCGCAATGGTTCGCCGACTCCCGCGGCGTGGTGCACGTGCTGCTCGGCGCGGTCGGCGTGGACACCGCGCCAGCCGCCCACGACAGCGTAGGCCCGTTCGGGCTGACCTGGTGGGATTGGCTGTCCGGGCCGAGCGTGGCCATGTGCGCCATCATCGCGCTGGTCATCTGGACCACGTCGGGGACCTTCATGCTGATGTTCCTCGCCGCCCTGCAGAACCTGCCGAAGCAACTGGACGAAGCGAGCCTGATCGACGGCGCGAACCGGTGGCAGCACCTGCGCTACGTCACGCTGCCCCAGCTGCGTCCGACCTTCTTCCTCGTCCTCACGCTCGGGCTGATCGGCACCTGGCAGGTCTTCGACCAGATCTACGTGATGAGCCAGGGCAACCCGGCCAAGACCACGCTGACGCCGGCCTTCCTGTCATACCGCACGGCTTTCCGGGAGTTCGAGTACGGCTCCGGCGCCGCGATCTCGTTCGTCCTGTTTTTGATCATCGTGGCGATGACGCTGTTCCAGCGCTGGATCCTGCGGGAAAGGAGGCCCTCATGAGACCTCGCGCGCTGGTGAACACCTTCGTCGGGTACGCGATCCTGGTCTTTTTCGCGCTGGTCTTCCTGTATCCCTTCGTGATCCAGATCGGCAACTCGTTCAAGACCGAGTCCGACGCGGCGGCCAGTCCGCTCTCACCGATACCCGATTCCGTCTCGCTGGACGGGTTCGAGCGGATCTTCGAGGGCACCAGCTTCCCGATCTGGCTGGGCAACTCCGTCCTGGTAGCCGTGGTGATCACCGCAGGGCGGGTGCTCCTCGACTCGATGGCCGGCTACGCACTGGCCCGCCTGCGCTTCCCCGGCCGGCAGGCCATCTTCGCCAGCATCATCGCCCTGCTGGCCGTGCCCGGCGTGGTGCTGCTCATCCCGAAATTCCTGGTGCTCAACCAACTCGGCATCTATGACAGCTACACCGCGCTGATCCTACCGCTCATCGCGGACGCGGCCGGCGTGTTCATCATGAAGCAGTTCTTCGAATCGGTGCCCGTCAGCATCGAGGAGGCGGCGCGAATCGACGGGGCCGGCGTTTTCCGCAGGTACTGGTCGGTCGTGCTGCCGATGGCCCGACCGGCCCTGATCACGCTCACGATCCTGTCGTTCCAGGGCTCCTGGAACGAGTTCACACACACCCTCGTCGCCGTGCAGAACCCGAACCTCTTCACGCTCCCGCGCGGTCTCGCCGACCTGGTCAGCGGCTCGCTCGGGTCCGGCACGCAGTATCCGCTCAAGCTCGGCGCGGCGCTGCTCGCCACGATCCCCGTAGCGATCATCTTCGTGGTGTTCCAACGCTACTTCGTCCGAGGCGCGACGGAGGGAGCCGACAAAGGCTAGAGCGGTGCGCAGGCGGTGCCGGGGAAGAACAAGGCGGCTTGCGGCATTTCGTGGCTTCCGCCGCGCCGGAGACCGAGATCTGCCGCGACCGTGGATGAATCCGGCCCGGCCGCGCCTCACCGGCACCGGTTCCCCCTCCCCCGGCTGATTGTCACCCAGATCGTCCGGCTCGCTGGTGTGCCCGACCGGCAGCGGGGAAGTCACCCGGCGGACAGCCGGCCCCACGAGGAGGAACCGGACGACCTGAGACCGGTGGCAGCACCCATCGCACAGGCATTCGGCACCTGTGCCGGCCCAGGAAGGGAGCGCCTTGTGCCCCGCTCACTGTCCGAGCAGGTCGTGGTCGTCACCGGCGCGTCGTCCGGGGTCGGGCGGGAGACCGCGCTGCTGCTGGCCGAGCAGCACGCCACGGTGGTGCTGGCCGCCCGGAACGCCCCGGCGCTGCACACACTGCACGACGAGGTGACACGCCTCGGTGGCACCGCCCTGGTGTGCCCGACCGACGTCGCCGAGTGGGAGCAGGTGCGCCGCCTCGCCACCACGGCCGTCGGTCGGTTCGGGCGGATCGACACCTGGGTCAACTGTGCGGCCACCTCCCTCTACGGCCGGGTCCACCAGCTGGCGCCCGAGGAGATCACCCGGGCCATCCAGGTGACCCTGCTCGGGCAGGTGTACGGGATGAGAGCCGCCCTCGACCAGATGCGTGCCCAGGGCGAGGGCGGCATCGTCAACGTGGCCAGCGCCCTGTCGGTGCAGGCGGTGCCGCTCCAGGCGGCGTACGTGGCCGCCAAGCACGGCGTCCTCGGCTTCGCCGAGTCGCTGCGCCTGGAGCTGCGCCACGACGGCAGCCCGATCACCGTCAGCACGCTGCTGCCGTCGTCGATCAACACCCCACTGTTCCAGCACGCCCGGTCGAGACTCGGGGTGCTGCCACAACCGATACCGCCGGTCTATCAACCTCGGGTGGTCGCCGAGGCGGTGCTGCACGCCATCGCCCACCCGCAGCCTCGGGTGGTGGTCGGCGGCGGCGCGAAACTGCTCGAGCTGGTGCACCGGGCCGCACCCCGCCTGGCCGGCACCATCCTGCTCACCGCCGGCAGGATCGTGGACAAACAGCACTCCGACCGCCCCGACGACGGTGCCGACAACCTGTTCACCGCGAGTGTCGGCCCCGGCAGCACCGACGGCGCGTTCGGGCAGCGCGCCAAGTCCACCAGCCTCTACACGACCCTCCTCGAACACCACCCCCACCGTCTGCGTGCCCTGGCGGCCGGTGCCGCGCTGCTCGCCGTGGCCGCCCTGCGGCGTCGAGGGCGGTGACACCGTGGCGCTACGCACCCGCCCCCACCAGCGGTTCGTCTACCGCGAAACAACGATGCTGGTCACCAACCCGCTCGGGCTGGTGACCGGTGAGGGCGCCGAGGGCCTGTACGTCCACAACAGCCGGCTGCTGTCCCGGCTCACCTGGAGCGTCGACGGGCACCCCGTGCTGCCGTTCGCGGTCAGCGAGGTCGGCCACGACGCCCTGCTGGCCTACGCCGAAGCGCCCGACGCCGAGGCCGAGGCCCGGCACGGGACCGAGGTCTACCGCGAGGCCAGCGGCGTGCACCTCGAACTCGCGGCGTTCCTCGACGGCGGCCTGCGGCTGCGCGCCGACCTCGTCAACCACACCCACGCCGACCGGCCGCTGACCCTCGGACTACACCTCGCGGCGGACTTCACCGGCACCGCCGAAGCCGACGCCGGCAGCCCGCAACGCCTCGGCCGTACCGTCGTCGAATGGCAGCCACGGCGTCGGCAGGTGCGGCTGCGCCTCGACCATCCCCACCTGGGGCGAGCCGTGCGGGTGCGGGTGGAGACCGAGGCGGTCTGCGACTGGGACGGCGACGCCCTGCGGGTGTCGCTGTCGGTGCCCGGACGCGGTCGCCGCCGGGTCGAGATCACCGTGGCCGCGATCCTGGACGGCCACGAGTGCGCTCCCGGCCCCGGGCGGTTCACCATGGGCCCGCTGGCCGACGTCGTCGCCGAACGCCTCGGCGAGGAACCACCCGAGGTGCGCGTCAGCGACCCCGGTGTGCAGCGGACCTGGGACACCGCGATCGAGGATCTGGCCAGCCTGCCCCTCGGCCAGCCAGGCGGACCGTCGGCGCTGATCGCCGGCGTCCCGTTGTACGACCAGTTCTTCGGCCGCGACACGTTGACCACCGGATGGCAGGCCCTGCTCGCCCTGCGCGGCCCGCTGCGCGACGCGCTACGGGCCAACGCCGTACTCCAGGGCACCCGGATCGACGACTGGCGCGACGAGGAACCCGGCGCCATGATCCACCAAGCCGGTGACCCGCCCTCCTCCGCGCTCGGCGAGAACCCGTTCGACCGGTACTACGGCGACTACGCCACGCCGGTGGACTACGTGGCGATGCTGGGGCAGTACCACGCGTGGACCGGTGACACCGCCACGGCGCTGGAGCTGCTCCCCGCGGCCCGACGTGCCCTGACCTGGCTGGACCGTTACGGCGACCTCGACCGCGACGGGCTGCTCGAATACCGGCAACGCTCACCACGGGGGGTGCGCCACCAGGGCTGGAAGGACGCCCCCGACGCCATCGTCGACGCCGACGGTCGCCAACAGAAGGACCCGATCGTCACCTGCGAGCTGCAGGGCTACTGGTACGCCGCGCTGCGCAACATCATCTCCGTCCTCGTCGCCGCCGGCGACCGCGTCCAGGCCCGCCGGCTGCTGGCCCAGGCCGCCCGCCTGCGTCAGCGGGTCAACCAGCGTTTGTGGCTCGACGACCTCGACGTGTACGCCCTCGGGCTGGGCCCGGACGGCCAGCTGCTGCGGGTCGTGTCGAGCAATGCCGGGCACCTGCTGCTCACCGCCGTCGCCACCTCGGAGCAGGGGCAGCGGGTGGCGCGGCGGCTCATGCGACCCGACATGTTCTCCGGCTGGGGCATCCGCACCCTGAGCACCGACAACCCGGCCTACCACCCGTTCAGCTACCACCTCGGCAGCGTCTGGGCCGTCGAACAGGCGAGCATCGCCGCCGGCTTCAGCCGTTACGGCTGCTGGCCGCAACTGCACGACCTCGCCCGTGGTTTCTTCGACCTCGCCGAGTTGTTCACCGCCCACCGCGTGCCGGAGGCCGTCGGTGGGCTGGCCCGCGACGCCGAGCATCCACACCCGGGCGTCTACCCGCAGGCCAACGCCCCGCAGTCCTGGTCGGCCAGCGCGGTGGTCCTGATGATCCAGGCGATGCTCAGCCTGCGCCCGTTCGCCCCCGCCCACCTGCTGCTGCTCGACCCCCACCTGCCCGACTGGCTGCCCGACCTGCGCCTGCGGGGGCTTCGCGTGGGCGACGCCGTGGTCGACCTGCACGTCTGGCGGCAGCGGGACCGCACCCACTGGCGCCACCGGGTACGGCGGGGCCACCTGTTCGTGCGGCAGACCCCGTCCCTGCGCGACCCCCGCGCCCGCGTCGCCCAGGGTATGGAGCGGCTGCTGACCCGGTGACCAGCCGGACCGGTGCCCGCCCCGGTGACCGGGCCCTCGCGCCAGCAGCTCGTCGCCGGTACCGGCGTCTTGGGCCGATGCCGCGACCCGCACCCTGACGGGCACCTGCCACACTCCGACCCACACCGGTGATGATCATCACGATGGACGAACCCTACCCTCACCGGAGGGTAGGTTGGGCGCAGGTCGTCGAGGTGCGGCTACGGCCCTCGTGGTCTTCGCCCGGGCGATGGCGCCCGAAAGAGCGGTTCGGAGCCCTCCGGCCGGTCTTGATCTGCACGTCCAATGGTGCCGTGTCCCCGAGCGGGCACACGGCTTCGTGTGTGCGCCCGGCGCGCACGCCCTGAGCGGAAACGGCTGTATGTCTTCTGTGCTGTCCGCGGTCACTCGGCCGCGTCTGTCCCGCCCGTCCTGGCTGTCGCCGAAGGTGTTCCGCACCGAGGTGCTCGCCGGTCTGGTCGTCGCCCTGGCCCTGATTCCCGAGGCGATCAGCTTCTCGATCCTGGCCGGGGTGGACCCCCGCGTCGGGCTGTTCGCCTCGTTCACCATGGCCGTGGTGATCGCGATCTGCGGAGGCCGACCGGCGATGATCTCCGCCGCGACCGGCGCGATCGCTTTGGTCGTCGCGCCGCTGGCCAAGGAGCACGGGCTGGACTACCTCGTCGCGGCGGTGATCCTCGGCGGGGTCATCCAGGTGCTCCTCGCGGTGCTCGGGGTGGCGAAGCTGATGCGGTTCATCCCGCGCAGCGTGATGGTCGGCTTCGTCAACGCCCTGGCCATCCTGATCTTCGCCGCGCAGGTCCCCCACCTGCTCGGCGTGCCGTGGCTGGTCTACCCGCTCGCCGCCCTGGCCCTGGCGATCATGGTCGGACTCCCCCGGCTCACCAACGTCGTGCCGGCTCCCCTGGTGGCGATCGTCGTGCTGACCGTCATCACCGTCGCCGCCAGCGTGACCGTGCCCACCGTCGGCGACCAGGGGAAACTGCCCGACAGCCTGCCGACCCTCGGCCTGCCCCAGATCCCCTGGACCACGGACACCCTCATCCTCATCGCCCCCTACGCCCTCGGCATCGCGCTGGTCGGGCTGATGGAATCACTGATGACCGCCAAGCTCGTCGACGACATCACCGACACCCACTCCAGCAAGACCCGCGAGTCCTGGGGCCAGGGCGTGGCCAACATCGTCACCGGTTTCTTCGGCGGCATGGGCGGCTGCGCCATGATCGGCCAGACGATGATCAACGTGAAGGCATCCGGCGCCCGGACCCGCCTGTCGACCTTCCTGTCCGGCGTGTTCCTGCTGATCCTGGTCGTCAGTCTCGGTGACGTGGTCGCCACGATCCCGATGGCCGCCCTGGTCGCCGTGATGATCATCGTTGCGGTGTCGACGTTCGATTGGCACTCCGTCGCCCCCGCCACCCTCAGGCGGATGCCACTGGGCGAGACCCTCGTCATGGTCACCACCGTCGGCGCCGTGCTCGCCACCCACAACCTCGCCATCGGCGTCATCGCCGGCGTGCTCACCGCCATGGTGATCTTCGCCCGCCGGGTCGCGCACCTGGTGGAGGTCACCAGCGTGCTGGACCCCGACGGCGGCACCCGCATCTACTCCGTGCACGGCGAACTGTTCTTCGCCTCCAGCAACGACCTCGTCCACCAGTTCGACTACGCGAACGACCCGCAGCACGTGATCATCGACATGTCCCACGCCCACGTCTGGGACGCCTCGTCCGTCGCCGCACTCGACGCGATCACCACCAAGTACGCCGCGCGCGGCAAGACCGTCGAGATCGTCGAGTTGAACAAGCCCAGCGCCGCCATCCACGGCACCCTCGCCGGCACCCTCAGCGGCGGCCACTGATGTCAGACGCCGTGCGTGGCGCCGGGCCGCAGCACACCAGCGGACCGGCCGTCGGGCGACTCATGCAGATCGGCGAGGCCGCCGACCGGGTCGGCCTGAGCATCCGCACCATCCGCCACTACGAGGACGCCGGCCTGATCGTCCCGTCCGCGCGCAGCGACGGCGGATTCCGCCTCTACACCGAACCCGACCTCGACCGGCTCGCCGTCGTCAAACGGATGAAACCCCTCGGGTTCACCCTCGACGAGATGCGCGACCTGCTCGGCGTCCTCGACGCCCTACCCACCGCCGGCGACGGCGAACGGGCCGCCCTGCGCGACCGGCTCGGCATGTTCCACACCGACGCCACCGCCCGGGTGGACGCGCTACGCGAACAGCTCGCCACCGCCGAGGGCTTCGCCGACACCCTGCGGCACCACCTCCACCAGCACACCCGGGACGACCCGGCCTGACCGGATGGCCCCGGGCGTGCCGCAGGAGTCAGCTCAGGGCTTGCCGGCGGGGTCGGGTGGTGCGGCCGGCGGGACTACGGTCACCGACACGGTCGGGGTGTACCAGACCTGCCCGAAGCTGGTGATCCTGGCCAGGGCCCACCACGTTCCCCCGGGCCGGGCGCCGGCCGGTGCGCTCACCGTGAAGTCGAGCGTGCCGGTGCCTCCCGGGGGCAGCACGAACCCCTGGGTCCACGGGACCGTCGACAGCTCGTCGTCGGGTCCGCCCCAGGTGCCGTACGGGCTGAGCAGCTGGGCTTCGCCACGGACCGCACCGGCGGCGCCGTTGCGCAACCGCAGGGTGAGGCGCGCACCGGCCCCGGGCGCCACCGCCACCTCGGCCGGTTCGAGCACCGCGTCGATGTCGGCTGACGGCTCCCCCGCCGGGGCAGGGTTCTCGGACTCAGCGCCCACCGTGACGGTCAGGACATCCTCGAGGACCTGACCCAGCCCGTCACGGATCTGCGCGGCCAGAAAGTGCCGTCCGGGCGCGGCTCCGGGCGCGGTGACACGAAGATCGACGTGCTGGAACTCCCCGGCTTCCAGGGCGTACCGGTGCGGACCGGCCGGGGTGACCGCAAGGCCCGCGGGGACGTCGAGGTCGACCGACCCGGCCGCGGCGACAGTCGCGGAGCCCACGGTGACCCGGAGCGCGGCCGTCGCCCCGGGGCCCGGCAGCAGGGCCGTTGTGGGGTGCACGTGCACGCTGACGGGAAGATTGCCCACCGGCGCGGGCCCCTTGTTGTGCAACCAGTAGCGGGTGAACACGGGCTGGACCACCTCGGTGACCGGTTGGCCGTGCGCGGCCAGGTCCCGACGGGCCGACAGGGAACGCGCCGGCAGCGCCGCCAGGGTGACCACGTCGGTGGCGTCCAGGTCGACGGTCAGGTCGTCGCCGTCGGTGGCGACCGGCGGCTGCTCCGCCGACACCGCCGGGCCCTGTTCGACCACGTCGGTGACGGCCGGGGCGCACAGCCCGCCGTGCAGCCGGATCCGGGCCGGCACCGCAGTTCCGGACGACTCGTAGACGCGCAGGGTGACTCCGTTGGCGGGGTCGACGGCGCCGGGCTGGCCGGCGGCGACCGGGTTGCCGCGTGGCTTGAGCGCGGAGAGGATGACGGTGCCGGGCTCGACCGACCCCAGGCTTGCCACCCGGGGCAGCGGGCCGGGTGTCGCCGGCACGCTCTCGGCCCGCAGCCGGTGGTTCAGCTCCTGCGCGGCGCGCACGAAGCCGGCCCGCCGCCAGTCACCAGGGCCGGCGAGGAGGCTGTACCGGAAGGTGTGGCTCCAGTGTTGCAGGGCGAACCCGGCGTCGTCGGGTGTCCCCCGACGGGGTCCGTCGATCCAGACTCCGCTCGGCCAGCCGGTGCAGGCCCGCATCAGCGACAGGTAGAGCGTGCCGTCGTGGCGGGCCACATAGCTGGGCGTGCCGTGATTGACCAGCGCCACGGAGTAGTCGGTGAGCGGATCGTCGACGCCGGCCAGTTGGGCCGGTTGACGCACCTCGATCGTCGCGTCGTCGAGATCCTCGGCGAGGGAGCCGACGGCCCGGCCGAGATCGGCGGCGGCGACGATGAGCACCGGCAGGTCACGCGGGGCGCGCAGGTCCGCGCCAGGCACCCAGACCTGCGAGCGGGGGCGGGCAGCCGGGACGAACACCCGCCCGGTCGCGGCCAGCACGGCGCGGTAGGCGTCGCCGGCCGCGGTGAGGACGGCCTCGGCGAACGAGGTGTGCGCCCCGAGCACGATGCGCACGTCGGGCAGGTTCGAGTCGGCGTCGAGGGCCCCGTAACGCGGTCCGTCCGGGTAGGTGCGGCTGGCGGTGACGCCCTGCCGGGCCAGCGCGGTGAGCAGCCCACGTACCGGGCCGCTGTGCTCGGGGTCGTCGTCGGCGACGAGTTCGGCGACACCGATGGCGTGCTGGTGGACGCCGCCGTCAGCGTCGTGCAGCCGGATCCGGGCGGTCGAGGACAGACCGGCCCAGGTGTGTGCGGGATTGTCGAGGGTCCAGAGCTGCTGCGCGGTGTCGGCCTCGGGGAAGCCGAAGGGACGGCCGATGGCCGCGAACCCGACCTCCGCGACGGGCAGGGCGCCGGGCAGGGCGAGGTCGAAGCGGACACGGAGCAGCCGGTCCCGGCCGATGGACCCGTCGACGTGGGTGCGGAAGTCGATCCGGTCGGTGTCGTGCCAGAGGACGACCTCGCGGGTCACCCGCAGGTCGTCGAAGGCGCAGACGCTGACCAGCCGGCTGCCGGCCGCGCTGTGCTCGACCCGTACCTCCGCGGGGTCGCCGTCGAAGCCGCGACCCGGCCCGGTCGGCAGCAGGTGCCAGGGGCCTTCCCCGTGGTGGGGGTGCTCGGGGTACTCGTCCTGCACGACCAGCTCGCCGCCGAGCCCGTCCGGGCGCAGCAGCTCCCGTCCGGTGCGGCGGTCGAGGATCCGACAGAGGGCACCGCCTCGGCGCGGGTCGGCGTCGACCTCGAAGACGGCGTTGTTGATGGAGCGGGAGCCGGCTGTGGCCGTCCAGCCGGTGACCGGTCGTGCGGTCCCGGCGTCGGCCACGCGGAGCACCCGGTAGCCCAACGCCGGCACGTCGCGGGCCGGGATCGACAGATCGATCTCGGCGATGCCGCCGTCGTCGTGGCGGGTGACGCCCTCGGCCACCGCGGGCAGCGCTGTGCCGTCGTCGTCGCGGACGGCGACCCCGGACGGGCCGGGTGCGGGATAGCGCAGCCGGACCCGGGTGATCCCGCCCCGGGCCCAGGACAGCGAGTTGACCACCAGCAGGGCGCGGCCGTCGCCGGTGGTGTCCGCATGGTCCGCGAGCGCGGCGGCAGCACGGCGCCAGGCGGCGTCGGCCAGCTCGTGCGCCTCCCGCCAGCCGGCCAGCAGATCGAGGTAGACCTGGTCGGACTCGGTGCCGGTGACGGCGTCGTGGTGGGCGCCGTAGGCGAGCAGCCGCCAGGCCTTGTCCAGCGCCTCGCTCGGGTAGCGGTCGCCGAGCAGCATGGCCAGGGTGGCGAGGCGTTCGGCGTCCAGCAGCAGCGTCTCGGCGGCGCGTTGCGCCTGCTTGGTGTCGATGTAGGAGACGTCCTTGCCGGTGTAGACCGGGTTCATGTCCCGGGTCTGCGACGACACCGGCCGGCCGCCGGGACGGGGGCCACCGGCCAGTTCGGCGCGGACGGCGGCGAAGAAGTCGCGGGGCAGACCCATCCGGAACCGGGGCCACTGGTAGCGCCGTGGCCAGGCGCGGTGAATCTCGGTGCACCACCGGGACGGGATGTTGTGGTCATGGCCGACCGGGAGCAGCACGTTGCGGGTGGCGGCCACCTTGCGCAGTTCGCGGTACTGCGCGTACGCCTCGGCCATCGCCTCGTCGAGGGTCTCCTTGCGTTCCATGTCCCAGCCGGCCACGTAGTGGTTGGCCAGGTAGGCGGTGAGCAGTCCACGGCCGGTGGGCGACACCCACTCGAACTCGCTGGGGAACTGCATGCGGGTGATGTCGCCGGTGTGCCGCTTGGCCCCGACCTGGTGGAACGGGCCGCGCGCCCACACACTGGAGGTGAGGCCGGCGTCGGCCATCAGGCCCGGGAAGGACGGGTCGTGGCCGAACACGTCGAGCATCCAGGCGCTACGCGGGTCGCCACCCAGCACGTCTCGCTGGTAGCCGATGCCGTGGACGGTGTTGCGGATGGTCGACTCGGGGTGCGTCAGGTTGGTGTTCGGTTCGTTGTACATGCCGCCGACCAGCTCGATGCGGCCGTCGCGCAGCATCCGGCGCAGGTCCGCGCGGTCGTCGACGAAGACGTTCCAGTACGGCTGAAGGTAGTCGATCTCGGCCAGGACGAACCGGTAGTCGTCGTCGTGGCGGGCGGCGTCGAGGTGGGCACGGACCAGGTCGAAGGCGGTCCGGACGAACGGCGGTCGCAGCCGGTCGGCACCCGGCACGTCGGGCAACTGCTGCCAGAGTTCGGTGAATCCGCGCTGGGTGTTCCACCAGACCGGGTCGTAGTGGAAGTGCGAGACCATCCACACGGTCCAGCCGGTGGCGGCGGCACGCAGATCGCCGCCGGCGGTGACCCGCGCGGTCGCGGTCTCCGCCACCGCCGTGACCCGGTGCCGGGAGCCTTCCGGGGCCGGGGCGGCGACGTGCACGCCGACCTCGACCGTCACCGGTTCTCCGGGGGCCAGCGGTGGGGTGACGGCCGGTTCCGGGGTGCGCACGGTGGGCCCCTCGACGCGTACCCGGGCCGGTGGGCTCGGGCTGTCGGCGGTGAGGGTGACCCGGACCACCTGCCGTGGCGCGTCTTCGGGCCCGAGGAACAGGTCGGTGCCCTCGATCTGGCTGATTCGCATGTGCTGTCCTTCGTCGTCGCCGATCGCGGTCACCGGGTGGGCGGATGCGGCGGCGGGGTCCACCGGAAGGGCTCGGCGCGGGCCCACCCCACGCCGAGCTCGCGGTACAGCCGGCCGGTCGCCGCCGCCCGGCGGGTCAGCGCCGGCAGGTCGGCCAGGGACTCCTGCGCGACCGGCACCGGCGCCGGGCCGCGGTGGACCGCCTCGGCGACCTGGGTGAAGCCCAGGGTGTGCGCCAGCGGGACCAGCAGCGGGACGCCCGGGTCGGCGAGATGGTCGAGCAGGTTCTCCAGCAGTTCCGTCCGGGGGTACGTGTTCTCGCCGGCCGGGGTGCACAACCGGTCCTCGGTGTAGTGCAGCACGGCGGTGCCGGCGCTGCCGAACACCTCGATGACGGGCTCGACGGGTTGCTCCGCGCAGAGCGTGACGGCCATGGTGACGGGGGTGCCGAGGGCGGTGCGGACGCGGGCGCTGGCGGTGTCGTGGGCCTCGACGGCGCGGGTCCGGTAGGTGTCCAGTTCGACCTCGCCGATCGGCTGGTCGCCGCCGGAGCCGTCCAGCCGCAGCGCCAGGGCGACGCCGTGCGCGAACGGGTTGGTCAGGGCGCCGTCGTTGACCGGACGGCCGTGCAGCCACCGCCGGCCGGCCCACGCCGACCGTGACCAGTAGTCGTCGGCGCGCCACCACAGCCCGGTCACCCCGATGTGGCGCACCTGGCCCAGCACGCCGGCGCGGATCTGCCGGGCGAGTTCGCCGAAGGCGGCGGAGCCGAACGCCTGGAAACCGACCTGGCAGACCCGGCCGGTGTCGCGCTGGGCCGCGAGCAGCTGGGCGAAGCCGTCGAGGGTGGGCGCCGGTGGTTTCTCCAGCAGGACGTGCGCCCCGGCGCGCAGGGCCAGCAGCGCGAGGTCCACATGGGTGTGTACCGGTGTGGCGATCACGACCAGATCCGGTGCGACGGTGGCGATGAGCGCGGCCGCGTCGCGGTGGTGGACGGCGGCGCCGCACAGCGCGCGTTGCGCGGCGTCCAGCGGCTGCGGGTCGGCCACCCCGACCAGGCGCAGCCGCCCGGCCGCGTGCAGGCGCGCCAGGCGGTCCAGGTGACCGCGGCCGTAGCCGTGCGCGCCGACCAGCACGACGGTGGGCTGGTCGGCGCGTCCGGGTGTCATCACCATTTTCCGAAGGCCGTCGCGGGTCAGCCGCGCCGCACGCGGACGAGCAGGGCGTTGCGGGTGTAGACCGGCTCGGCGCGGTATCCGGGGGTGCGCACCGTGATGGTGTCGAAGCGGCCCACCACCCGGCGGGCGCGCAGCACCGGGACGAGGTGCGCGCCGGCCTCCACGGTCAGCTCCAGGGTGCTGCCCCGGCCGATCTCGGCCGTTCCGGCGACGGTCAGCGCCGCCCGCCCACCCTGGCAGCCCGCAACGGCGAGAACCCCGCCGCGCTGGCGGTAGCCGCCGTGCAGCACGGTGGCCTGGGCCAGCCGCAGCGTTGCCGCGCGGACCTCGACGTCGCCGGCGCCGAGAGCGCCCGGCGAGCCGGCGGCCAGGGCGCCGCCCAGCACCCGGACGCCACCCCGGAAGCGGTTCTTGCCGGTCAGGCCGAGGGTGCCGGTGCCGCGCAGGGTGAGCCCGCCCGGGCCGCCGATGTCGTTGCGCCAGGTGTCGGCCGCGTGGAAACCGCCCCGCGCCGCGTCGAGGGTGACCTCGACGTCGTCCTCGAACGCGCCGTAGCCGTCGGCCGCGGCGAACAGGTTGAGCCGGCCCCACTGCTCGGGCCCGTCGAGCAGCGCGTAGCCGGCCGGCAGCGCGGTGGTCCGCAGCACCGCCCGCCGCTGCTCGGCGGACAGGTAGGGCTGGCGGGTCTCGAGCAGGACCTCCGCGCCCTTGGGGACGGTCAGCGGCTCGTCGCGGCCCTGCCGGGGCAGGATGTAGGTCAGCTTCGGGGTCACCAGCCGCTCGTTCGCCGCCCGGTCGGCGTACGGGTCGACGATGCTGTCGGCGCGGTGCGCGTACGCGAGGAGGGTGTCGGCGGTGGTGCCGGTCCGCTCCCGCAGGTACGCGGCGGCCTGTTCCCGGGCGGTCGCCTTGAGCTCGGCGTTGGCCGGGTCGTTGAGGGCCGCGGCGGCCAGCGCGGTGGCCAGGACCCGCCCGCCCACGACGTCCACCGGCGAGTGCATCCCGGCGGTGATCCGGGTGTCGGACAGGTCGAACGCGCAGGTGACGAGCTCCTGGAAGCGTTCCGGTACGGCGTAGGCGAACGCGAGCGCGGCAAGGTGCAGGGCGTTGGTGTGCCCGCTGGGGAAACCGCCGTCGTCGGCCGGGGTACGGCTGCGCTGGCGCAGCAGCTGCGCCGCCACGGTGACGTCGGTGCGGTAGACCGGGTAGCCGAGGTCGTCGACCGCGCCGGTGTCGATGACCTCGCTGTCCTCGGTCATCCGCCAGGGGCGCGGATACTGCACGGCGAACTTGCTGGGGTTGCTCGAGGCGAACGGGCCGCGCACGGTGTTCACCAGCGTGACGACCGCGCCCAGCGCCGAGGTGGGCGAGCCGGCGCCGATCGCGGCGCCGGGCGGCGCGTCCGGCGGCACCGCGTCGCTGATCGTGGTCGCCGGGGTGCCGGTCGGCGCCTCGGTGATGCTGGTGACCGCCAGCGCCCCGGCCCTGTACACGTCGGCGAGCACACCGAGACCGGCGATCACCGCGTAGCTCTGGTGCTGGCGGTCGCAGATGAACGCCCGGGCGGCCTGCGCCTCGGTGCGGGCGGCGGTCACGGCCGCGCAGTAGCGCATGTTGGCCCGCAGCACCTCGGGCGCCACCGGCACGCCGGTGTCCCAGGTGGCGCCGGTCTGCCACAGCCGCTGCACGCCCGAGAGGATGCGCACGGCGGCGTTGGTGTCGGCGGTGAGGTTGGCGGTGGTGTTGCTCCGGTAGTCGTCGACGAACGCCTTCGCCGCGTCGGCCACCGCGGGATCGGCGAGCCAGGACAGGACCGCCGGCCCGCCGAGCAGTCCGGCGGACAGGGCGGCGGTGTGGCGCAGCAGGCTCCGGCGGCTCACCGGGTGGGGGCGGGGCGCGATGACGGGCTCGGGCATCAGCTGATCACTCCAGTGGGATCGGGGGTCGCACAGTGGGGGCCGGTGCGGATTCCGCGCGCCGGTTACGGCTCGTACAGCTTGGGGCGGGCCGGAAGATCGACCGTGGCCGGTGCCCCGGTTTCGAGCGCCCGGACGCAGGCCTGCGCAAGGTAGGTGGCGGCGAAGCCGTCCCAGGCCGTCGCGGCGGGCGAGACCGCCGGCGGCGCCGCCAGCCGTACGCCGTCCACCCAGTCCTGCAACTCACGCCGGTACGCCTCGGCGAACCGGGGCCGCCAGTCCGTCGCCAGCGGCCTGGCGATGACCCCACCGCGCCGCTGCACGGTCGCCGAGGGCCGGTCCAGCTCCACCGTCCCCGCCTCGCCGACCAGCTCGCACCGCACCTCGTAGCCGTATCCCGCGTTGACGAAGACCTCGACGTCCACCAGCACTCCCGAGGCGGTACGCAGGACCAGCAACTGGGGATCGGCCGTGCCGCCTGCTGCCGCTGCCCGCCGAGGCGTGTGCACCGTCGCCTCGACGACCTCCTCGCCCAGCAGCCATCGACTGACGTCCAGCTCGTGCACGGCCGAGTTGGTGATCACGGCGGCGCTCGGTTGGCCGGGGGTGTTGGTCGGGTTGCGGTGCACGCAGTGCAGCACCAGTGGCGCGCCGATCTCGCCGTCGTCCAGCGCCCGCTTCAGCTCCAGGTAGCCGGGGTCGTAGCGCCGCATGAAGCCCACGGTCACCAGCCGGCTGCCGAACGCGGTCTCGGCGTCGACGATCCGCTGGCAGCCGTCCACCGTCGGGGCGAGCGGCTTCTCGCAGAGCACCGGCTTGCCCAGGGCGATGGCGGCCAGCACGTACGCCTCGTGGGTCGGGTCCGACGAGGCGACCAGCACGGCGTCGATGTCGTCGTCGGCGATCAGCGCGAACGGGTCGGACAGCAGCCGGGCCCCGGTCGCCCCCGCCACCTGGCGGGCCCGTGCCTCGTCGACGTCGCAGACCCCGCCGACCCGTGCGCCGGAGACCGAGCCGCTGAGCAGCCGGGCGTGGTCGGCGCCCATGACACCGGCGCCGACCAACCCGACCGTGACCGGCCGGGTGTGCCACGGCCGCGCCGTCGATACCTCGACCGCCGGCGAGTGCCCGGCCCAACCGGCCCGGCTCACCGTGCCACCCCGGGCAGCTCGCCGCCGACCGCGACCAGGAAGTCCAGGCTGCGCCGCACGTCGTGCACCGGGCCGGCGCCCGCCTCCGGCGGCGCGGACAGGGCCGCGTCCTGCTCCAGCACGTACCATCCGCCGTACCCGGCCGCCTCGAGGTCGCCGACGATGGCCGCGATGTCGAGGTCCCCGTCCCCCAATGGCGTGTAGAGACCGGCGCGGACGGCCGCGAGATAACTCGTCTCCCCCGCCGCCACGGCCGCGGCCACCCGCGCGTTCACGTCCTTGAGATGCACGTGGGCGATCCGGTCGGCGGCCAGCCCGATCAGCTCCGCGGGCTGCATCCCGCCGATCAGCAGATGCCCGGTGTCCAGACAGAGCAGGATGTCGCTGCGCTCGACCAGCCGCAGCACCGAGGCACGGTCCTCCACCGCCGTGCCCACGTGCGGGTGCAGCGTCGGGGTCAGACCGCGCTCGCGAGCCATCGCCTGCAACCGGTCGAGCGTGGCGAACAGCGCGTCCCACTCCGCGTCGGTGAGGCGGACCTTGCGGTCGTAGCTGCCGTCGGTCGACCGCGCGGCGAGCACGACGACCTCGGAGCCGCCAGCTGCCAGGGTGTCCATGGCAGCGGCCGCCTCGTCGAGGTCGGCGTCGGTCGCCACGTGCATCGGGACGGGCAGGAATCCACCGATCAGGAGCAGGTCGTTGGCCCGCAGTGTCTCCCGCACGTCGGCGGGCGCGGCGCCGAGGTAGCCGGTCGGCCCGAGTTCGGTGGCCCGGAAACCGAGCTGGGCCATCTCGGCGAGGACCCGCTCGGCGGGCAGCTCGACGCCCCAGCCCGGGGCCTCGCACACGCCCCACGAGATGGGCGCGCCGCCGATCCGGTCGGCGAAGTTCGTCATACCGTCGTCTCCTTGAGGGGTCCGCGTCGCGGAAGGGGTGCCCGCCGGAGGCGGGGTGGGGGTGCCGTTGTACGCCGTCAGCTGGCCGTCGGGAACTGGAGACTCGCCACGACCGGGTGCTCCACGTGTGGCCAGCGGGCGGTGACCACCTTGGAGCGGGTGTAGAACCGCACGCCCTCCGGCCCGTGGACGTGCGACTCGCCGAACAGCGAGTCCTTCCACCCGCCGAAGGAGTGGTAGGCCATCGGCACCGGAATCGGGACGTTGATGCCGACCATGCCGACGGTGACCGCCCGTTGGAACCGTCGGGCCGCCTCGCCGCTGGCCGTGAAGATGGCCGTGCCGTTGCCGTACGGGTTGGCGTTGATCAGCGCGATCGCCTCGTCGAGGGTGTCGACGCGGACGACCACCACGACCGGACCGAAGATCTCGTCCCGGTAGGCGTCCATGTCGACGGTGACGTGGTCGAGCACGGTGGGGCCGACGAAGAAGCCGTCCTCGTGCCCGGGAACGGTCAGGTCCCGCCCGTCCACCGCCAGGGTGGCGCCCTGCGCCTCACCGGAGTCGATGTAGCCGATGATGCGGTCGCGCGCCTCCCGGGTGACCACCGGGCCCATCTCGCTGCTGTCGTCCCGGCCGGGACCGACCCGGACCTGCGCGGCTTTGCGGCGCAGCACCTCGACGAGGCGGTCACCGGCGGCACCCACCGCGATCGCGACGGAGATGGCCATGCACCGTTGACCGGCGGAGCCGAAGGCCGCCGCGGTCAGGTGGTTGGCGGCGAACTCCAGGTCGGCGTCCTCCAGCACGACCGCGTGGTTCTTCGCCCCGCCGAGGGCCTGCACCCGCTTGCCGCCGGCGGACGCCCGGCTGTGGATGTACCGGGCGATGGGCGTGGAGCCCACGAACGACACGGCGGCCACCTGCGGCGCGTCGAGCAGCGCGTCCACCGCCACCTTGTCGCCGTGCACCACGTTGAAGACGCCGTCGGGCAGTCCGGCCTCCGCCCACAGCCGCGCGATCAGCAGCGACGCCGACGGGTCCCGCTCGCTGGGCTTGAGCACGAAGGTGTTGCCGCACGCGATGGCGACCGGGTGCATCCAGCTCGGCACCATCACCGGGAAGTTGAACGGGGTGATCCCGGCGACGACCCCCAGCGGCTGCCGGAAGGTGAACGAGTCCACCCCGCCGGAGACCTGGTCGGAGTAGTCGCCCTTGAGCAGCTGCGGGATGCCGCACGCGAACTCCACCACCTCCAGCCCGCGCTGCACCTCGCCACGGGCGTCGGCCAGCACCTTGCCGTGCTCGTCGGAGACGATGCCCGCCAGCTCGTCCAGGTGGTCGTACATGAGTTGCCGGAAGGCGAACAGGATGCCGGTGCGGCGGGACAGCGAGGCGTCCTGCCAGTCCTCGAACGCCCTGGCCGCCGCGGCGACCGCGGTCCGCACGTCGGTTTCCTCGGCGAGCAGGACCTCGGCCTGTGGCGCGCCGGTCGCCGGGTTGAACACCGGGGCGGTGCGGTGGGACAGTCCCGCCGTCGCCGCGCCGTCGATCCAGTGCTGGATGGTCCTCACAGGTAGCTCCTCTGCGCCCTCTTGGCCGCCACGTACGCGGTCCGCGCGGATCTCACGGTGTCCAGGTCCGACACCTCGGCGACCGGGACGTCCCACCACGCGTCGCTCGACGGCGCGTCGACCGTCGGGTCGGCGTCGACGTGGATCACCGTCACCCGGTCGGTCGCCTTGGCCTTCGCCAGCGCGTCCCGCAGCTCGGCCACCGTGGTGACCCGCCGCACGTCGGCCCCGAGGCTGGCCGCGTTGGCCGCCAGGTCGACCGGGAGGACGTCGCCGTCGAGTCGGCCCTCGTCGCCGCGGTAGCGGTAGGCGGTGCCGAACCGCTGGGCGCCCACCGACTCCGAGAGCCGGCCGATCGACGCGAAGCCGTGGTTCTGCACCAACACCACGATCAGTTTCACGTGCTCCTGCACGGCGGTGACCAGCTCCTGCGCCATCATCAGGTAGGACCCGTCGCCCACCAGCACGAACACGTCCCGGTCCGGGGCGGCCAGCCGAACCCCGAGGCCGCCGGCGATCTCGTAGCCCATGCAGGAGTAGCCGTACTCGACGTGGTAGCTCTTCGGATCCCGGGCTCGCCACAGTTTGTGCAGGTCACCGGGCATCGACCCGGCGGCGCAGACGACCACGTCGCGATCGTCGGCGCAGTCGTTGACCGCCCCGATGATCTCCGACTGGGCCGGCAGCGGGCCGTGACCGAGGTGGTAGGCGCGGTCCACGACGGCGTCCCACTCCGCCGCCAGGCGACCGGCCGTCTCCTGCCACGCGGCGTCCGTGCGGTACCCGGACAGCGCCTCGGTCAGCGCCTCCAGCGCGGCCCGGGCGTCGGCCACCAGCGCGACTCCCGAGTGCTTTGCGGCGTCGAACGCGGCGATGTTCACGTTGACGAAGCGGACCCCTGGTGCGCCGAAGGCGCTACGGGAGGCGGTGGTGAAGTCGCTGTACCGGGTGCCGATGCCGAGCACGACGTCGGCCTCGCGGGCAAGGGCGTTGGCGGCGGTGGTGCCGGTGGCGCCGATCGCGCCGACGGACAGCGGGTGGTCGTGGCGCAGCGCGCCCTTGCCCGCCTGGGTTTCCGCCACCGGAATCCCGGTCGCCTCGGCGAAGCGGCGCAGCACCTCGGTGGCCTCGGCGTAGATCACCCCGCCACCGGCGACGATCAGCGGTCGCCGGGCGCCACGCAGCACCTCGACGGCGCGGGACAGGGCGGCCGGCTCGGGCACCGGGCGGGGCACGTGCCAGACCCGCGTGGCGAACAGCTCCTCCGGCCAGTCGTACGCCTCGGCCTGGACATCCTGCGGCAGGGCGATGGTGGCCGCCCCGGTCTCGGCCGGGTCGGTCAGCACCCGCACGGCGCCGAGCAGGGCCGCCGGGAGCTGCTCGGGCCGCCAGACCCGGTCGAAGAAGCGCGACACCGGGCGGAAGGTGTCGTTGACGCTGATGTCACCGCCGCGCGGGTCCTCGAGTTCCTGCAGGACCGGGTTGGCCACCCGGGTGGCGAACACGTCGCCGGGCAGCAGCAGCACGGGCAGCCGGTTCACGGTGGCCAGGGCGGCACCGGTGACCATGTTCGTCGCACCGGGCCCGATGGACGCGGTGCACGCCAGGGTGGCGAGCCGGTTGCGCATCCGGGCGAAACCCGCGGCGGCGTGCACCATGCCCTGCTCGTTGCGGGCCTGCCGGTACGGCAGCGCGCCGGGTGTGGCGAGTTCCGCCTCCAGCAGCGCCTGCCCGAGGCCGGCGACGTTGCCGTGGCCGAAGATGCCGAAGCAGCCCTCGAAGAGCCGGTGCTCGACGCCGTCGCGTTCGGTACGTTGGGCGGCCAGGAACCGCACGATCGCCTGGCCGACGGTGAGCCTCATCGTCCTCCTCCGTCCACCGCTGGGGAACCGCCCTCCGGGGTGAAGGGAAGTCGTGGGTCGATCGCCTGCTCGGCCCAGGTGTCGCGGACCCAGGCATGGGCCGGGTCGTCGCAGATGAGCCAGGACCGGGCGCCGGGCCCGGCCATCACGTTGAGGTAGTAGAGGTCGTAGCCGGGCGCGGCCATCGACGGGCCGTGCCAGCCGTGCGGGATCAGCACCACGTCGCCGCTGCGGACCTCGCGCAGGATGTCGATCGGACGCTCGTCGGTGCCGTACACCCGTTGGTAGCCCATCCCGCCGCCGGCCACCTCGTAGTAGTAGATCTCCTCCAGCACCGACTCGCCCGGACGCTCCTCGTCGTGCTTGTGCGGCGGGTACGACGACCAGTTGCCGCCGGGGGTGAGCACCTCGCAGGCGATGAGGCGGTCGGCTTCCAGCACGTCCGGGGTGGCGAAGTTGTTCACCTGGCGGGAGCAGGAACCGGCTCCGCGCAGCTCCACCCGCACCTGCGCGAGCGGCACGTGGCGGAACGGCAGCCGACGTCGGGCCCGGGCGGTGGCCAACGCGAACCGGCCGCCCGGCGTGCCGGTCAGGGTCAGGCTGCTGTCCCGGGGGACGTACGCGACGTCGGTGGGGCCGGCGAAGACGCTTTCCCGGCCGGCGAGGTCCGCGCGGTCGCCGTCCGCGGTCACGGTGGCGGACCCGGCCAGCGGCACCACCACCACCTCGTCCTCGCCGGTGTCCCAGTGGAACGTCCCGCCGGGCGGCAGGTCGACGACGCGCAGACCGGAGTACCCCCAGCCGGCGCTCTCCGGCGTCACCTCACGCGTCATGCGGCGACCTCCGCGTCGGCGCGCACCAGGCCGACCGCGGCGTCGACCGCGGCGGCCACGTCACCGTCGGGCGGGTAGAGCAGGGCGCGGCCGACCACCAGGCCACGCACCCCGGGCACGGCGAGGGCGCAACGCCACCGGGCGTAGGTCTCCTCCGGGTACTCCACCGGGTCGCCGCCGAGCAGCAGTGCCGGCAGCGTGGTGGCCGCCATCACCGCTGCCATGTCCGCGACGACCGGCAGTTTCAGCCAGGTGTACGCGCTGGTGCCGCCGAGGCCGCTGGCGATCGCGACCGACCGGGCCACCGCCGCGGGGCTCAGGTCGTTGACCACCCGACCGTTGGAGTCGCGCCGGGACAGGAAGGGCTCGACCATGGCGATGAGCTGGTGCGCGGCCAGCTCGGAGACGGCGTTGGCACTGGCCTCCAGGGTGCTCACGGTCGCGTTGTCGTCAAGGTCGATCCGGGTGAGCATCTTGCCACCGTCGAATCCCATCGCCGCCAGCCCGGCCGCGTCGTACCCGGTGAACCGGTCGTCCAGCTCGAAGACCGCGCCCTGCAGGCCGCCGCGGTTCATCGAACCGATGGCCACCTTGTCGTCCAGTTCGCCGAGCAGCAGCAGGTCCTCCAGGACGTCGGCGGTGCCCACCACGCCGTCGACACCCGGGCGCCGCAGCGCGGTGGACAGCCGGCGCAGCAGGTCGTACCGGTCGGCCATGGCGGCGCCGTCGCCACGGACGCCGAGCGCACCGCGCGCGGGGTGGTCCGCCGCGACCAGCATCAGCCGGCCGTCCGGGCCGAGCAACGGCCGCCGGATGCGGGCGGCGGCGGCCTCCCGGACGACCTCCGGTCGGGTGGCGCGCAGCCGGCGCAGCTCGGTGAAGTCCAGGTCGTCAGCCATGTCGCACTCCCAACAGTTCCTCCACCTCGGCAGTGGTCGGCATCGCGGTCGAGCACTCCAGCCGGGAGGCGACGATGGCGCCGGCCGCGTTGGCGAAGCGCAGGGTCTGCTCCAACGGCCAGCCGGCGAGCAGGCCGTGGCAGAGGGCGCCGCCGAACCCGTCGCCGGCGCCGAGTCCGTTGACCACGTCGACGGGGGTGGGTGGCACCTCGACCGACTCGTGCCGGGTGCGGGCCAGCACACCCCGAGGGCCCTGCTTCACCACCGCCAGTTCCACGCCGGCGTCCAGCAGCGCCCGGGCGGCCCGGTCCGGGTCCGTCTCGCCCACCGCGACCGCGCACTCCTCCTGGTTGCCCACGGCCACGGTGACGTGCGGGAGCGCCTGCCGGATCTGGGCGCGGGCGGCCTCGGCCGACGCCCAGAACATCGGCCGGTAGTCCAGGTCGAGCACGGTCAGCGGGCGCCGCTCGCGGGCAGCCCAGGCGACGTGGTGCGCGGTGCGGCTGGGTTCCTGCGACAGGCCGGTCACGGTGGACCAGAACACGCCCGCCTCGGCGATCGCCACGGTGTCCAGTTCGTCGGGTTCGATGACCAGGTCGGGGGCCTTCGGTTCCCGGTAGAAGTAGAGCGGGAAGTGGTCCGGCGGGAAGATCTCGCAGAAGGTGACCGGCGTGGGCAGTCCGGGGACGCTGGTCACGTAACGGTTGTCGACGCCCAGTTCGGCCACGGCGCGCTGGACGAACTCGCCGAACGGGTCCCGACCCGTCCTGGTGATCACCGCCGCCCGCCGGCCGTGCCGCGCCGCCGCGACCGCGACGTTGGTGGCGCTGCCGCCGAGGAACTTGCCGAACGTCGATACGTTCGGCAGGCTGACGCCCACCTGGAGGGGATAGAGGTCCACCCCCACCCGGCCCATCGAGATGACGTCGAAGCGTTCCATCGGACTCCCCAGGAGGTTCTTTCACAGGTCACACAGGGTGCGCCGGGGTCGTGGCAGCGGTTGCGGCCGAGGGCCGCGGCGCGTGTTCGAGCAGCTTCGGCCCTGACGACGAGGCAAGTCAAGAGTTTGTCTTGACATTCTTCCGAAGTAGATGACAAAGTGCGTCGATTGTCAGCCCGGTCGGGAAGGTGACGCTCATGCCCATCCCCCGCATCCCCATCAACAGACACAGCCCCGTCCCGCTGTACTTCCAGATCTCCCGCCGCCTGACGGAGGCCGTGGAAGCGGGCGACCTGGTCCCCGGCGAACTGCTGCCCAACGAGATCGAGTTGGCCGCGTCGCTCAACGTGTCCCGACCGACCATGCGCCGGGCCATCGAGGAACTGGTCGTCAACGGGATGCTCACCCGCAAGCGGGGGGTCGGCACCCGGGTCAACGACACTCCGGTGCGCCGGCGGGTGGCCCTGACCAGCCTGCACGAGGACCTGGCCGCGGCCGGGCGGCAGCCGCGCACCCAGGTGCTGCGCTTCGACCCCGCCTGCCTCGACCGGCACGCCGCCCGGGAACTCGGCGTGCCGGACGGCGACCGGCTGCTGCACTGCGAGCGGCTACGACTGGCCGACGGCGTGCCGCTGGCCATCCTGCGCAACTGGTTACCCGCCCGGTTCGACGACATCACCGCCGCCGAGCTGGCCGACGAGGGCCTCTACAAGCTGCTCGGGGAGCGCAACGGCCGCCCGACGGTGGCCCGGCAGAAGATCACCGCACGGTCCGCGAGCGCCACCCAGGCCCGGCTGCTGGACACCGGGCACAACGCCCCCCTGATCAGCATGCAGCGCACCGCGTTCGACGCCGAAGGGCGCGCGGTCGAGTACGCCGACCACCTGTACCGGGCCGACCACTACGCGATCGAGGTCACCGTCTACAACCGTTGACCGGGTGCCCCGCCGGTCACGGGTCAGTCCTTGAGCCCGGCGTTGATGTCGGCGTTCATCACGTACTTCTGGAGCAGCAGGTAGATGGCGACGAGCGGGATCATCGACAGGACCGAGGCGCCCAGCAGGACCGACCAATTGACGTTGTCCGCGCCCACGATGGTCGCGACGCCGATCTGCAGGGTGAACTTGTTGGGGTCGTTGAGGACCACGAGCGGCCAGATGTAGTCGTTCCAACGCCACTGGAACGAGAAGATGGCCAGCGTCAGCATGATGGGCCGGGACAGCGGCAGCATGATCCTGATGAACGTCGACAGTTCGCCCGAGCCGTCGATCCGGGCCGCTTCCAGCAGGTCGTTCGGGACGGTGAGGAAGAACTGCCGGAACATGAAGGTGCCGGTCGCGGTGATCACCGCCGGCACCACGACCGCCGAGAGGCTGTTGTACAGGCCCAGGTCGCGCACGACGAGGAACAACGGCGAGAGGATGACCTCCGCCGGCAGCATCGTGGTCGCCAGGACGCAGATCATGAACGCCTTCACCCACCAACTGTGGTACTTCGCCAGGGCGTACCCGCAGGCGGCGCTGACCACGATGGTGAGGACGGTGGCCGCGACCGCGACGATCAGCGTGTTGAGGAAGTACTGGGCGAAGTCGAAGCTCGTCCAGGCCTGGGTGAAGCCCTCGATGGTCGGGTTCTTCGGCAGGAGCGTCAGCGGATAGGAGAACAGCTCGCCGGCGGGCTTGAACGAGCTGAGCAGGAACCACAGCACGGGGAAGCCGTACACGACGACCAGGAGCCACATGACGGCGGTCGCCCAGACCTTCTTCGACAGCTCGCCCGGTGCGGCGGGCCGCTTGCCGCGGCGCAGGGCCGGCGGGCGCGGCGTGCTGGTGGTGAGAGCCATGTCAGGACTCCTTCCGACGGTTCATGCGGAGCTGCACGACCGCGACGATCATGAGAATCAGCATGAGCACGAACGAGGCCGCGCTCGCATAGCCGACCTGGGCCCGCTCGAAGCCCATCTTGAAGATGTACTGGACGAGCAGGTTGTTCGCGGTGCCGGGGCCGCCCTCGTTGAGCGCCCGGATCAGCGCGTACTCCTTCATGAAGTGCAGGACGCTCAGCAGCACCACGATGAAGGTGGTCGGCGCGATCGCGGGCAGCGTGATGTTGCGGAACTTGGCCCACGAGCCCGCGCCGTCCAGCGACGCCGCCTCGTAGTACACGGTCGGCACGTTCTTCAGCGCCGCGACGAACAGCAGCATGTTGAACGCCGTGTAGCTCCACGCCGCGGCGACGATGACGACGATCAGCGACAGGTTCGCGTTGGACTGCCAGGGCACCTCCTCGCCGCCCAGCGAGACGATGAGGTAGTTCACCAGCCCGAAGTTCTCGCCGAACATCCAGCGCCAGATGACACCGGCGATGATCGGCGAGATCAGCCACGGCAGGAAGAAGACCACCCGCGCCAGCGACTTGCCCTTGGTGTACGAAGTGACGAGCAGGACGGCGGTGCCCAGGGAGAGGAGGACCGTCAGCGGCACCGCGCACGCGGTGAAGATCAGCGTACGGATCAGGGCGGCGTAGAACGCCTCGTCTTGCAGCAGCCGCTGGTAGTTGTCCAGCCCGACGTAGGGCGCCGTGCCGACCCCGGTGTAGCTGGTGAACGAGTAGATCAGCCCGGTGACGGCCGGCCAGACGAAGAACGTGACGAACAGCAGGAGGTTGATCGAGATGAGCACCAGGGGTGCTCCGACGTAGCGGTTCCGGCCGCGCAGGCGCCAACCCCGCTGGCGCGGCCGCATCGGCTCCGGCCCTCGCCGCACGTCGATGCCCGGCGCCTCGGCCGGCGGGTGGATGCTGTCCACCATGGTGCTCTCCTTTGACTGAGCGCTCACGCGAAGTCCGACCAACTGAGCCGACGTGCGGTGACCGCCGGCATCGGACGATGCCGGCGGATCCCGCGACGAGGCTTCAGCTCAGTTGCTCGTTGAGGCCGTTCACGATGTTGTCGACGGTCTTCTGGACGTCCTGCTCGCCGTTGACGAACTTCGCCATCTCGTCCTTGGTCGGGTCCTTCTGGATCGCCTTGCCGTCAAGGATGAGCGTGGTCTGGGCGGCCTGGCCCGAGGAGGAGATCGGGTCGGCGAGTTCGATCTCCTTGGTGTAGAGCGCGAACGCGTCCAGCGCGGCCTGCTTCTTGAACGGGTAGGTCACGGTGAGGCCGGACTCGACGGGCAGGTAGCCGTTGGCCGCGGCCAGCTTGGTGTAGTTGTCCCGCTGGAAGATGAAGTCCACCCACTTCTTGGCCGGCGCCGCGGCGTCGCCGTTGTTGAAGGCGACCACCTTGCCACCGAGGTTGATGTCGGTGGCGTGCACCGGCTGGGCCGGAGTCGGCGCGCTGGCCCACTCGAAGTTGGTGATGCTCTCGGCGAAGTCTGCGACCTGCCACACGCCGGAGTAGTAGGCGACAACCTGGCCGCTCTTGAACAGGGCGTTCGGGTCGGCGCCGGAGGTCCACACCGACTTCGGCATGACCTTGTCGTCGTTCATCGACTTGAACTTCGTCAGCGCCTGCACCGTCGCGGCGTCCGGGGTGGCGTACTTGCCGTCCGAGCCGAGCTGGAAGCCCTTGCCGCCGTGGGTGTAGATGAAGGCCCGGATGCGCGCCGGGGAGTTGTCGTAGACCAGGTCGTACTTGGCGCCGGTCGCGGTGCGGACCTTCGTCGCCGCCGCGAGGAACTCGTCCCAGGTCCAGGTCTGCGCCGGGTCGGTCGGGTAGGTGACCTTGGCCTTGTCGAACAGGCTCTTGTTGATGAACAGGCCGGCCGCGGTGAGGTCCGACGGGATGGCGAGAACCTTGCCGTCCTGCTCGGTGACCAGGTCCTTGCGGATCTTGTTAGTATCGTTGTTCGCGGTCGCGCTCAGGTCCTGGAGCTGGTTGATCCAGAGGGTTTCCAGCTGGGGCACGCTGGCGACGTCGGGCAGGGAGTTGGCCTGCGCGGACTGGCGCAGCTTCTCCTGGTACCCGTCGTAGGGGACGTTGACAATCTCGACCTTCACCCCCTCCTTGGCCTCGAACTCCTTGGCGAGGTCGTTGTAGCCCTGGAGCTGCGCCGAGGTCGACAGCCAGAAGGTGATCTTCTTGGCGCCCGAACCGCCGCTGTCGGTGTCCGAGCCGCAGGCGGTGAGGGCGACCGTCATGGCGACGCCCAGCGACAGCCACCGCCAGCGCCGCAGTCCTCTCCCGGCCGTTATCGAAATATTCATCTTCGTCTCCCTGATGATCAGCGCCCTGGTGGCGACGGACGTTAACGGGCAAGCGCTTACCCGTCAATGGCAGGACATACAGCTCTCGACAGTTGCTCTATTGTCCTGACATACGCACGTCACATCGGCATAACAACTTGCCGTCGCCCGCGACACCGAGCCCCGTCTCAGGGCAACCTGTCGGCGTTGACGAGCATCCGGACGCGGGCCGGCACCCGCCCCGCCACGTACAGCCGCGTCCCGGTCGCGGCATCCGTGCCCCCGAGGAACCGGTACTCCTCGCCGGGCTCGTACGCCGGCGCGCAGCTGGCGGCCGGCAGCGCGTTGCCCTGCCCGTCCGACGTCTCGGCCAGCTCGACCCTGATCACGTCGTCGCCGCACCGGTAACTGGCGGCGGCCGGTGCCGCCTCGGCGCCGGCGGCCGCGTCCAGTTGCCACCTGCGCTCACCGAGCGGGTGGGCCCCGGTCAGCGTGCCCCCGGGCCGGAACGCCAGCTCGAGCGCCCAGTCCACCACGGCGCCGGTCAGGTCGATCGTCAACTCGACCCCGGCCGCCGTGAGCCGTGCGCGGACCGCGGTGTGCAGGGTGATGTCGTCCCGGACACGCCGGTCGAAGTCCATCGCCGCGCTGAACCGGCCCTCGTCGCCGAGCCGGTAGTCCCCGCCCGGGTCACGGTCCTGGTGCGCCAGCGGCTGGTAGTAGGCCGCGGTCACGGTCTCCGCCAGGGTCACGGTCGTCTCCCCCGGCCGGCCCCGCTCGATGCGCAGACCATCGGCACGAAACGGCCCCTTACCGAAGAAAGTACGCGAAAGACGGACGCTCTCCAAGACAGCCGCCCCGGCGAACAGGCGAAGGAACGTCGGCGAGTTCGCCAGCCCGGAACGAATCCGCCCGTGGCGCGGATAGTCCGTGCCGCCGAAGAGCACGGTCGTGGCGGCAGGACGGTGGTCCACCAGCAGGCCGGTGGCGGCGAACACCCGCTGGCGTGGCCGCCGCGGCTCGACCGGCGCGGGCAGCACCCGCGCGATGTCGGGATCCAGCACCAACCGCGCGGCCGCGTCCGCCGGCGAGGCGATCCCCTGTTCCAGCGCGAGGCCCGCCGCCCAGGCCAGGTCACCACGGCCCCGCAGCAGCGCCACCCGGCGCAGCGGAAGCAGGAAGACGGCCAGCGGCATCGGCCGGTGCTGGTCCTGCCGGCGGGACATCACGGTCTCCACCGACCCGTCCGGCAGGAGCAGATCCAGGGTGGCGTCCAGGTTGCGTTCGACGATGTCGACCAGGCTCGGGCGGTCGAAGACCTCGGCGAGGACGAGCAGGGACGGATTGGACACGTGCGCCGCGTAGTTGGCGCTGCGCTCGGAGTAGAGCCCGTCGCCGTCGATGTCGACGCCCTCGGCCAGCCACTGGTCGACCCGCTCGGCCAGCGCCGGCCGCGGTGCCACCAGGAACAGCCGGGCGAGGGCGGCGGAGAGTTCCCAGCGGTGGTTCGGCGTGTGGACCCCGCCGCTGGTCAACGCCGGGACAGCGGCGGCCAGCAGTCGTTCCAGCACCGCCGCGAGGGCCCGGTCGTCGTTCGGGGAGGCGGCGCGCAGCAGCAGGAGCGCGTCGGCGAGGTCGTTGACGCTGAAGGCGGAGTCGGGCGGGGAGTCGACGTTGTCCCCGCCCGTGAACAGGCCGCTCGGGCCCTGCAGCTCCGCCAGCCGCAACGCGAGCCGCAGGGCGTGATCGAGCAGGCCGACTCCGGCCCACGACCCGTCGGGGTCGTTCACCGGGTGCGTCGCCGCCACCAGCGCCTTGATCCGCTCAGCGAGGTGGCGGTGCTGGAGGTCCCGCCACGCGTCACCCTCGGCCTCCCGCACCACCGAGCGGACCTGCTCGGCCAGGGCGGCGCGCACCCGGGTGACGAACGTGACGTCGAGCTGCGCCGTCACCGGGCGCGCCTCGATCCGGGTTGGCAGGTCGTCCGCGTCATCGGAGCCCCCTCAAACGATCTTCCTGGGTGCGGTGGTGCGCGGGGAACGCTACCCAGGTGGGCAACCTCGATGTCACGCGACCGTCACCGCGGTCCACGACACCGGGGGCAGCTCGATGGTGAGCACGCCGTCGGAGAGGGCGACGGTGTCGTTCGTCCGGAGCCCCACCCGCTCGGTGTCGCGCAGGTCGTTCACGGCGTAGACGTCCTCGTCCCAGACGCCGCGGGCCGAGACCGTGCGGCGCGGCCCGAACGCGCTCAGGTCGACCGTCACCGAGGTCGCCTCCGTCGTGTGCCGGTTCTGCAGGAACACCGACACCGAGGCACCGTCGGAGGTCGCGGCTGCCGCGACCACGGGTACGGCGCCGAACCTCGCCGTGGTCGTCGTGTCGGCGTCGAGGGCGACCTGGAGCGCGGTCCCCCGCGCCGCCCGCGAGGTCTCCGAGAACGGGAAGAACGTCGTCTGCCGCCAGGCCGGCCCGCCGGGCTCGGTCATGATCGGCGCGATGACGTTGACGAGCTGCGCGAGGCTGGCCGACGCGACCCGGTCGGCGTGGTTGACGAGCGAGATGAGCAGACCGCCGAGAGTCACCGCGTCCGCGACCGAGTACACGTCCTCCAGCAGGCGCGGCGCCACCGGCCAGTCGTCGATGGTGAAGGTGCGGGCCTGCTCCGCCCACCTGCTGAGGTACCAGACGTTCCACTCGTCGAACGAGATGTCGATGCGCTTGTCCGAGCGCTTGAGCGCCCGCACGTGGTCGACGGTCGCCACGACCGCCTCGATGAACGCGTCCATGTCGACACCCGACGCGAGAAAACTCGCGAGATCACCCTCCCGCTCCTCGTAGTAGGCGTGGCACGAGATGTAGTCGACGTCCTCGTACGTGTGCTCCAGGACGATCCGCTCCCACTCGCCGAACGTCGGCATGCTCCGCGACGACGATCCGCACACCACCAGTTCCAGGCGCGGGTCCACCTGGCGCATCGCCTTCGCGGTCATCGACGCGAGCTTGCCGTAGTCCTCGGCGTTGCGGTGCCCGAGCTGCCAGGGGCCGTCCATCTCGTTGCCGAGACACCACATGGTGATGCCGAACGGCTCCTGCCTGCCGTTGGCGGCACGCTGCGCGGTACGCGCGGTGCCCGCCGGGACGTTCGCGTACTCGACGAGTTCGAGGGCCTCCTTCGGCCCCCGGGTGCCGAGGTTCACCGCCAGCATGAGTTCGCTGCCCACCTGATCGAGCCAGTCCTGGAACTCGTGCAGACCGACCTCGTTCGTCTCGGTGGAGTGCCACGCCAGGTCGAGCCGGCGGGGACGCTCGGCCACCGGGCCCACGCCGTCCTCCCAGTGGTAGCCGGACACGAAGTTGCCACCCGGATATCGGACCGTCGTCACGCCGAGCTCCCTGACCAGCTCGATGACGTCCCGCCGGAAACCGTCAGGGCCGGCGCTCGGGTGTCCAGGCTCGTGGATGCCGTCGTACACGTGGCGGCCGAGGTGTTCGACGAACCCGCCGAACAGTCGCCGGCGGACCGGTCCGATCGTGAAGGCCGGGTTGAGGGTGAGGTGCGCACGGGCCATGGCGGCAGTCCTTAGGCCGGGATTCAGGTCGGAGCCCATGATGTAGGGCGGGGCGAGCGGCGACAACACGACCAGCGGGATGATCGGGATCACAGCTGGTCGAAACGGCGGGCCAGCGGCTCCGCTCGGAACCTGCCCACCAGAGCACACCGCTGCGGCGTGGTCGTGTCTCTGGTCCGTGCGCATCGTCGTCGGGGCCCTGTCACGTCGATGGCCGGCGTCGGCGAGACTGATGGTCCATCGCACGAAGGGTTCCCGCTGCCGTGTCCGAAGACCTCCCCGAGGTCGCCACCGTGCCCCCCACCCCCCGGGCGCGACGTGACCCTGCCAGCCTCTCGCTCGTCGGCGTCGACGTGGGCGGCACCAAGACGCACCTGGCCGTCGTCGGCCCCGACCGGCGGCGGCACGACGTGGTGGTCCCCTCCGCCGACTGGCGCCGGGGGCCGATGTTCTCCGACCCTGCGAACTTCGACCGCCTCGCCGCCCTCGTCGGCGACGTGTCCCCCGGGCACCGCCACACCCGGGTCGTCGTCGGTCTGCACGACCTCGACACGGCCGAGCAGCGCGTCATCGCCGCCACCGAGCTGACCAGCCGCCTGCCGGGCACGGTTCGCGTCGTCAACGACGCGGAGCTGCTGGGTCCGGCCGCCGGGCTGGAGCACTGCCTCCAGCTCATCGTCGGCACCGGCGCGATCGCCATCGGGACCGACGACCAGGGAACGGCCATCACCGCCGACGGGTACGGTGCCCTGCTCGCCGACCACGGAAGCGCCCCCGCCCTGGTCCGGGAGACCGTGCGGAGAGGGCTGCGGATGGCCGACGAGGACGGCCCCGACGCGGCCACCGCCGACCCGGCGGTGGCGCTGCTCTGCGCGGCGTACGGCGCACGCACGCCGGCGGACCTGGCGCTGGCGGTCTCCGGGGAGGACGTCTACTCCTGGGGGCGGCACGCGGAGCTGGTGTTCGACGCGCTGCACCGGGGTTCGCCGGTGGCCCTCGCGGTCGTCGAGGAGGCAGCGGACGTCCTGGCCCGCAACCTGGCGGCCGTCCGGCGTCGCGGCGCGCGGGGGTCGGTCGTCGTCGGCGCCGGCGGAGTGCTCACCGCACAGCCCCTGCTGCAGACCCGGGTGCGGGGGCGCCTGCGCGTACACGCGCCGGACCTGACCCTCCGCGTGCTCACCGCTCCCCCGGTCGACGGTGCCCTCGTCCTCGCCGCCGCGCTGTGAGCCGCCGGCCCGTTCACCCACACCGCACCCGCCGCCGGGACGCCACGGCCACCGCCCGCACCCCGCATCACGCCCCGACGAACAAGGAGCATGCTCACCGTGACCCCTCGGACAACCCCCTCGTCGATCCCGCTGCCCGCCGACCTCGCGTCCCCGATGCCCGGGCGCGGGGCCCTGCCGCCGCGTGCGCACCTGCACTCCGACGCTCCCCGGCAGGTGCTCGACGGCACGTGGCAGGTGCGGCTGCGCCCGTCACCGCGCCACGTCGCCGACGACGGCTGGCAGCAGGTCGATGCACGACTCGACCCCGCGGACTGGTCCCCGCTGGCGGTGCCCGGGCACCTTCCGTTGCAGGGACACGGTTCTCCCATCTACGCGAACGTCGCCTACCCGTTCCCCGTTGACCCGCCGTTCCCACCGGACGACAATCCCGTCGCCGACCACCGGCTGGAGCTGGTGGCCTCGCCCGAGGTGCTCGCCCACCCCTCGGTGCTGCGGTTCGAGGGCGTCGACGGCGCGGCGACGGTGTGGCTGAACGGTGTGGAACTGGGCACGCTGCGCGGTAGCCGCCTCACCACGGAGCTGCCGTGCACGGGCGTACTCCGGCCGGGAACCAACGTGCTGGCGGTTCGCCTGGCGCAGTGGTCCGCCCACAGCTACCTCGAGGACCAGGACATGTGGTGGATGCCCGGCATCTTCCGCGGCGTCACGCTTCTGGCCCGCCCGCACGGCGGGGTGCGGGACGTCTTCGTCCACGCGGGTTACGACCACCGTGACGGCTCGGGAACGCTGCGGATCGACGTGGAGCTCGAGGAGGGCGCCGAGGCGCCGGCGACGATCAGTGTGCCGGCGTTCGGTCTGCACGAGGTCGCCGTCGGCGTGGAGCATCACGTGCCGTCGGTCGCGCCGTGGACCGCCGAGACGCCCGTGCTGCACGACGCGCAGGTGCGCACCCCGACCGAGACCGTTGACCTGCGCATCGGCTTCCGTACCGTCGCCGTCGAGGACGCCACGCTCCTGCTGAACGGCACCCCGCTGCTGCTGAAGGGCGTGAACCGACACGAGCACGACCCCCGCCGGGGCCGGGTCGTGGACCTGACGACGGCCCGGGCCGAGTTGCTGCTGATGAAGCAGCACCACATCAACGCCGTACGGACGTCGCACTACCCACCGCAGGCGGACTTCCTCGACCTGGCCGACGAACTCGGGTTCTACGTCATCCTGGAGAACGACCTGGAGACCCACGGCTTCGTGCTGGTGGGCTGGCGGGGCAACCCGAGCGACGACCCGCAGTGGTTGCCGGCCTACCGGGACCGGATGCGGCGGACGGTGGAACGGGACAAGAACCACCCCAGCGTCCTGGTGTGGTCGCTGGGCAACGAGGCCGGCACCGGCGCGAACCTCGACGCGATCGCCCAGTGGACGCGGGACCGCGACCCCGACCGCCTGGTGCACTACGAGGGCGACCTCCGTTCCCGCCACGTGGACGTGTACTCGCGGATGTACGCGTCCGTCGACGAGGTGGCGGCGATCGCCACCGAGCCGCCCGCCGAGACCTTCACCGACCCCGACGAGCAGCACCGGCGTCGACTGCCGTTCCTGCTGTGCGAGTACGCGCACGCCATGGGCAACGGTCCGGGCGGCCTCAGCGAGTACCAGGACCTGTTCCACCGGTACCCGCGCCTGGCCGGCGGATTCGTCTGGGAATGGGTGGAGCATGCCCTCGACGGCGGAACCACCGACGGCGGGCGGCCCGTGCAGCTGTACGGGGGCGACTTCGGCGAGCGGGTGCACGACGGCAGCTTCGTGGTGGACGGCCTGGTCCACGCCGATCGGTCACCGGGGCCCGCCCTGGCTGACCTGGCGCGGGTGTTCTCTCCCGTGGGCCTGGAACTGGCCCCGGACCTGTCGACGCTCACGGTGGTCAACCGCTATCACAGCCTGGACCTGTCGCACCTGGAGGCGGTCTGGACGACCGACGGCGTCGGGCACGGGGCAGCCACGCCTGTCACGTTGCCCGAGGTGCCCGCAGGCACCAGCGCCGTCGTCCCGCTTCGGCTGCCGCCGTCGGCCCTGGCTGCCACCGTGACCGTGCTGCTGCGCCGGCGGACGGCCGGCGACGGATGCGCCGACGGCCACGTGGTCGCCTGGACCCAGCACATCGCGGCCCGTCCGGTCGCCGCGCTCGAGGCCCACCGCGTCGCGCCGCGACGGACCGGCGACGGCCTGGTCCAGCTGGGGCCCGCCTCGTTCGACGAGCGCACCGGCATGCCCGTACGGCTCGGCGCCCTCGACCTGCACGACGTGGCGGTGAGCCTGTGGCGGGCGCCGACCGAGAACGATCGAGGCGTCGCCTGGGAGGAGCCGGAGCTGCCGTCCGTCGCCGACCGGTGGGCCGCGGCCCGCCTGGACGACCTGCGCACCCGCCTGCTCGAGGTATCCGAGGACGGGTCCGCGTTCGTCGTGCGGACGAGGTCCGGGCCCCCGGTGCTCGACGCCGGGGTCGACGTGACCTGGCGCTGGACGAGCGATGGCACCTCCCTGGCGCTCGACCTCACCCTCGCTCCCTACGGCACGTGGCCGTGTGACTGGGGCCGGGCCGGAATCGACCTGCGCCTCGCCGAGCCGACGGCGGGGGTGCGCTGGACCGGCTGGGGACCGGGCCCGCAGTATCCGGACACCGGTCAGGCGGCCCGCTACGGCTCGTTCGTCGCCGGTCGGGACGACTACGCGGTGCGGACCGTCCGCCCCCAGGAGCACGGGGCGCGCCGCGTGGATGACGCGACGGTGGACCTGGGGGCTCGGGCGCTACGGGTACGCGGGGCTGGTCTGCCGCTGACCGTCCGCCCCTGGTCCCGGGCCGTGGTCGCCGCCACCAGGCACGACCACGAGCTGCCGGCGGCGACCGAGACCTGGATCTCGGTGGACGCGGCCGCCAGCGGAGTCGGCACCGCCTCGTGCGGGCCGGGCGTCCTGCCGGGGTACCGGCTGGCGCCCGCCACGCAGCAACTGCACGTGATCCTCCAGCAGGTCGATCACCTGCGATGAGCGGGCAGGCGTGCTGCCTGCCCGCTCATCGCGGGCGGCGGGACGTCCCCGCCGCCGCTTTTCCCCGTGCGCGGGGTCGGGGGACCGCCGGTCGCCAACAGACCGGCGGTCCCCCGGAGGGTGCCGACTCGACCGGCGGGACAGTGGGCGAGCCCCGGGGCAGGTGATCCACTGTGGAAGGGCCGGCCGTCCACACCGATATGGTGACGCTTGCGCCAATTGCGCGGTCACGCGTGCGTGGTCGGTTCGGCCGAAGGTGGAGAAAGTGGAGAAAGAAGCGCAGGGTCAGCATCGGGTGCCTCGGCGGCGGGGGCGACGGCCGACACCTCCCGATCCTGATTCGGGCCCGGTGGGCGCGTTCGCCGACCGCCTCTGGCGGTTGAAGCAGGAGGCAGGCGATCCGTCGTACGAGGAGATGTCCGTACACCTGGGCGCGGCCGCCTCGAGGTCGTCGCTGGCCGCCGCCGCCCAGGGCCGGAGTCTGCCCAGCTGGGAGACGACATGGGAATTCGTCCGAGTCCTCGCCGTCGACCGGCTGGGCCACGATCCGGTGGCCGTCGAGAAGGAGTGGCGGCAGCGCTGGACCCGGGTCAAGGTCGCGCGGAACCTGACGGGCAGTTCCCCGGCGGCTGACGCGGTACCGGCGGTCGGGACGATGCCGGAGCCGCCCGGAACAACGGAGCTCGGGACAATCCGGCTGCGGGGTCACCGGCACCTCGTCGCCGTCGTGGCCGGGGCCCTGGCTGTCCTCACCGGCGCCGTCGTGTTCGTCGTGGGCCACCGGCGGACGGCCAGTGGCGATGCCGGCGTGCCAGCGGCTGTCTCCGTCACGTCGGACCGGGACGACTCCCAGTTCGAAGGCGACATCACCTACCCCGACGGGACTCTGGTGCCGCCGAACTCCTCGTTCACGAAAATCTGGCGGATCCGCAACACGGGCACGGTGGTCTGGGCCAACCGCTTCCTGGCGCGGGTCAACGCCGACCCCTGCCAGACGCCGCAGGCGGTGCCCATCCCCCAGACCCGGCCGGGTGAGGTCGTGGACATCGCGGTAGCCGTCCGGACCCCCAACGCTCCCGGGACCTGCAAGATCTACTGGAAGATGGCCGACGAGCAGGGGCGGACGCTGTTCCCGCTCAAACGTCCGGTCTTCCTGGACGTGCAGGTCGGTAGCTCGTAGCGTCCGCGCCGCCCCCGTTCGAGGCGGCGGAGCCCTGTCGGTGCGACATCGCACCAACAGGGCTCCGCCGGTACTGCCCCGCTCCCGCGCCGGTGCGGCCCGCACATTTCGCCGGAGCCGGGCTCACCCGGGGCGTCGGAGACGGGTCAGCCGCAGTTGGTGCGGCGCTTGCCGCCCTCGGTGCCGCTGATCCGGCCCATCCAGTCCACGCACTTGTCCGCGGCGGACAGGTAGATCGGACCGGCATAGGACGTGTAGTAGCCGCCGTCGTAGGCCGGCCAGTGGGTGCCGACCGGGCTGATGCCCAGCCCCGCCTCGATCAGCACGGCCGAACCGGCGCTGTTCCGCTTGGCGATCACGCAGTTCCTGCCGGTGGAGGAGTTGTAGGTGAGGAACACCGTTCCCTTGGAACCGATCGCGGCGGAGTTCACGACGCCGTAGCCGGACCCGCACTCGCCCCCGTAGGTCGCCGCGTACGCCGGGGACGCCACGGCCAGCGCTCCGGCCACCATGGTGGCGGTGCAGGTGGCGGTTACGGCGGCGGTCTTGATGAGCTTCATGTGTTTCCTCCGGTGCTTGCTGTCGGTCGGGTCGGTCGGGTCAGCCACAGTTGGTGGCGGTACGGGTCCTGGAGGCCGTCCCGATGGTGCCGCCCCAGTCGACGCACGAGCCCGCTGCCGACACGTAGACCGGCCCGGCGTAGGTCGTGTAGTTGCCGCTGTCCTTGACCCAGGAGGAGGTGCCGGACCGGCGCAGGTACGCCTCCATGAGCGTGGCGGTCCCCGGCTTCTCCCGCAGGGTGACGACGCAGTTCTTCCCGGTGGACGAGCTGTAGGTCAGGTACACCGTGCCCCGGAGGTCGGGCAGGTCGATCAGGTTGACGACGCCGTAGCCGGAGCCGCACTGCCCGCCGTAGAGCGCCGCCTGTGCGGGTGCGGCGTTGACCAGGGCTCCCGCGGTCGCGGCGGCCGATGCGAGTCCCAGCGCGGCGATCTTCTGCGAAATGCGCACGAAGAGTGCTCCCTCTCTGCTGTGGGTGGTTGCGCATGACGCTGGCATCCCGCGCCGGCCGGCACCAAGCGATCTGCGTCCAGTGATGCTCCAGTGGATTTTTCGGAGAAATGATCCCCAGGTGAGCGGCCACCGGGGACGCGGCACCGGGGACAGCGCCGACGGCGGCAGCTCAACCACGGGCCACCTGCTCCTCCTCCGGCGGACACGGCAGCCAGGGCCAGGGCAGGTCGCGGAAGGCCGCCTCGACGAGCAGCCGTTCGATGTCGCGCAGAAACCGTTCGGCGTACGGTGGCGGCAGATGGCTGGTGTCCCCGGTAACAGCGATGCCGAGGCCCCGAGCCTGGTCGGTGATCTCTACGCGCAACCGCCACGTGAAGTGGTCGAGGCTCTCGGCGGGCGTGACGGACGTGCCGGCCATCGCGGCCCGGACCTGCGCCTCGTCGACCGTCCGGGCGAACGGGTCGGTGTCGGCGGCGAGCCGGACATCGTTGACGAAACAGTGCGGGCTGACGGCGTCCTCGTACGGCAGCCCCGCCGCCTCGAACGCGCGACGCAACTCCGTCGGGTCGTAGTAGGAGTGCCGGTACGCCTCCAGCGCCGCCCGCCATACCCTGCGCAGCAGGTCGTCGAAGCTCGGCCGGCCGGTCGAGTCGACCACCACCAGGCCGACCTGGTTGAGCTTGGCGATGGCGTCGGCGTAGCCGTCGACGGCCCGGTTGTTGGCCATCGAGTGAAGACCGCAGACGTCGGTGCCGGACCACCGGGACAGCACCGCCGCGATGGCCGCGACCAGCACGGTGGAACTGGTGGCGCGGCAGCGTGCGGCGGCCAGCCGGACGGCGGTCGCCGCCGCCTGCGAGACCAGCACCGTCCGCCGGAACCGGGGCGTCGCCGGTGGGGCGACCCACGGCAGTGTCTGCGGCGGCAACCGGGCGAAACCGCGTACCCAGTAGGCCACGGCCCGCGTCGACCGCCGCCGGTCGACGTCCCGTTCCCGGCGGGCGACGTCGACCGACTGCGGCCCGGCCGGGGTGTCGACGGCACCGCGGAGCAGCAGCAGCCGCAGCTGGCGGAGCAGTGTCTCGACGGCCTCGAAGTCGACGGTGACATGGCTGAACACGACGACGACGTGACTGATCCGGTCACCGACACGAACCAGCGCGACCCGCTGAGGCCACTCCCGGGAGTGGTCGAACGGGGTGTCGGCCAGGTGGTCGGCGACCTTCGCGGCCACCGCCGCCGTGTCGTGCCGCACCGTCGCGTCATCCTCGGACGCCGCTTCGGCCACCAGGACGGGCAACTCGCCAGCCGCGGCGACGACCTGGCACAGGTCGCCGTCGACCACCTGGATCCGGGTCCGCAGGGAGCTGTTCCGGCCCACCAGGGCCCCGATCGCGCGCAGGACATTCGCGAGGTCGGTCGGGCCCCGGCGAGGCGTCGCGACGACCCGCCGCAGACTCATCAGGGCCTGCTCGCGACCGCGACGTCGGATCGCCGCCCACAGCGCCTGCTGACCCCAGGTGAGCGGTGCGGGCGGCGCGGGAGCGCCCGCGAACCAGACGCCGAGCCGGGTGTGCTCCATCGGTGACGGCGGCACCGCGCCAACCCTGTCCGGCGATCCCATACGGCGCCCCCGCCCTTCACGTGCCGTCCCGACGCAGCTGCCCAGCTC
>NZ_SMKN01000069.1 GCF_004348675.1 Micromonospora sp. KC606 | reverse complement strand
CCCTTGATCCACCCCCCATCGCGGCGAACAGCGGTGTCGGACGGAGGGCGACAGCGCCGTTCGCCGCGCCGGGAGTCGATCACCCCGGCACCCGCGCGGTTCCGGGTCAGTAGCCGCCGCCGGATCCGTACGGCGTTTCCCGGCAACCTGGTCGTTGACGACACCCTCTGTCACATGGTGTGCTCACTCCGCACGTTTGATTGGCAATGGTTGTCGTTTCGACCCGAAGGAGAAGTCCATGTCGCTCACCGTCCCACCCGCCCTGTTGGACGCGGCCGAGGCCGGCCCGGTGGAGGACGCCGAGTTCGTCGCCTGCGTCCGCGACTCCCTGCCGTACGCATGGCAGCTGGTCAGCGGGGTTGTTGACGACCTGCGGTCGTCCGAGGCGGACTTCGCCGACAACGTCGTCCCGCCGCCGAGCGAGGCAGAGCGGGGGCAGCTGCTGCGGGCGCTGGCCAGCGACGCCATCCGGGGCGCCCTGGAGCGGCACTTCACGGTGAAGCTCGCCTTCCAGAACTGCCACCGGATCGCCGCGTTCCGGCTGTCGGCAGTCGGCTCGGAGACGTACCAGAGGTTCATCTCGACCCGTGGCCAGCTGCTCAACCAGTCCCCCGAGCTGCGTGACTGCTGACCTCCCGGCGCCCCGGCGGGCAGGGCGAGGGGTCGACGCCCACCTGTTCCTGCTCGCCGGGCAGCATCCCGGCGCCAGCCACGCCGAGGCACTCGCCGACGCCCACGCGTACGCACTGGCGGCCGAGGCCGCCGGCTGGGCCGGCGTCTGGCTGGCCGAGCACCACTTCGTGTCCTACGGGGTCTGTCCCTCGGCGACCGCCTTCGCCGGGTACCTGCTCGGCGCCACCGCTCGGATCACCGTCGGCACGGCGGCGTGCGTGCTGTCCGACCGGCACCCGGTCGGCCTCGCCGAGGAGGCCGTCCTGCTCGACACGCTCTCCGGTGGCCGGTTCCGCCTCGGGGTCGGGCGGGGCGGCCCGTGGGTGGACCTGGAGGTCTTCGGCACCGGGCTGGGGCGCTACACCGACGGGTTCGCCGACGCGCTCGACGTGCTGGGCCGATGGACCTCCGGCGCGGCGACGGTGGGCGGCAACGCCCGCTTCCCGTTCCGCCCGGTGCGGGTGGTTCCCCGACCCACCCGGGCGCTGCCGGTGTGGGTGGCCGCCACCTCGCCGCCGACGGTGGAGCTGGCCGCCCGGCACGGATTCCCGCTGCTGCTGGGGATGCACGCCGACCTGCCGGAGAAGGCGGAGCTGCTCGACCGGTACGCGCGGGTCGCCGCCGGGCACGGCCACGACCCCGGCCGGGTGCCGCACGCCAGCGCGCACCTGGCGTACGTGGCGGACAGCGACGAGCAGGCCGCCGGGGCGGTCCGGGCCGGGCTGCCCGGGCTGCTCGCCGGGGCCGCCGAACACCAGCGCATCGACGGCTCCTCCGGGCCCGGCCGTGATCCCCTGCGGTACACCGAGCACCTGATCGACATCCACCCGGTGGGCTCGCCCGCCCGATGCCGGGCAGCCGTGGCCCGCGCCGCGGCCCTGCCCGGCGTACGGCACCTGCTGTTCATGGTGGAGGCCACCGGCGAGCGCGACCGAACCCTACGGACCATCCACCGGTTCGCCGCCGAGGTGCTGCAAGCCCCGACCGGCGCGACCGGCAGCCGCGACGCGATTCCGACAAACGACACGATGGGGGCTTCCGCCGCACCCGAGAGGACGGCCCACTAGAGTCACCATCATGGAAACGGTTCCCATTACTGGAGAGCGGGAGCAGGCACGATGAAGATCGCATTCGTCGGCAAGGGCGGCAGCGGCAAGACGACGCTGGCCGCACTCGTCGCCCGCCACCTCGTCGCGGCCGGTCGCCCACTGCTGGCCGTCGACGCCGACATCAACCAGCACCTCGCCGTCGCCCTCGGCGCGCCGGCGGAACAGGCAACCGGGCTGCCACCACTCGGCGAAGGGCTGCCCCGGATCAAGGAGTACCTGCGCGGCGGGAACCCGCGGATCGCGTCGGCGGCGGCCATGGTCAAGACCACCCCGCCCGGAGCCGGCTCCCGACTGTTGCGGGTGGCCGAGGAGAACCCCGTCTGGGCCGCGCACGTGCGCGAGGTCGGCGGGGTCCGGCTCGCCGTCACCGGCGCCTTCACCGAACAGGACCTCGGGGTCGCCTGCTACCACTCCAAGGTCGGGGCGGTGGAGCTGATCCTCAACCATCTCGTCGACCTCCCCGGCGAGTACGTGGTGGTGGACATGACCGCCGGCGCGGACTCCTTCGCCTCCGGCCTGTTCACCCGTTTCGACCGCACCTTCCTGGTCTGCGAGCCGACCCTGCGCAGCGTCGGCGTCTACCGCCAGTACGCCGCCTACGCCCGCGACTACGACGTCACCCTCTCGGTGATCGGGAACAAGGTCGAGGACGATTCCGACCTGGCCTTCCTCCGCGAACACGTCGGGGCGGATCTGCTCGCCTGCCTCAGCCGCTCGTCCTACGTGCGGCGGGCCGAGCGCGGCACGGTCGGCCCGCTGGCCGAACTGGAACCGGCCAACCGCGCGGTGCTGGACCGGCTGGTCGACGAGGTCGACGCCACCGTGCAGGACTGGGCGGCGTTCACCCGGCACGCTCACGAGTTTCACCGGCGCAACGCCGCGGCCTGGGCCAACGAGCGGGCCGGAGAGGACCTGACCACCCAGATCGACCCGGACTTCCTGATGGGACCGGCGGCGATCCGGCCGACCGTCCCTGCGGCCGACAGGTCGGTCGCCCCCACACCGGCCTGAGCCTGGCACGGGCGGGCAGGACGACCTGCCCGCCCGGCAGTCCGGCGACAACAGCAGGCCCGACGCCGGACAGGCGGCCCGAGACCTCGCCGCACCGACCGCGGCGGCACCGGCGTACCCGCTCGTCGTGGCCCACCGTCACCCCGGCCGTGACGCGCTGTCCCGGCCTCTCGTGGCCGGCGATGCCGCTCGATACACTGTGGCCCCGCCCGGCGCCGGCGCAGCAGGCCCGCCGGCGGGTGTGCCGTGACCACCCGGGTCCGGCCGCCCGGCCGTGGTGGTGAGAACGGAGAAGACGTGGTCGCACCCGAGCGCACCGGCACCGCCGACCCCGGCGAGGCCCCGGCGGCCCCACCACCGGCACCGGCGCCCGCCGAGCCTCACCGTAGCCGGCTCACCGACCGGATCGGCTCGGTGGAGGTGCTCGCCGCGCTGCTGATCCTGCTCATCGCCCTGCGCGAACCCCTCGCCGGGCTGCTCTCCGCGCCCTCGCTGGCGACCTGGACCACCGTCTTCGTCTCGGTCATGGTGCAGGCGGTGCCGTTCCTGGTCTTCGGGGTGCTGCTCTCGGCGGTGATCGCGGTGTTCGTCCCGCGGTCCTTCTGGGCCCGGGCGCTGCCCCGCCACCCCGCCCTCGCCGTGCCGGTGGCCAGCGCCGCCGGGGTGGTGCTACCCGGCTGCGAGTGCGGGTCGGTGCCGATCGCCGGTTCGCTGATCCGCCGCGGCGTCACCCCGGCCGCCGCGCTGGCGTTCCTGCTCGCCGCCCCGGCGATCAACCCGATCGTGCTCACCGCCACGGCGGTGGCCTTCCCCGCCAACCCGGAGATGGTCCTCGGCCGGGCCGTGGCCAGCCTGATCGTCGCCATGGTGATGGGATGGCTCTGGCTGCGGCTGGGGCGCACCGAATGGATCCGCCTGCCCCGCCGGCCCGACCTGGACGACACCCGCCGCGCCGCCGCGTTCTGGTCCGCCGTCCGGCACGACGTCGTGCACGCCGGTGGATTCCTCGTCATCGGGGCGGCGGCCGCCGCCAGCATCAACGTCCTGGTGCCGGAACGCTGGCTGCGCGCCCTCGCCGACGAGCCGGTGCTGGCGGTGCTGGCCATGGCGGTGCTCGCCGTGCTGCTGTCCATCTGCAGCGAGGCGGACGCCTTCGTCGCCGCCTCGCTGTCACAGTTCTCGCTCACCGCCCGGCTCACCTTCCTGGTCGTCGGGCCGATGGTCGACCTCAAACTGATCTCCATGCAGACCGGGATCTTCGGGCGCGGCTTCGCCGCCCGGTTCGCCCCGGCCACGTTCGTCGTCGCGGTCGTCGTCGCCGCCGTCACCGGGATGGTGTTGCTGTGAACCGTCAGGCCCAGGCATGCGTGCTGCTGCTGCTCGGCGGGGCGGTGCTACGCGCCAGCCTCACCGACCTCTACCTGCGCTACGTCAAGGAGGGGCTGCGCCCCTTCCTGATCGCCGCCAGCCTGCTGCTGATCGCCGCCGCCGTGATGACCCTCTGGTACGAGATGCGCCCCGCCCTGCGCAGGACCACACCCGCGGCGGACGAGACGCATGACGACCACGACGACCACGGGCACGCCCACCACGAGCCACGGGTGGCCTGGCTGCTGATCCTGCCGGCGCTCGGCCTGCTGCTGGTCGCCCCACCGGCCCTCGGCGCGTACGCGGCCAACCAGTCCGGCACCTCGCTCGCCGCCGGCGGGCTCCCCGAGTACCCTCCTCTGCCCGACGGCGACCCGGCCGACATCAGCGTGTACGACTACGCGGTCCGCGCCGTGTTCGACAAGGGACAGTCGATCGGCGACCGGCGGGTCCGGGTCACCGGCTTCACCGTCGCCGGCGCCGACAAGCAGCCCGTCCTGATCCGGATGCGGCTGTCCTGCTGCGCCGCCGACGGCCAGCCCACCAAGGTCGGGCTGAGCGGCAACACCCCGGCCGGGCTGGCCGACGACACCTGGATCGAGGTGACCGGCCGCTACACCACCCGGATGGGGCGGGACCCGATCAACGACTTCGAGATCCCGTACCTGGAGGTGGAGAGCTGGCGGCAGGTGCCGGCGCCCCGCGACCCGTACGAGTGACCGGCCCGCGCCCGCGACGTGGTGGGGGCTGTGCGCGCGGACCGAAGATCTTGCGCTAAGCTGTACCGGCTGCTGCGGAGAGCATCACGCGGGAGCATCGGGACGTGGCGCAGCTTGGTAGCGCACTTGACTGGGGGTCAAGGGGTCGTCGGTTCGAATCCGGCCGTCCCGACAGAGTTTCGGCAGGTCAAGGCCTTGATTCACTTCGGTGATTCAGGGCCTTCTTGCTGCTCCGTCTCACGATTCATCACGTACGTCCGTACTGCTGGATTCGGGCGTCAGAGTCACCGGCACAGCCCGGATTCGAGGTGCTCGGCCGCCGGGCGTGAGGTCATCGCCCGCAGGTGATCGGCTTCGGTGTGGCGACCAGGCGGTCAGGGAGAACGCGGCGACGGAATCACCCGGCCGCGAAACGGCGTCGCGGAACGACACAGGCGAACCCGGCGTGGCGGCACACCAGACTGCTCGCTGGCGGCGCAGGTCGCCACATCCGCCATAGCATCGAGCCGCCCGGCTCCAGCAGAATCGGCGACCGCGGCTCGTAACCGAGCCGGGCGAGCACGCCCTCTCGGGGATGGTCGGTGGTGACCTCCGCGTACGCCGGCAGCCCTTTTGCGTCCAGCCCCCGGTGGTAGCCGGTCAGCAACCCGCTCGCGGCTACCTCTCGATGTCAGGGTGTGCAGCCGCACCCCGGCGGGCGTGGCGCAGTCGCCGTGGGCCAGCGGTGGCTTGATTCGGTGACGGCGCGGGTGACCGCGGCACGGTCGACCTGGTGCGCGCCTGCGACGGAAGCGTGCGGGATGTCCAGGCGTAGGTGGACCAGGGCGATCACGAGGCGGGTCGGTGAAGCTCAAGCGGGTTCAGCGGCCGGCTCCTGCCTTCCGGATGCGCTTTCGGATGCGGCGGGCGTGGAGTCAGGCTGTCCGCGACGGCCACCGCGTGGTCATAGAACTGGTCCGGACGCAAGGCCATGGCGCGAAGACTAGTACCCTGAAGATCCCATCGCTATTACGTGGATTGCCGCCACGGCCCGGCGGGTGGCCACACGCTCGATGGCACGGATTCGCCGTGGGAACCCTCTTGTCGGCCGTTAGCGGGGTCGCCAGCGCAAGGAGGCTCACGCGCTGTGACGACCGCCCGCGGCATAGAAGCTACGGGCTGCTCGGGCCGGGTGGAACGATTCGGGGCAGTGGTCGACACATCAACATCCCGACGTCACAGGCGCAGGTGCTCATCCCAGCTCGACCTCGACCGGCATCGTGGACAGCAACGCCGTCATGCCGGCGAGGTAGCCGTCGGTGTCGGTGTCGGTGACCAGCAGGCGTTGCAGGATGAAGCCCTGCACCAGGCTCAGCATGGTGGCGCCCATCTGCTCCGGCACCGCGTCGGCGGGCAGGTTCCCGGCGGCCTGCCCGCGGCGGGCGACCTCGGCGAAGTGACCTCGTAACCGCCGGTAGACATCGTCGGCTCGGGTGGAGAGTTCGGGGCTGCGCAATGCTTCCGCCCACACCTGCACCCCGATCCGGGTCAGGTCGACGCCGGTTACCGGGTCGTGCGTGATCCGGTCGGCGATCGCCTTGATCAGCGCGGTGACGGCCTGTTCGGGTGACGGCACGGCATTGCCAGCGAGCAGCTTGTCGAACGCCTCGTCCGCGGTCGACAGGGCCGTCTCCGCCACGGCTCCGATCAGCTCGTCCTTGCTGCGGAAGTACCGGTAAACCGCCCCGGCGGACAGCCCGCACTCGCTGATGATGTCGGCCATCGAAGTGGCGTGGAAGCCGTTGGCGGCGAAGAGCCGGGCGGCCGCGGCGACGATCTCGGCGCGGCGGCCGGCCCGGTACTGCTCAGTGACCCGGGGCATGGACCGATATTAAAAGCGAACGACCGTTCTTGACAACCTGTGAGGAGTGGTCGCATACTAAAAGCGAACAACCGTTCTTTTTAAGGAGCCGACATGGCCACGCAAGCCCTGCACTCCGCCGCCGCACCGGCGCCGTCGCCTTGGACGAAGGTGGCTGGGGCCGTCGCGCTGCTGACGGCGATCGTCACCGTGCTGCTCATCGCTTTCGCGTGGCCGTCGGTGCGGTCGTCGGTGCACAACGTGCCGATCGCCGTGGCCGGCCCGGCCGCCGCGGCCGACCAGGTCAGCGCCGCCCTGCAGCAGCGCCTACCGGACGCCTTCGAGATCACCCGGGCCGCCGACACAGCCGCGGCCGAGCGGTTGATCCGCGATCGGGAGGTGTACGGCGCGATCGACGTCAGCTCCGGCACACCGCAGGTGATCACCGCGTCCGCCGCGAGCGCGTCGATTGCCCAGACCCTGCAGTCGGTCGCTACCGCACTCGGGCAGGCACAGGCGCAGGGCAGCAGCCCGGCGATCGCCGTCCGCGACATCGTCGCCCTGCCCGCCGACGACCCGCGCGGCGCCGGCCTGGCCGCCGCGGCCCTGCCCCTGGTGCTAGCCGGCATGCTGGCGGCGGCGCTGCTCACCAACCTGATCCGCGCCACCAGCCGCCGGGTGATCGGCGCGCTCACCTTCGCGGCAACTGGCGGCCTAGCCTTGGCAGCGATCCTGCAGTTCTGGCTCGGCTCCCTCGACGGCGCCTACCTCGCCAACGCCGGCGCCATCGCCCTGACCATCGCCGCCACCTCCCTGACCATCCTCGGCCTAGAATCCCTGCTCGGCACCGCCGGACTCGGCCTCGGCGCGGCCGCCATGATGCTCATCGGCAACCCCCTAGCAGGCACCGCCACCGCCCCGGAAATGCTGCCGGGCTGGTCCGGCGCATTCGGCCAGCTGCTGCCGCCCGGCGCGGGCGGGCAACTGCTGCGCTCCACCGCCTTCTTCGACGGCGGCGGCGGCGCCCACTCCGTCATCGTTCTGCTGTGCTGGGTCGCGCTCGGCGTCGTGCTGTGCCTGGCCGGTGCCCTGCGGACCCGCCGCCGCGTCACCACGACCGTCGATGATGCGGCCGCACTGCCGAGGGTGCACGCGACAGTCTGACCCGGCCGAACCGGTGAACTGATACTCGCGACGGTAACCCTTCGACGGGCATTGATTCGGGTGAATCGATCCGGAGCCGTGCCTGTCGAAGGTTGGCGGGCGCCCGCCGTTGCCAGCGCTCCGCCCCGCGCAGCGCTCGGCTACTTCACCGGTGACCGGTCCGCTGTCTTCGCAACGGGCCTGACCAGCGATTGACGGTCGGGCCGCCGCCCGACACACCGAAACAGAGATCATTACCGTGAACTTGAGCGCCACCGAAGCCGTCGGAGCCGTCCGCGCCACCGGGCGGCGCCGCTGGGTACGGCAGATCGCGGCAGCGGCGATGATCGTCCTGTTTGCCGCCGAACTAGCCCTCGGCTGGCCGTCGCTGTCCGCGGCCCTGGGACAGCTCAAGGCCCCGCATCCCGGCTGGCTCGCCGCCGCGGTCGTCGCCGAACTCGCGGCCATGGGCGCCTACGCACGCATGCAACACACCCTGCTGCGCTCGGCCGGCCTGCGGGTGCCGCTCTACCGCAACGTCGCCCTCGCCTACGCCGCGCATTCGCTGAACGAGACCCTGCCCGGCGGGCCGGCGTTCTCCACCAGCTTCAACTACCAGCAGATGCGCCGTTTCGGCGCCACCCCCGCCGTCGCCTCGTGGTGCATCGCCCTGTCCGGGATCCTGTCCACCACCGCCCTCGCCATTGTCGCCGCGGTCGGTGCCCTGGCCTCCGACGGCGCACCGCAGTGGTACAGCCTCGCCTGCCTAGCCGTCATCATTGCGCTGATTGTCGTCGGGGCTCAGCGAATCAGCAGCCACCCCGCCATGGTGGATTCGTCGGCCCGATCGGTGCTGGCGTGGCTCAACCGAATCCGCAGCCGACCCGCCGAACAGGGCCTGGAGTGCATCCGCAGCTTCGTCAGCCAACTCGGCGCCGCCCGCCTGACACCGGGACGCGGCATCGCCGCCGCCGTCTTCGCCGTACTCAACTGGGGACTCGACGCCGCCTGCCTGTGGATGTGCGTACGGGCCGTCAGCGACGACCCGATCAACGCCACCCAACTGCTGCTCGCGTTCTGCGCCGGCATGGCCGCCGGAACCATCACCATCGTCCCCGGCGGGCTCGGCATCATCGACAGTGCGCTCATCCTCGGCCTGGTCGCCGGCGGCCTCGCCACTGCGACGGCGATCGCTGCCGTGGTCCTCTACCGCATCATCAGCTTCGGCTTCATCATCGGCGTCGGCTGGCTTTCCTGGCTCGTCATGCGTCGACGCCACCGGCCACTACCTCACGGCCACGGCACGACATCCAAGCCTTGAACCGTGCATTCCGACAGGCACCACCGGCGATGCCGAGCACCGCGGCCGCCTTCCGAACGCATTCGCGCTGCTGGCTAGTCGCCCCGCTACGTTATGAGCCGGGTATCCCAAGGGGATTCCGACAGCGCATTCTCATCGGCGAAGCGGGCGTCCGCGCTGTCGAAGGTGGACTACGGGCGGTGACGGGCGCCACCGCCCTCTGCGACCGGTCGACGGCAAATGTGTGCCCTGGCGGCCCACTTGTGCCGAACCGGGGCGCGCGGCGGCTGGTGGCGGGCGCCAATTGCGTTTGATGCCGGCTTGATTACGACCTACGGTGCTGCGAATGAGACTGCGTCACGTAACAATCGACTGCGCGGACCCTTACGAGGTGGCCACATTCTGGAGCCGGTTGACCGGCTGGCCGATTTCCGGCATCGATCAGCCCGGCGACGACGAGGTGCTCGTCGAAGCGCCGGACGCGGTGCCGGGTCTGCTGTTTGTCCGGGTCCCCGAGCCGCGCTCGGCCAAGAACCGGGTCCACCTCGACTGGAAGCCCGACGGGCGGTCCCGCGACGAGGAGGTCGAGCGGGCCGTCAGCCTCGGCGCCACGATCCACGAGGACCACCGCGGTCCCGAGGATCGCGGCTGGGTAACCCTGCGTGACCCCGAGGGCAATGAGTTCTGCATCGAACGGCAATGAATTAGGCAGCGGCACACCAAGACCGGATGCACGGTCATCGGCACGTCCGGAAGTTGATGACCAGCACTACCGTCACCGACGGTGACGATCGGCTCGCGGCATGAGCGGTTATTCGACATTGCGGATTCCGCCTGCTGGCTCCGGTGCACCGTCGGGTCGTCAGGTGGTGCCGAGACGGAGGAGACCGACTGCGATCATGTGAATGTGATGATCAAAGCCACGAGTGCAGCCGATCTTGAGCCAGCGTCTCGGCACGAGGCGCTGCTGTTCGATTGGGACGGTACGCTGGCCGACAGCCAGTCGGTGAATTTCCAGGTTCTACGAGCGGCGCTCGAGCCGACCGGCGTGGTACTGGAGCAGCCTTGGTTCGATGCGCGCACTGGGATGTCAACCAGGGAGATGGTTGCTCTGCTCGCAGCGGCACAGGATGTGATGGTCGACACCGAGGTAGTGGCCGGCCGGCGTGATACCGCTTACCTGCAGCGCGCTCATGAGGTTGGTGAGATCGAGGCGGTGACGTCGGTCCTGCGGCGCCACCGCAGCCATCAGAAGATCGCTCTGGCCACCGGCGGCGCGCGGCAGACCGTGACCGCGACGGCTGTGGCTCTCCGTTTGTTCGATTTCTTCGATGTCGTGGTAACCCGCGAGGACGTCGAACGAGGCAAACCGGCCCCGGATCTCTTCCTCCTGGCTGCCGAGCGTCTGGGCGTCGCTGCCGGGCGGTGTCTGGTTTATGAGGACAGCGACGAGGGACTGGCCGCGGCGGCGGATGCCGGCATGGACGCCATTGACGTGCGTCCCCTACGGCTGCTTTCCTGACCTCCGAGCCAGCCTGACTCAGGTAGAGAATCGAGTCGGGGCGTCGGCGAGGTTCACGTCGACCGCTCTTCGGCAGTTGGCGGCTCGCCATCGAGTGCGACGGCCAACGGCACACGGCTGATCCAGGGTGTAGTCGCTGATCCGATCGCGCACGTACGCGCGCTTGCTGCCCATCGCCTCGTCGACGTCGCCACCTTCGAGCCCGAACGCCCGGCAGACGTCTGGGAGCTTGGTGGCACTGATTGGCCACAGCGCCTCGGCGATCTCGTCGCGCAGCTGCATTGCATCTGTGCCGCTGCCCAAGTCGTTGCGGGCGAAGGGGTCGGCGAGCACGGGCGCGACGCTCACCTGGTGATTGCCGCTGTCCCCCCACTTTCGGACACGATCAAACTGGGCTGCGATCGCCTGCAGATCCGCCGGCCGAAACAGCCCGACGAACGCGGGATGTACGCGCAGCACGACGGGAACGGGCGCGGGCTCCCACGGCAGCGATTCCCCGATCTCTACCTGCTCGGCTAGTGACAGCAGCCGCGCCGCGTGCTGGTTCCCGGCTTGGACCAGCATCTGCGACACCGTAGCGAGCTCCTTGCTCGTCTGGCTATCACACCGTGGCGACCCTCGGGCACGGGTGTCACTGTAGGCGAAGACACCGACACGGAACTCTGCGCTTCGAGTCCGGAAACCTGTCGCCTGTGGTCACCGAACCGCTCCGTTGAACGGCATTCGATCTTCAGTGCCTCCGTCCGTCATGAGTGGTACCGCTGGTGCAGGCGGTCGAAGAACGCGCTGAGCAGGTGCTGTGCGGCATCGTCGTCGACGAGTTCGGCGCCGCCGAAGCGGTACACCTCGTACCCCTTCAGACGAAGGTCGCGATCTGCGCCGGACGTAGCGCTCGGCGTAGGTGCGCAGGATGCGCCGCTCGGCGTCGTTGTCGCCGAGCGACTGGTACAGCCTGCGATAGGGGCTGCGTGAGATGTCCCGGTCCGGCTCGCCGGTCATCCCTTGTCGATCAGCCCACCAGTCGGTCAGCTCTGCCCAGGTCAGGCCGTGTGCGCCCAGCGGCCGGTCGTACACCAGGCAGTTCTCGGCGTTGCGGACGAAGTGCAGGTCGTTGTTGACGGCGTCGTCGAGCACGATCTCCGGCTTGGGCCCGAGCGCGGCGAAGATGAGGTTCTTCATGGAGCCGCGCACGCCGGAGCCGATGAGGCGGTAGTCGAAGATCGGGGCGCCGCTGATGGCATCGGCCTGGACGATCTCGTAGCCGTCGTGGATGAGCACCTTGTTGAGGAAGTCCCGAAGCTGTTCGACCTCGGCAAGGTTGGTGCGGACCTCGGGGTGCGGCATCTCGACGAGGAAGGCCAGCAGTGCTTCGTCGTTGTCGGCCAGCCCGAACCGCTCGGCCGTGAAGATCCAGTCGTCGGGCCAGTCGCACGGGTTGAGCACACGGTGCTGGAAGTTGTCGCGGCCGGCGGTGTCGTAGCGCCGGTCGGTGCTCGGCAACTTCTCGAGCGGGTAGAGCCAGGCCAGGAAGTCTGGCTCGTTGAGGTCGCCGCTCCAGTGTGTCGTGGGCATAGCCGCGAACCCCTCGACCAGGCGGCGGGTGACATGGGTGATCCGGCCCGCGCTCATCCCCGGAAGAGCCTCCGTAACCACGCCCCACGCGACCGCGGGGCCGGGGGTGTGACCTCCAGAATCTCGCCGTCGAAGTACACACGGACCTCTACCTGATACCCGTGTGCAGCCAGCGTTTCAGCGTGCTGACGCATCTTCTGCGGCCACACGCGGAACGGGTCAACGTGGAAACCTCCCACGTGATGAGGGCCGCCACTTTCCCCGACTTCAACCTGGAACCCGCCTTCGTAGTGTTCCTCTTCACGGCTGGGGTCGGACTCACGGCCGCCGTGCTGGCGGAGCAGACTGCGGATTCGTTCCGCCTCTCGTCCGGCGTCCCGCTGCCGCCGCTGGCGAGCCGTGTCGCTCATGGCGGTCACAGCAGCTGAGCAGTGACACCCGGTGCATCACGCACACCGATCCCCCAACGGACGCCGCCAACAGCGGCCGAGCGCCAGCCCGGCTTCGGCGCGGCCCGGCACCGCCCAGCGCGAGCCGGCCGGCTAGCCGACACAGCGACGCCGGAATGGACTCGATCTTCGGCTATAGGATTAGGATGCCCGCCGCCGGCCGCAGCAGCAGGCTGGGAATGGCCCCTCGGATCACCCCGCGGTATTCACACCCATTCGTCACCCACGAATCCGTACACTCCGCCAGGAAATTGGGTAATCAAGACGCATTCCACTCAGGGCCGAGATCCACCACGCACGCGATCGGATCCGATCTCCACCATCAGGTCGGCGCGAACCATGCGCACCAAGTCATGCAGCGTGCGGCTCTGACGCGAGGCCGGGTTGCGTCGACATGCAGGATCCGAGCCGCGGTCGGCGGACGGAGCTCCGTGTCCACGACCTCCGTCGGGGTCCCGCCCCCTTGACCGTCGGCTACTTTCAGTTGCCGGTATGCAGGCGGCCGACAAGCCGATCGCGGCATGAGCGGATGTGTTTGGGTGCTGCGTTCAACTGTCAGTCACCTCGAAGCGGACGATTACGATCTCGTCACTTGCCCGCAGCTCTGGGTAGTAATCACGCAACCCATGCAGGACGTCGGCGGCGCTGGTGAAGCCGTCCTCTTGGGCCTCGTCGTCGGTGATGCTGTCGACAGATCTAGCCACGGTGGACGTGATCCGCCCCGGCATAGACACCTCATCGTCGAACTCGAACACCAGCAGCGCGGGCCCGACTTGGACAGGATCTCTGAGCCGCATCGTCACCCGCTTGCTTCCGTCGCGGACGGCGGGAAGGTGGCTGGCACGGAACCGCAAGCGCTGCAACTGCTGCGCCTGCCACCAATAGGTGTGCGGCAGCAGGTCACCGATGTGCACGACCTGCGTGCCCTCCCCGGAAGGGACGATGACGTGAATGTCTGGAAAGTGGTCGGCAAGCACCTGCCGGTCGCGGCCACAGGGAGCTAGGACACCCCTGCCGGCGTCGCCGACGGCGACGATAAGACGTGGCGCTCTGGCGCCGGCGGCACGGGCCGCGGCCAGAGCCACGAGTTCGGCGCAGGGGCCGCCGGTGAAGTGGTAAAGGTTCAGACCGACGTGGGCGCGACCGTGCTCGTCGAGGACGGCAGCGGCGACTGTGTGGATGTTCCCGTCGCCGTGCGTACGGAGAAGCGAACGAGCAGCCTCGACCAACGCAGCTTGAGCGGTGGACCGTTCATCAGGGATCATGATCATGATCGGGAGCTTAGGTGACTAAGCTGATGAGATCGAAGGGTTTATGTCAGCCCTGGGTGGGGTGACCTCACCATCGATGAAAGCTGATGCTGACTTGATCATCGGCGACGGTGACTTGGTCGGTGGTCAGCAGGCCGATGGCGATGGGCCTTGGGCGTACGCCAGCGCCGGGTTTGAGGGTGGGCGGTGGTGAGCTTGTTGGCGTGGCCCATCGGATGAAGGTGGCGGTCACGTAGCGGTAGCCGCCGGCGGGATCGCCCTGCCAGTGTTCGAGTTCGGGCTGTCCGAAGGTGTCCAGGGTGAGGTCGTGGGCGTCGAGCCAGTTGAGGAGAGCCTCGGCTGCGCGGCGGTGCAGGCGGATGCGCAGGGCTTGTTGTCGGGTGGTGCGGCGTCGAGCGGCTTGTCGATCCGGACCATGCGGTGGCAGCCAGGACACGTCGGCAAGACGATGCCGGCGATGCCAGCGGCATGCAGACGTTCGACGAACCTCGGGATCACCCGCAGCGGCGCTCGATGCCCTTCGCCGGTGAGCGACGCGGGATCAGATGTGCCGTAGGTCGTGCCGGCGCAGATGCTCGTAGCCCTAGCCAAGACTGTCACCCCTGTCACCGGTGTCCCCCGATGGCCGTCGAGCTGCCCAACCCCGAGTGGATAGGTGACACTTCGGTGACACCTCTGCTGGGAACAGACCTGCGCGGAGGCGCTCGGAGGCTAGGCCGAATCGCTGATCACGACGGGCCGCCAGGTTGGGCAGCCGAGGCCGAGGTGACTGAACCCGGCGCGGTGTCGCGCGGGCCAGGCGGCAGTTTGAATCGCCGCAGCCGGGGGACCACAGGCGGCATGACGTCGACAATCACGCCGTACGAGGACGGACCGCTGATCGTCCGCGGCGACTTCGAGTTACGCACACCGGACGGCACGCCCATCGCACCGGGCCGGGCGACGATCGCCCTGTGCCGGTGCGGGAAGTCAGCCATCACGCCCTTCTGCGACGGCACCCACAAGGTGATCAACTTCCGTGCCGGCGCCGATCATGACACACCGAAGCCGCGATGAACCCACCGAGACGACCGGGGCGCGCCCGCGCCGATCGACGCCGGACACCGGGTCTGTGGCAGTCGGGAGCGGGGACAGGCAGCGGGACGACTGTGCGGGGAGGCCAGGGTGGTTGAGTCTGGTGAGCGTCGGTATGGTCCGGCGCCGCTGCCGCAGCCACGCGGGCCGGTCTCCGCGGCGCTGCACGACGCGCTCATGTCCGCCCCGCACGACCTACCCGCAGACCTGGCCTCCCAGTTCGACGGGGTGGACCCGATCGATGACGAGGACCTTCAGCTCACCCTGTTCCTCTGCTACGAGCTGCACTACCGCGGTTGGCGCGGCGTGGACGACCGGTGGGAGTGGCAGCCGTCGCTGATCGCGCTGCGCAGCCGCGCCGAAGCGGACTTCGAGGCGGCCGTGCGCGCGCTCGCCGGCCCGCAGCCCCCGCTCCTCGACAGGCGGATGGCCTCTGCTCTCGCCGCCGTGGTGGCGGCCGACGACGGCCCGGCGCTCTCCGCGTACCTGCAACGGCGGGCGACCCACGAGCAGTTCCGTGAGTTCGTCATGCACCGCTCGATCTACCACCTTCGAGAGGCGGACCCGCACAGCTGGGCCCTGCCGCGGCTGGGCGGCCCGGCGAAGGCCGCCCTGGTCGAGATCCAGGTCGACGAGTACGGCGGTGGCCGGCTCGACCGCATGCACGCCGAACTGTTCCGCGTCACCCTGGAGCGGCTCGGTCTGGACACCGGATACGGGGCCTATCTGGACGCGGTGCCCGCGGTGACCCTGGCGGGCAACAACCTGATGTCGCTGTTCGGGCTGCACCGCCGGTTGCGCGGGGCGCTGCTCGGGCACCTCGCCGCCTACGAGATGACCTCGTCGCTGCCGAACCGTCGCTACGGGCGGGGCCTCCGGCGCCTCGGTCTCGACGAAGCGGCCACCCGCTTCTACGACGAGCACGTCGAGGCGGACGCGGTGCACGAGCAGATCGCCGCGCACGACATGTGCGGCGGGCTGGTCCGGGTCGAGCCGCACCTCGCCGCCGACGTGCTCCTCGGGGCTTCCGCCGCCCTGGCGCTGGACCGTCTCTTCGCCGCCTGGACTCTGGACAGCTGGCAGGCCGGCCGCAGCTCCCTGCGTCCCCGCGGTCCCGGCGCGCCGATCACCCTGCACGTCGACGAGCCGCATCGCGCCACCGGCTCGGAGACGGCGAGCCTGATGACCGGCCGGGCCTGCTGAGCCGCGAGCGGCGCCGGCCCGTTTGAGGCGCGACGGAACGGGCACAGGCAGGACCATCGTCGTGCGGGAGGCAGAGTTGTTGTTTGACGCGAGCGCCTACGGGCGGTACGTGGCCGACGTGTATGACGAGACCTACGCGTATCTGACTCCGGACAGCGCCGTGGAGGTCCTGGCCGAGCTGGCCGACGGCGGGCCGGTCTGCGAGTTCGGCATCGGCACCGGTCGCCTGGCGCTTCCTCTGGTCGAACGCGGCCTGACGGTCGCCGGCATCGAGGGTTCTCCCGACATGGTGGCGGGCCTGCGGAGCAAGGCGGGTGGCGGCCGGATCGACGTGGCCGTGGGGGACTTCACCCACACCCGCGTACCCGGCGACTTCGCGTTGGTCCTCCTCGCCTTCAACACCGTCTTCGCGCTGCCCGACCAGGCCGCGCAGGTGGCCTGCTTCCGCAACGCGGCCGCCCACCTGCGTCCCGGCGGTCGGTTCGTGGTCGAGGCCTGGGTGCCGGACCCGGCGGCGTTCCGCAACGGCTCGGCGCTGCGCCCGGTACGGGTCGCGGAGGACGAGGTCCTGCTGGAGGCGGCGCTCCTGCACCCCGCCGAGCAGAGGATGACCACCACCAAGGTACGGCTGACCTCGGGCGGGGTCCACCTGTTGCCGGCGAACCACCGGTACGCCTGGCCGGCGGAGCTGGACCTGATGGCCGAGCTGGCCGGGCTGCGCCGCGAGCACCGGTGGGCCGGTTGGACGCGCCTGCCGTTCGGCGACGACAGCCGGGAACACGTGAGCGTCTACCGCCGGGCGGATTCGGCATGACCGGCGCCGCCCGGCCGCGACCGATGCCGATGTCGTACGTGCTGCCGATCCGGCGGGTGGACGACAGCGACCCGGAGCAGTTGACCGACTACCTGCGCTGGCTCGCCGCCCGGGTGGAGGTGATCGTGGTGGACGGGTCGCCGCCCGAGGTCTTCGCCCGCCACCACCGACGGTGGCATCCGCTGGTCCGGCACCTGCCGCCCGACCCGAGCCTGTCCGGCCGGAACGGCAAGGTGCTCGGCGTGCTGACCGGTGTGCCGGCGGCCACGCACGAGGACGTGGTGATCGCCGACGACGACGTCCGCTACGACGAGGACGGACTGCGCGAGGTCCGGCGTCTCCTGCGACGGGCGGACCTGGTGCAACCCCAGAACTACTTCGACCCGCTTCCCTGGCACGCCTACTGGGACACCGGGCGGATCCTGCTCAACCGGGCGATCGGCGCGGACTTTCCCGGAACCCTTGCGGTGCGACGTGGCGTCTTCCTCGCCGCCGGTGGCTACGACCCCGACGTCCTCTTCGAGAACCTCGAGCTGATCCGGACCGTGCGAGCCTTCGGCGGCAGCGTGGCGGCCCCCGCCGGGCTGTACGTCCGGCGCCTGCCTCCCACCACGAGACACTTCGCCTCCCAGCGCGTTCGCCAGGCGTACGACGAACTCGCCCAGCCGGGGCGGCTGGTGGCCGCGCTGCTCGTGCTGCCCGGGGTGGCGGCGGCGGTCGCCGCCCGGCGTCCGGGGCTGCTGGCCGCCGCTGCGGCGGCGGTCATCGGAGTGGCCGAGACCGGCCGGCGCAAGGCCGGCGGTCCGGCGGTCTTCCCGCCGGCCACCGCGGTGCTGGCACCCCTGTGGTTGATCGAGCGCGGCGTGTGCAGCTGGCTCGCGGTCGCCCAGCGCGTGTTCTGCCGTGGCGTGCGCTACGGCGGCGGGCGGCTCGGCCGCGCCGCCCACTCCACGCGGACCCTGCGGCGGCGGCTCGCCGCATCGGTTGCTGGATCGCCTAAGACCGGCCTTGAAAGGCTGCCAGGGGGTCACGTGGGAGTGGATATGGCGGATTCGGCAGTTCCCGCGCAGTCGGCCAACCCTGGCGATCTTGTCTCTATCTATTCCGCAAACAGTGCGAAGGAGTGATTCGACGCCAACGCCCGGGGCCTACGACACGTCGCCCGCCGGAGCGCTCGCAGGGCTGTCGGTCTTCGACTCGAGGGGCACCCGGTACTGCGGCCCCACCCGGGACGCCGCGGCTCGGACGATAACCTGCTCGCTGCCGCCCGGGCCGGTGACGGTGATCCTGGAAGCGGACGCGGTGGAGGCGACGTACCAGCTCGCCCATCGGGACGCGGGCGTGCCGTCGATGTGAGTCCTCTCGGGCGCGGGCCGACTCCGGTCGGCTCGCCCGCGGGCGGTAGTCGCCTCCGGGCGATCGACCGAGGCGGACGGTGGAGTCCGGACATCCGGAATGCGACGATGCCCGTTCCGCCCCGGATCGGGGTCGCCGTCCCGGTCACCGCCCCCACTGCCGAGATTTTTCTTGACTCGTTCCAAAAAACAGGCCAGACTTCGGGCCGTGGCCACGGCCTTGGACTTCACTCAGCAACTGCGCGACGCCGCCCTGCGCGTGACCCGTCCCCGGGTGGCGGTGCTGCGCGCGGTGCACGCGTACCCGCACGCCGACACGGACTCGATCCTCCGTGCCGTGCGCGCGGAGCTGCCCGAGGTCTCCCACCAGGCCGTGTACGACGTGCTGCGCGCGCTGGCGGCCGCGGACCTGGTGCGGCGCATCCAGCCCGCCGGCCTGGTGGCGCGTTACGAGTCACGGGTCGGCGACAACCACCACCACGTGGTGTGTCGGTCGTGCGGGCTGATCGTCGATGTCGACTGCGCCGTTGGCGATACGCCCTGCCTGACCGCTTCCGACGACCACGGCTTCTCGGTCGACGAGGCCGAGGTCGTCTACCGGGGCCTGTGCCCCGACTGCTCCACCGAACACCGTTCCTGAGCCTCACACACCCCTGGAAGGATTTCCGTGGCTGAGAACCATGATGCAGTCGTCGGCGACATGAACTCGCCGGAGAGCGAGGGTCGCTGTCCGGTCGCGGCCGTGCGCGCCCCGCACCCGACCCAGGGAGGGGGAAACCGGGTCTGGTGGCCGAACCGGCTCAACCTGAGGATCCTCCACAAGAACCCCGCTGTGGCCGACCCGATGGGGCGGGAGTTCGACTACGCCCGGGAGTTCCAGACCCTCGACCTCGACGCGGTGAAGCGCGACATCGCGCAGGTGCTGACCACCTCGCAGGACTGGTGGCCGGCCGACTACGGCCACTACGGTCCGTTCATCATCCGGATGGCCTGGCACAGCGCGGGCACGTACCGCATCAGTGACGGCCGCGGCGGCGCCGGGGCCGGCATGCAGCGCTTCGCCCCGCTGAACAGCTGGCCGGACAACGCGAACCTCGACAAGGCCCGCCGGCTGCTGTGGCCGATCAAGCAGAAGTACGGCCGGAAGCTCTCCTGGGCCGACCTGATGATCTTCGCCGGCAACGTCGCCCTGGAGTCGATGGGATTCAAGACCTTCGGATTCGCCGGCGGTCGGGCCGACGTCTGGGAGCCAGACGAGGACGTCTACTGGGGCCCCGAGTCCACCTGGCTCGGCGACGAGCGGTACACCGGCGACCGGGACCTCGAGGAACCCCTGGCCGCGGTGCAGATGGGTCTCATCTACGTCAACCCCGAGGGTCCGCACGGCAGCGGAGAGCCACTCGCCGCGGCGCGGGACATCCGCGAGACGTTCCGCCGCATGGCGATGAACGACGAGGAGACGGTCGCGCTGATCGCCGGCGGGCACACCTTCGGCAAGACCCACGGCGCGGCCGACCCGAACACGTACGTGGGCCCGGAGCCCGAGGGCGCCGGAATCGAGGAGCAGGGCCTGGGCTGGCGCAACAGCTTCGGTACCGGCAAGGGTGCGGACACGATCACCAGCGGGCTCGAGGGCGCGTGGACAGACACCCCGGTGACGTGGGACAACAGCTTCTTCGAGATCCTGTTCGGCTACGAGTGGGAACAGACCCGCAGCCCCGCCGGCGCGATCCAGTGGAAGCCGAAGAATGGCGCCGGGGCGGGGACGGTGCCCGACGCCCACGACCCGGCGCGCACCCACGCGCCCACGATGCTGACGACGGACCTGGCGCTGCGCGAGGACCCGGTCTACGCGCAGATCTCGCGGCGCTTCCTGGAGCGCCCCGACGAGTTCGCCGACGCGTTCGCCCGGGCGTGGTTCAAGCTGACCCACCGCGACATGGGGCCGATCGCGCGCTACCTCGGCCCGCTGGTCCCCAGCGAGACGCTGATCTGGCAGGATCCGGTCCCCCCGGTCACGCACGAGCTCGTCGACGCCACGGACGTCGCCACCCTCAAGGACCGGATCCTCGCGTCGGGGCTGTCGGTGTCCCAGCTGGTCACCACCGCGTGGGCGTCGGCGTCGACGTTCCGGGGCAGTGACAAGCGTGGCGGCGCCAACGGGGCCCGCATCCGTCTGGAGCCGCAGAACGGTTGGGAGGTCAACGACCCCGCCGAGCTGGCCGTGGTGCTGCGCGTCCTGGAGGGGATCCGGGAGGAGTTCAACGCCGCCCAGACCGGTGGGAAGAGGATCTCGCTGGCCGACCTGATCGTCCTCGGCGGGTGCGCGGCGGTCGAGCTGGCCGCCAGCAACGCCGGCCACACCGTTGAGGTTCCCTTCACCCCGGGCCGTACGGACGCGTCCCAGGAGCAGACCGATGTGGAGTCCTTCGCCGCGCTCGAGCCGACCGCCGACGGGTTCCGCAACTACCTCGGCAAGGGCAACCGGCTGCCGGCGGAGTTCCTCCTGGTCGACCGGGCCAATCTGCTGACTCTGAGCGCACCGGAGATGACGGTGCTCGTCGGCGGTCTGCGCGTCCTCGGCGCGACCTTCCAGCAGTCGTCGCTCGGCGTCCTCACCGAGACCCCCGGGGCGCTGACCAACGATTTCTTCGTGAACCTGCTCGACCTGGGCACCGAGTGGAAGGCGACGTCCGAGGACGCGCAGACCTTCGAGGGCCGTGACCGCGGCACCGGCGAGGTCCGCTGGACCGGAAGCCGCGTCGACCTCGTATTCGGCGCGAACTCCGAGCTGCGGGCGCTCGCCGAGGTCTACGCGAGCGACGACGCCCGGGAGAAGTTCGTGGGTGAATTCGTCGCGGCGTGGGTCAAGGTGATGAACCTGGACCGGTTCGACCTCGCCTGACCGGGGCACCTCCGAGGCCCGCGAGGCCCCGGACAGGGCCGGAAGACGAGGAACGCCGGGTGGAGCGGCCTGCTCCACCCGGCGTTCGGGGCCGTACCAGGGTCAGCCGTGCGCCTTGCCACGGCCGCCGGGGCCGAGCTTCTTGCGCGGGCGTACCGAGATCTCCACCGGGCTGCCCTCGAAGCCGAACTCCTCACGAAGCTTGCGCTCGACGAACCGCTGGTAGCCGGCGTCCAGCGGCGCGGTGGTGAAGAGCACGAACCGCGGCGGCGCCACCCCCGCCTGGGTGGCGAAGAGGATCTTGGGTGCCCGACCGCCGCGCACCGGGTGCGGGGTGGCCTGGACCAGTGCGGTCAGCCACTGGTTGAGCTGCGCGGTCGGCACCCGCGTCTCCCAGCTCTGCAACGCCTTGCGCAGCCCCGGGGCGAGCTTGTCGACCGCCCGGCCGGTCTTCGCCGACAGGTTCAGCCGGATCGCCCACGGGATGCGGCGCAGCTCCCGCTCGATCTCCTTGTCCAGGTAGTACCGGCGGTCACCGTCGACCAGATCCCACTTGTTGAAGGCGATCACCAGCGCCCGGCCGGCTTCCACCACCATGGACAGGATGCGCTGGTCCTGCTCGCTGATGACCTCGCTGGCGTCGAGCAGCACCACCGCCACCTCGGCCGCCTCGATCGCCGAGGCGGTCCGCAGGCTGGCGTAGTACTCGGTGCCGCTCGCCTTGCCGACCCGCTTGCGCAGACCGGCGGTGTCCACCAGCTGCCAGGTCTCCCCGCCGATATCCACCAAACTGTCCACCGGGTCGACCGTGGTGCCGGCGACCGCGTCCACCACCGCGCGTTCCTCGCCGGAGAAGCGGTTGAGCAAGCTGGACTTGCCGACGTTGGGCCGGCCCACCAGGGCCACCCGGCGCGGACCCCGCGGACGGTTCTCGACGATCTTCGGCGCTTCGGGCAGGGCGTCCATGATGGCGTCGAGCAGCTCGCCCGAGCCCCGCCCGTGCAACGCGGAAACCGGGTACGGCTCACCGAGGCCGAGCGACCAGAGCGAGGTCGCCTCCATCTCGATGGCCGTGTTGTCCGTCTTGTTGGCCACCAGGATGACCGGCTTGGCGCTGCGGCGCAGCATCCGCACCGCGGCCTCGTCCACGTCCGTGGCGCCGACCATGGCGTCGACCACGAAGAGCACCACGTCGGCGGTGGCGACGGCCGTCTCGGCCTGCCCGGCGATCGCCGCGGCCCGATCCCTGGCGTCCGGCTCCCACCCGCCGGTGTCCACCACGGTGAACGACCGGCCGTTCCACTGCGCGTCGTACGGCACCCGGTCCCGGGTCACCCCGGGAACGTCCTCGACGACCGCCTGGCGGCGGCCGATGATCCGGTTGACCAGGGTCGACTTGCCCACGTTCGGCCGGCCGACGACGGCCACCACGGGCTGCGGGCCCGTCGGCTCCTCGACGTCGAGATCCGGCTCGCGCAGCTCCACCCACCCGTCGTCCGTCATGCCACTCCCCGCTCGGCGAGCAGCTCCCGCAGCCGGGCCACGACCTGGTCGATGCCCAGCTCGGTGGTGTCCAGCTCCACGGCGTCGGGCGCCTGCTGCAACGGATTGACCTTGCGGGTCGAGTCCAGCCGGTCCCGACGGGCGAGGTCGGCGGCGGTCGCCGCGACATCGGCCGCGTCCTCCGCGCTGCGCCGCTGCGCCCGCGCCGCCGCCGAGGCGGTCAGGTAGACCTTCAGGTCGGCGTCGGGCGCCACCACCGCACCGATGTCGCGGCCCTCGACCACGATCCGGCCCGCGTGGTTGATCATTTCCCGCTGCCGGGCGACGAGCAGCGCCCGCACCGTCGGCACGGCGGCCACCGCGGAGACCGCCCCGGTCACCTCGGGACCACGGATCTCCGCGTCGACGTTCACCCCGTCGACGGTCACGCCGTACCCCTGGGGGTCGGTGCCGATCCGCAGGTCGACCTCACCGGCGACCTTGGTTACCGACTCCGCGTCGGCCAGGTCGACGCCGGAGCGCAGCACCGCCCAGGTGATCGCCCGGTACATCGCGCCGGTGTCGAGGTAGCGCGCACCGATACCGGCGGCGAGCCGGCGCGAGACGGTGGACTTACCCGAACCGGACGGCCCGTCCACAGCGACCACACAGCGCCCGGTCCGTACGTTTTCCTCCACCGTTGTCCTCCTCAGCCCGTACCTCGCGGGCCACCGGTTCCTCCGGCGCCGTTGAGCGGTCGTCCACCATCGTCCATCATGCCCGCCGTGCGGGCCGGCAACGGGCGTCGCCGGGGCGACCCACGCCACCGCCGGCCCGCCGGCCGCGTCGAAGCCTACCGGCACCGGTACCCGGATCGTGGGGGTCAGTCACCCACGGTCTTGAACAGGGCGGCGACCTCCGCGTTGGTCAGCCGCCGGGTCCGCCCGGCCCGCAGGTCACCGAGGCGGATAGGCCCGATCGCGGTACGCACCAGCCGGCTCACCGGGTGCCCCACCTCAGCCAACAGGCGCCGGACGATGTGCTTGCGCCCTTCGTGCAGGCTCAGCTCCACCTGGGCGGTCTTGCCCAGGGTGTCCACCACCCGGAACGAGTCGATCGTCACCGGCCCGTCCTCCAGCTCCACCCCGGCCGCCAGCCGCTTGCCCAGATTGCGCGGAATCGGGCCGGCCACCTCGCAGAGGTAGGTCTTCTGCACGCCGAACGACGGGTGCATCAGCCGGTGCGCGAGCGTGCCGTCGTTGGTGAGCAGCAGCAGCCCTTCGCTGTCCGCGTCGAGCCGCCCGACGTGGTACACCCGCTGCTCCACCCGGTTGCCGAGGAAGTCGGCCAGCGCGGCGCGCCCCTTCTCGTCCGCCATCGTGGAGACCACCCCGCGCGGCTTGTTCATCGCCAGGTAGACCAGGCGGGTGTCGACCTGCAACCGCTCCCCGTCGACGTGGATCACGTCGCGGGTCGGGTCGGCCTTGTCGCCGAGCTGCGCCACCCGCCCGTTGACGGTGACCCGACGACGGAAGATCAGGTCCTCGCAGGCCCGCCGGGAGCCCACCCCGGCGGCGGCCAGCACCTTCTGCAGGCGCTCGGCGCCGGTGTAGACGGGGGCGTCGGTTTTCGGGGCACGGTCATCGCGTCGCATCGGCAAGCTCTTCTACGTCGTCGGGGAGGAACGGGGCGAGCGGGGGAAGGTCGTCGACCGAGTTCAGCCCCAGCTTCTCCAGGAACATCGTGGTGGTCCGGTAGAGGAACGCCCCGCTGTCCGGTTCGATGCCGCACTCCTCGACCAGCCCGCGGGAGACCAGGGTACGGATCACGCCGTCACAGTTCACACCCCGGATGGCCGAGATCCGCGAGCGGGTCACCGGCTGTCGGTAGGCGATCACCGCCAGTGTCTCCAGCGCGGCCTGGGTCAGCCGCACCGACTGCCCGTCCAGCACGAACCGCTCGACGTAGGTCGCGTATTCCGGCCGGGTGTACAGGCGCCAGCCACCGGCGGCCCGGCGCAGCTCGAAGCCGTGCCCGGCGGCGGTGTACCCGGCGGCGATATCGTCCAGCATCGGTCCGATCCGCTCCGGCGACTGCTCCAGCACCTGCGCCAGGGTCGACTCGCTGACCGGCTCGTCCACCACCAGCAGGATCGCCTCCAGCGCGCCGCGCAGCTCGGCGTCGTCCAGCACCGGCGTCGGCTCCGGTGCGGCCGTCGCCCGCCGCCGCACCCGCTTCCCCGGTACGCCCGCCGCGGCACCCTCCACCGGCAGGTCCCCGGCCGACTCTGCACGGTCCGGACCGACGCCGGCCGACCCGGCACTATCCGGACCGACGCCGGCCGGTGCGGCGCCGTCGAGGTCGACGCCGGCCGGCGCGGCGTCGGTCACGCCCGCGTCGACGTCGGTCAGTTCCGCCGGTGCGGCGGTGCCGGCCGCGAGATCTTGGACAGTTTCCGTCTCCGGCGAACGGTAACTGTCCAAGATCTCCGGCTCAGCCGGCCTGGCGGGATCGGGGGTGGGCTCCCTGGGCGG
>NZ_SMKN01000068.1 GCF_004348675.1 Micromonospora sp. KC606 | reverse complement strand
CGTCGAGGAAGGCCCGGACCAGGATCTGGCGTACGTAGCCGTCGAGCACCTCGTGCCGGGAGATTCGGTGCCAGGCCAGGTAGAGCTTCGTGAACGCGGTCTGCACCAGGTCCTCCGCCCGGTGCCAGTCGCCACAGAGCAGGTACGCGGTGCCGCGCATCGCCTCCGACCTGGCCGTGAAGTACTCCGCGAACGCCGCGTCGCGGTCGCCCATGCCGTCCTCCAATCACCGATACCGGGATAGTCACGGCGGCTGCGGTGCCGGGGGTTGCACGACGCGACGAAATCGGCGCGGTGGCGGTCCACGGGCTGCGGACGACGGCAGGCCCGACACCGCTGGTTTGCCCGACCCGCCCGCCGCCATCGTCGCCTCCAGCGACCTGGTGGCTCGCCAGGCCGACGACTGGCGGACCAGGTGGCACCGGGGCGGCTACCCCGGATGAGCATGTCGGCGGCACGGACCGTGCCGCGCGACGAGAGGAATCGAGAGCCCGCGTGTCGAGTCCGCCACCGAACTGGTCGTCCGCGACAGCGCCGCGTCCCCCGGCCCGGCTGGCTGTCGGCTTCGGCCCGGCGTCGGCTCACCGTCCGCGCGACGCCGCCACGGCCCCGGGGACCGCGGCGGCGCGGTGGGTCAGCGCGTCTTGGGCAGGTCGAACTGGTCGGCGGCCTTGCAGTCCTTCTGTCCGCCGATCGCCTTCGGCCCGAGCCGGTCGAGTTCGGCCCTGGCCCGGGCGCGGCCCAGGTTCCAGGCGTACCACGGGTCCGGCTGGTCGAGGTCGTCGTCGATCCAGCTCAGCGTGCAGCGGCGGACCCGGTCGGGGAGCGTGACCAGCGCCGGGGTGGCGTCGGCGGAGAGCGCCCGCAGGTACCAGGCGTCGATCTTGCCGGTCTGCTCGTACCGGGCGATGTTGCGGCGGGCGGCGTAGTCCTCGGGGTTGAGCGTGGCCAACCCCAGCAGCATCGCCACGGCTAGGCCGACTGTGGCCCCGGGGATCCACCGCCCCCGCCAGCGAACGCCGGCCGCCAGGATCATCAGGAAGACCGCCCCGAGCAGCAGCTCGAACGCCATCACGAAGATCCGCTCACCGGTGAAGCTGTAGACCTTCTGGTAGGTGTACATCCGGGACAGCGCCGACACCACGATCACCACACTGAGCGCGCTGAGCAGGCCGAGCAGCACCCGCAGCAGAACGCGCTCCGCCGGGCGCTCCCGCAGCGCCCACCGGCTGACCCCACCGACGATCGCCAGGGTGAGCAGGGTGACGACCACGAGCTGCCAGAAACCGCTGCGGGCGTACTCGGCGTAGTTGAGCCCGGCGGTGCGCAGGACATGCCGCTGCCCACCGAAGAGCACGGTGAACTGCACCGCCACGAAGCCGACGAAGAGCGCCGTCAGCGCGGCGATGGCCGGGGCCCACTCGATGATGCCCCACCGGCGCTCGCCGGGCCGGTCCACTGTGGAGAGGTTCGGCGGGGCGGCCAGGGTGTAGACGGCGGCGACGGCGACCAGGCCGCCCGCCGTGGCCAGGAACACCCACCGGAACACGCCGCTCACGTTGATCTCCGGCACGACCACGCCGAGGACCTCGGAGAACGCGGCGTCGGCGGAGGAGAGCAGGCTACCGAAGACCAGCAGCACGAGCACGGTGGCGACCGTCGACCAACCCACTCGGCTGAACACCCCCGCGTCGGGAGCGGCCGTGAGATGCCGGCGCACCCACGGCAGCCCTCGGAAGGCCGCGAACGGGGCCGCGACCATGCTGTAGAGGATCGAGCGGACCAGCTTGCCCCCGATGATCGCCAGCGCCGCGCAGCCGAGCGCTCCGAGCACGCAGAAGGTCACCAGCCACCAGGCATTGCGGAAGGCGAGCACGGCCAGCAGCGCGAGCGCCGCCCCCGACCAGCCGGCTCGGACCAGACGTTCGGTGCGGGGCAACCCGGCGGTGCTGCGCCGTACCGCGACGATCACCGCGACGGTCAGCACGAGCCAGCCCAGGAACCAGCCGACACCGACCCGGCCCAGCGGGACGAGGGAGGCCACGCCCAACGCCCCGGCCGCGACGGCGGCGGGCGCCGCCCAGCCGGTGGCCGGTCTCGGGCCGGGCCAGCACCGCTGGAGGAAGCCCGGGGCCGGCGGGATCGGCCGGGGCGCCCAGGAGACCGGCGGCCCGCCGTACTGCAGTGCGGGTGACCCGTCGGGCGGCGTGGGTGCGGTGACCGGGCCGGGACGCGCCGGTGCGGTCGGACCGGCGACGGACGCCGGGCCGGCATCGGCGCTGGCCGGCGGCCTGGCAGCGGCATGTGCGGTCGCCCCGGCCGGCGTGCCGGCCTCGGTCGCCCCGGCCCCGGCGGCGTCGGTCACCCCGGTACCGGTTGCTCCGGCGGGGGCGGTTGTGGGGGTACCGGTCGACGGGTCCGGAGCCGACGTGGGTCGCGTCGCCGAGGCCTCGACGGCCGGGCCGCCCGGCTCGCCGGTTGGGCCGGCGACGGTGGCCGCCGCGGCCACGACGGGGACCACGGGGGCGGGGCCCGGGTCACCGGTCGCCGGCACCAAAGGTACGAACACCGCGAACCCGCGGGTGCCGGGTGGGACGGCGACCGGGATGGCCCACCCGGGCTGGCCCTCCGGGCCGGGCCAGACCAGGTTCGGCGGTGCGCCGTCCGCGGTCGGCATGACCAGCAGGTACGGCGTCGGGCCGGGGTTCGGTGGACGGTCGTTCCCGCCAGAGGGCGTGATGGCTCCGGGGGAGTCCGGTGGTGGCGGCTCGGACACGGCACGCTCCTTGATCAATGAGGTGTGGTCACTGTAGAGCCAACCCCGTCCGGCCCGCCGCCCCCGCAACCCCGGCAGGTGGCACAGCCCGGAGGTGGCGCGCCTGGGGCGCTGGCGGTGAACCTTTGCCGCCCGTCGTCCGTACCAGTGCCCGGGAGGTCCACCTTGAAGCCCGTACGTCGAGTGCTCGCCGTGGTCGCGGTCTGCGCCGCGACCGTCCTGCCGACCGCGGCGCCGGCCGCGGCGCACGGCGCGGCCACCAGCCCGGTCAGCCGCAACGCGGCCTGCGGCCCGGCCGGGGAGCACGCCTCGACACCGGCCTGCCGGGCCGCGCTGAAGGCCGGTGCGGCGCTGCGCGAGTGGGACAACATCCGGCAGTACGGCGTCGCCGGCCGGGACCGGGAGAAGATCCCCGACGGCGAGCTGTGCAGCGGCGGCCTCTCCGCGTACCGGGGGCTGGACCTAACCCGCGAGGACTGGCCGGCGACCGAGGTGACCGCCGGGGCGGGTTTCGCATTTCGCTACGCGGGCACCATCCCGCACGAGGGCACCTTCCGGCTCTACGCCACGCTGCCCGGTTACGACCCACGGAAGCGGCTCACCTGGGCGGACCTGTCGGAGCGCCCGTTCGTGACGGTGACCGACCCGCCGCTGCGCAAGGGCGCGTACGAGTTCACCGGGCGGTTGCCCGTCGGACTGACCGGTCGGCACCTGATCTACACGGTGTGGCAGAACTCCGACAGCGCCGACACCTACTACTCCTGCTCGGACGTGGATTTCGTCGAGCCGACGGCCGAGTCCCCGACCACCGACGTCACCGCTTCGCAGGTGCTGGCCGGGCCGCCCGGTTCGGCGGGCGTACCCGAGCCGACCGCCGTGCCCACGGGCACGACGGAGCCGGTGGTGACCGAGGCGGGCGGCGTACCGGTGGCGGCGGTGTCCCGGCTGCGTGACGACACCTACCTGATGGCGAGCGGGGCCGCGGCCGGCACGGTGCTGCTCGCCGCGATCGTGGTGTTGCGGCTGCGCCGGCCCAGCGCCCCGCCGCCGGGTCGCCCCTGTGGGGTACGCAACCACCGTGCCGGCCGCCGCCGCGTCTGGTGACGGCGGGTCGCCGGCGCCGGCTCAGCCGAGCAGGCGGTCGATCTCGGCCAGATCCTCGGCGGCGAGGTCCAGGTTGCCGGCCGCGGCGACGTTCGTCTCCAACTGGGCCACGCTGCTCGCCCCGATGATCAGGCTGGTCATCCGCGCGTCGCGCAACGCCCAGGCGAGCGCGAGCTGGGCGAGGGTCTGGCCGCGCCGTTCGGCGACCCTGCCGAGCCCCCGGATGGTGGTCAGCTTCTCCTCGGTCAGGTCGCTCTCGTTGAGGAACACGCTGGTGCGCACCCGGGAATCCTCGGGGACGCCGGCCAGGTAGCGGTCGGTGAGCAGGCCCTGGGCGAGCGGGCTGTACGCGATGCAGCCGGCGCCCACCCCGGCCAGGGTGTCGAGCAGGCCGTCGTCCTCGATCCGGCGGTTGAGCATCGAGTACCGCGGCTGGTTGATCAGCAGCGGGGTGCCCAGGTCACGCAGGATCGCCGCGGCCCGCGCGGTCTGCTCGGCGTCGTAGTTGGAGACGCCGACGTAGAGCGCCCTGCCGGAGCGGACGATCGCGTCGAGCGCGCCCATCGTCTCCTCCAGCGGGGTGTCCGGGTCGAAGCGGTGGGAGTAGAAGACGTCCACGTAGTCCAGGCCCATCCGGCGCAGCGACTGGTCCAGCGAGGCGACGAGGTTCTTGCGCGAGCCCCACTCGCCGTACGGGCCGGGCCACATCAGGTACCCGGCCTTGCTGGAGACCACCAGCTCGTCCCGGTACGGCTTCAGGTCGGTGGCGAGCATCCGGCCGAACGCCTCTTCGGCGGCACCGGGTGGTGGCCCGTAGTTGTTCGCCAGGTCGAAATGGGTGATCCCCAGGTCGAACGCGCGGCGGACGATGTCCTGCTGCCGCTCGAAGGGCCGGTCCGGCCCGAAGTTGTGCCACAGGCCCAGGGAGATGACGGGCAGCTTCAGCCCGCTCCGGCCGCTGCGCCGGTAGCTCATCGAGTGGTAACGGTCGTCGCTGGCGAGGTAGGTCACGCCAGAGACCCTAACCGCGCCCGGGGTGCAGCTCGTAGCGGAGCCGGGGCAGCTCCCGGTCGGTGGACGGGGAGACGGAGATGCCGGCCGGCGTGCGGGCACAACGGCGGGGGGTAGTTTCGGAGCCATGCGTTACGTCCGGCTCGACACCCCCAAGCCGATCTCGAAAATCGGCCTCGGCACGTGGCAGTTCGGCTCCCCCGAGTGGGGCTACGGCCCCGACTACGAGCGCCGGGCCGCCGAGATCGTGCGACGTGCGCTCGAGCTCGGGGTCACCCTCTTCGACACCGCCGAGCTGTACGGCTTCGGCCGCAGCGAGCGCATCCTCGGCGGGGCGCTCGGTGACGACCGGCGAAGGCCGTGGTGGCCAGCAAGATCTTTCCGCTGCTGCCGATCGCTCCGGTGGTGCAGCAGCGGGCGGTCGCCTCCGCGGCCCGGCTCGGTGTCGACCGTATCGACCTCTACCAGGTGCACCAGGCCAACCCGGTGGTCGGTGACACCACCACCATGAGCGGCATGCGCACCCTGCAGGACGTCGGGCTGGTCGGCGAGGTCGGCGTCAGCAACTACGGCCTGCGCCGGTGGCGGTTCGCCGAGGCCGCGCTGGGCCGCCGGGTGCTGAGCAACCAGGTCCGCTACAGCATGATCGACCGTGGCCCCGAGGAGGATCTGATCCCGTACGCGGAGCGGGCCGGCCGGCTCGTCATCGCGTACAGCCCGTTGGCGCAGGGGTTCCTCTCCGGACGCTACGACGCCACGAACCCGCCGAGCGGGGCGGTGCGCCGGGGCAACCCGTACTTCCTGCCGGAGAACCTGGCGCGCGGCACCGAACTCATCGCGACCCTGCGCGAGGTGGCCGACGCGCACGACGCCACGCCGAGCCAGATCGCGCTGGCGTACCTGCTGCGGCACCCGAACGTGGTGGCCATACCCGGTGCGTCCGGGGTGGAGCAGATGGAACGCAACGCGGCCGCCGCCGAGATCGACCTGGCCGACGACGAGTACGCCGCGCTGGTCGCCGCCGCGCGCGCCTTCCGTCCGGTCACCGGCCTGGCGGCCGTACCGCGGATGGTCCGCGCCCGGCTGCGCGCCCGCTGACCCGATCTCCCCGCAACGCCGTGCGCGGCACCACCGGGCCGGCGGGCGGCGGGAGCGGGCTGGACGGCATGCGGGAGCGGGTGCTCCTGCTCGGCGGGCAGCTCGACGCCGGCTCCGAGGGGAGCACTGGCGGGTCCGAGCCACCCTGCCCGCACCGAGAATGGCGACCGCGTGACCGTCGACGTGCTGATCGTCGACGACGACGAACTGGTCCGGATCGGCCTGCGGGCGATCGTGAACGTCCAGTCGGACCTGCGCGTGGTGGGCGAGGCGGCGCACGGGGGCGGGACCGCCCCCGGGCGGTGCGGAAATTCTGAGCTAGCGTGGGTCGGGTGACTGCGCCCAACCAGGCTCTCCCGGTCCCGCCCGCCGACCTGCCGGGCACACTCGGCGCGCTGAAGGCCGCCGGGCACGAGTACAAGACCGTCAAGCGGGAACTCCGTGCCAACCTCCTCGCCCGGATGCGGACCGGCGAGGACCGCTTCCCCGGCATCGTCGGCTACGACGACACCGTCCTGCCGGAGGTCGAGCGGGCCCTGCTCGCCGGCCACGACATGGTGCTGCTCGGCGAGCGCGGCCAGGGCAAGACCCGGCTCATCCGCTCGCTGGTGGCGCTGCTCGACGAGTGGACACCGGTGATCGACGGCTCGGTGCTCAACGAGCACCCGCTGCACCCGCTCACCCCCGCCTCCCGGGCGCTGGTCGCCGAGGCCGGCGACGACCTGGCGGTCGACTGGCTGCACCGCTCGGTACGCTACGGCGAGAAGCTGGCCACCCCCGACACCAGCGTCGGTGACCTGATCGGCGACGTCGACCCGATCCGGCTGGCCCAGGGGCGTACCCTCGGCGACCCGGAGACCATCCACTTCGGGCTGGTGCCCCGCGCCAACCGGGGGATCTTCGCCGTCAACGAGTTGCCCGACCTGGCCGAGCGGATCCAGGTGGCGCTGCTCAACGTGCTGGAGGAGCGGGACATCCAGGTCCGCGGCTACCAGCTGCGGCTGCCGCTGGACCTGTTCCTGGTGGACAGCGCCAACCCGGAGGACTACACCAACCGGGGACGGATCATCACCCCGCTCAAGGACCGGTTCGGCGCGGAGATCCGTACCCACTACCCGGTCGACGTGGACCTGGAGCTGGCGCTCGTCCGGCAGGAGGCCGACCTGGTCGCCGAGGTGCCCGAGCACGTGCTGGAGGTCCTCGCCCGGTTCGCCCGGGCGGTACGCGAGTCGCCGTCGGTGGACCCGCGCTCCGGCGTCTCCGCCCGGTTCGCCATCGCCGCCGCGGAGACGGTTGCCGCCGCCGCGCTGCGCCGCTCCGGCCTGCTCGCCGGTTCCGCCTCCGAGGAGGCGCGCGGCGAAGCTCCGGTCGCCCGCGTCGGCGACGCCGTCTCCGTCACCTCGACCCTGCGCGGCAAGGTGGAGTTCGAGAGCGGCGAGGAGGGGCGGGAGATCGAGATCCTGGCGCACCTGCTGCGCACCGCCACCGCCGAGACGTTCCGGGCCCGGCTGGCCGGGCTGGACCTGTCCGGCTTCACCGCCCTGGTCGCGGAGGGCGCCGTGATCGAGACAGGTGAGCTGGTCTCCTCGGCCGAGCTGCTGCGTCAGGTCGGCACCGTGCCCGGACTGGCGAAGGCGCTGGACCGGCTCGGCCTGGGCGACGCGCCCACCCCCGAGCAGGCCGCCGCCGGTGTCGAGTTCGTGCTCGAAGGGCTGCACCTGACCCGCCGCCTCGGCAAGGACGTCACCGAGTCGGGGCGGACCGTCTACGGCGGCCGGGGCTGACGGGTGGCCGGCAACCGGTCCCGGTACGGCCAGTGGCGCGGCGGGCCCGACCCGCTCGCCCCGCCGTACGACGTGCGGGCCGCGGTGGACGAGGTCGGCGCGGAGGTCCTCGCGGGCGGCAGCCTGCGCGAGGCGCTGCGGAACCTGCTGCGGCGCGGCCCGCAGGGCCGGGGCGGCCTGGACGACCTGACCGCCCGGGCCCGGAGGCTGCGCCGGGAGGCGCTGCGCCGTGGCGACCTGGACGGCACCGTCACCCGGGCCCGGGCCCTGCTCGACCAGGCCCTCGCGGCGGAGCGCGACGAGCTGCGGGGCCGGGACGACGACGAGGCGCGCTTCGCCGAGACGGTGTTGGACAATCTGCCCGGTTCCACCGCCCGGGCGGTGGCGGAGCTGTCCTCGTACCAGTGGGCCAGCGCGGAGGCGCGGGCCACGTACCAGCGGATTCTCGACGGACTGCGCGGCGAGGTGCTGGAGCAGCGGTTCGCCGGGCTGCGCGACGCGGCGCGGGCCACCGCCGACCCGCAGGTGCAGCGGCAGCTCGCCGGGATGATGCGCGACCTGAACGACCTGCTGGCCCGGCACGCCCGCGCCGAGGACACCACCGACGCGTTCGCGGAGTTCATGCGCCGGCACGGCGAGTTCTTTCCGGAGCGGCCGAAGGACGTCGACGAACTGGTCGACGTGCTGGCCCGCCGCTCGGCGGCCGGCGAGCGGCTGTTGCGGTCGCTGTCGGAGCGGCAGCGCGCGGAGCTGGCCGGGCTGATGCGCCAGTCCCTCGGTGACCGGCTGGCCGGGGAGCTGACCGCGCTCGACGCGCACCTGCGGGCGTTGCGGCCCGACCTGAACTGGCGGCGCGGGGAGCGGGTCCGGGGCGAGCAGCCGCTCGGCTACGGCGAGGCCACCGGCGCGCTCGGTGAGATCGCGGAGCTGGACGAGCTGCTGGACTCTCTGGACCAGGGGCATCCCGGGGCCACCCTGGACGACGTGGACGTCGAGGCGGTCACCCGGACGCTGGGTCGGGACGCCGCCGACGACGTACGCCGGTTGCGGGAGCTGGAGCGGGAGCTGCGCCGCCAGGGCTGGGTGGCGCGGGACTCCGACGGGCTGACGCTGAGCCCGAAGGCGCTGTGCCGGCTCGCCGGCACGGCGCTGCGGAAGGTCTTCGCCGACCTGACCGCCGGCCCGCGCGGCCAGCACGACCTGCGGGCGGCCGGCGCGGCCGGCGAGGTGAGTGGCGGGTCCCGCCCGTGGGAGTACGGCGACGAGCAGCCGCTGGACGTGGTGCGTACCCTCTCCCGCGCGGTACGCCGGGCCGGCCCGAGGGTGCCGGTGCCGCTCGCGGTCGAGGACTTCGAGGTGGCGGAGACCGAACGGCGGTCGTCGGCGGCGGTGGCGCTCTGCGTCGACCTGTCGTACTCGATGGTCTCGCAGGGTCGCTGGGGGCCGATGAAGCAGACGGCGCTGGCGCTGTCGCACCTGGTGGCGACCCGGTTTCCGCAGGACGCGTTGCAGATCGTCGGGTTCGGCCTGGAGGCGACGACGCTGTCCCGGCAGGAACTGGCGGCGGTGGAACCGGACCTCCAACAGGGCACCAACCTCCAGCACGCGCTGCGGTTGGCCGGGCGGCACCTACGCCGGCACCCGGGCGCGGAGCCGGTGGTGCTGGTGGTCACCGACGGGGAGCCGACCGCCCACCTGGACCCGGACGACGGGCAGGCGTACTTCCACTGGCCGCCGCTGCCGGAGACGATCGAGGCCACCGTCCGCGAGGTGGACCGGCTGACCCGGTACGGCACGACGCTCAACCTGTTCATGCTCGGTGACGACCCGGGCCTGCGCCGGTTCGTCGACGCGGTGGCCCGCCGCTCGAAGGGCCGCATGTTCACCCCCGACGTCGCCGACCTGGGCGAGTACGTCGTCTCCGACTACCTGCGCGCCCGGCGGGGCCGCCGCTGACCCGTCCGGGTGATCCCGCCCGCCGTGCCGGTGGCGTCCGGCCCGGGGCACGTTGACTGGGGCCATGGACAGCGGCGGCCTGCGGCGGGCGTACGAGGAGCTGCTCGCCGAGGTGGCGGCGGGCGGGTTCGGGCCGCCGCCGGCGGGGCACCTCAGCGCCGAGCAGATCGTGGCGCATCTGGTCGCCAACGACGAACTGATGAGCGAGGCGACCGAGGCGGTGCTGGTCGGCTCGCCGTTCGCCTACTACGACCTGGAGTCCGTCCACCGCGGGGAGCTGGACGCGCTGGTCGTCGAGTACGGCGGGCTGGCCGGGCTGGCCGTCCGGCTGCGGGCCACCAGCGGCGGCCTCTGCGCGTTGGTGGAGCGGCTGGGCCCGACCGCTGACACGCCGGTCGAGACGCACCTGCGCGAGGGCTTCGACCTGCGGGTGGACGAGCCGCTGCCGTGGTCACGCACCCTGGACCTGCACACCCGCGTCCACCTGCCCAAGCATCTGGCCCAACTGCGGATGCTGCGGGCCGCCGGCGGGGGCGTGGTGGCACCCGTCCGTTGAGGCCGCCCGCTGGCCGGGTGACGGCGACCGGGGATGACCGGTCAGCTGACCGTCCACTGTTGCGGGGCGGCGCTGGTGCAGGGGACCTGGCGCAGTTCGGCGCCGGCATTGAGGTCGCCGTCCTTCGGCTGGGCGCACTTGCCGGAGTGCAGCGCGACCATCAGCATCGGCCCGCCGCTGCCGCCGATCAGTCGCCACTGCTGGTTGGCCTGGCCGTGGCAGGGGAACTGGAGCAGCTTCGCGCCGTCGTCGCCGCTGCCGGCCTCGACGTCCAGGCACTGGCCGTGTGCCGCGTTGGTCAGGGTGTACACGTCGGGTGCGACCTGGTTGACCACCCACTGCTGCTCCGGCCCGCCGGTGCACGGGGCCAGTTCGGCCTCGGCCATCTCGCCGTCGCCGTCGGTGCCGACGCAGAGCCCGGAGGCCGCGGAGCGCAGCACCTTCGGCCCGGTCAGCGGCGCCCGCGGCGGCGGGCTGCTCGGCGACGCGGAGGGCGACGGCGAGGCCGAGGTCGGCGCCGGCTCGGGGCTCTCGGACGCCGGTTCGCCGGGCGAAGAGGCGGGAACGGGCACGGCCGCGGCCGGCGTCACCGGGGGTTCGTCGTCGCCGCCGAGCACGCCGGTGGCGAAGAAGATCCCAAGCAGGACGCCGACCAGCCCGGTGGCGAGCGCGACCCGCAGCAGCGGGTCCCGGGGCAGACCGGGGCGGGCGGCCCGGCGGCCCGCGTAGACGGTGCCGGACGGGTCGTGGTGTGCGTCGGGGACGGACATTAGGGCATAGTGACCCACCGACCGGGTCGGCGGCCACCCGGCCCACCCGGTGGTGACCCAGTCGACGACCGCGACCTTCTTCCCGGCCACCGAGGTGACGTGGATGTCCGGTCGCCAGGCGCGAAAACGGCCACCGTGGACATCCCGCGAGAAGTGCGTGCGACGCGTAAGGTGACCTCATGCGCGCTCTGCGTGATCATGGGCAGGCGGTGGCGACGTTGCGGCGGTCGTACGCGGCCGTGCCACCCGGGCAACCCGTACGCCTCGCCAAACGAACCTCCAACCTCTTCCGCCCCCGGGCCGCCGTCGGCGCCCCCGGGCTGGACGTCTCCGGCCTCGACGGCGTGCTCGCCGTCGACCCACGGTCCCGCACCGCCGACGTGCAGGGCATGTGCACCTACGAGGATCTCGTGGACGCCACCCTGCCGTACGGGCTGATGCCGCTGGTCGTGCCGCAGCTGCGCACGATCACCCTGGGCGGTGCGGTCACCGGCCTGGGCATCGAGTCGACGTCGTTCCGTAACGGTCTGCCGCACGAGTCGGTGACCGAACTGGACATGCTCACCGGCGCCGGTGACCTCGTCACCGCCCGCCCCGACGGGGAGCACGCCGACCTCTTCGCGGCCTTCCCCAACTCGCTGGGCAGTCTCGGCTACGCCACCCGGCTGCGCATCGAGCTGCAACCCGTACGGCACGCGGTGGTGCTGCGCAACGTGCGGTTCGCCCGGCTGGAGGAACTGACCGACGCGGTCGGCGAGGTGATCCTCAAGGGCGAGTGGGAGGGGCAACCGGTCGACGCGATGGACGGGGTGATGTTCAGCCCCGGTGAGGCGTACCTGGTGCTCGCCACCTTCACCGACGACGCGCCCGGGCTGAGCGACTACACCGGCCAGGACATCTACTACCGCTCGCTGCGCGGGCGCACCCGCGACGCGCTCACCACGTACCACTACCTCTGGCGCTGGGACACCGACTGGTTCTGGTGCTCGTCGGCGTTCGGCGTACAGCACCCGGTCATCCGCCGGCTCTGGCCGGCGCGGTGGCGGCGCAGCGACGTCTACCACCGGCTGGTCCGCCTCGAGCACCGGCACCGGGTGGCGGCCCGGGTGGACCGCTGGCGCGGGCGGCCTGCCCGGGAGCGGGTGGTGCAGGACGTGGAGATCCCGCTGGAGGGGACGGCCGAGTTCCTGCGCTGGTTCGCCCGGCGCGTGGGGATGACCCCGGTCTGGCTCTGCCCGCTGCGGCTGCGGGAGCCGGCCGGGCCCGGCTCGGCTCGGGCCTGGCCGCTGTACCCGCTGCACCCGGGGCGCAGCTACGTGAACATCGGTTTCTGGGGAAGTGTGCCGATCGCCGAGGGTGCGGCGGACGGCGACGTCAACCGCTCGATAGAGCGGGCGGTGTCCGAGGCGGGCGGCCACAAGTCGCTCTACTCGGACGCGTACTACGACCGGGAAGCGTTCGACCGGCTCTACGGCGGTGACGTCTGGCGTGCCGTGAAGGACCGCTACGACCCGGATCACCGGCTCACGGGACTGTACGAGAAGGCGGTAGCACGAAGATGAGCCTCACCGATCGGGAACAGGGGGCGGCGGCCACGCCGGAAGTGCCGCCGGCGAGGGGCCGGCGTCCGGGGACGACCGTGGCGGATGTGATCCGCGCGGTCACCGCCGGGGACCTGCCGGTCCGCATCACGGCGTACGACGGCAGCGCGACCGGTCCGGCCGACGCCGGGATCAGCCTGGTCATCCGCTCCGAGCGGGGCCTGTCGTACCTGCTCACCGCGCCCGGCGACCTGGGCATGGCTCGGGCGTACGTCAGCGGTGACCTGGGTCTGGAGGGAGTGCATCCGGGCGACCCGTACGAGGCGTTGCGGGTGCTCAAGGACGAGTTGCGGCTGCGGGCGCCGTCGGTGGCGGAAGGGCTGGCCCTGGTGCGCGGGCTGGGTTGGGAGCGGCTGCTGCCGCCACCACCTCCGCCCCAGGAGGCGCAGCCGCGCTGGCGGCGGGTGATGACCGGGCTGAGGCACTCCCGGACCCGGGACAGCTCCGCGATCGCACACCACTACGACGTGTCGAACGCCTTCTACGAGAAGGTGCTCGGCCCGTCGATGACGTACACCTGCGCGGTCTACCGCAGCCCCACCGACTCCCTGGAGCAGGCGCAGGCGGCCAAGTACGACCTGGTCGCCGGCAAGCTGGCGTTGCGGCCGGGGATGCGGCTGCTGGACGTCGGGTGCGGCTGGGGCGGCATGGTCCGGCACGCGGCCCGCGAGTACGGCGTGCGGGCCCTCGGGGTGACCCTGTCCCGGGCGCAGGCGCAGTGGGCGCAGGCGGCGATCGAGCGGGAGGGGTTGACCGGGTTGGCCGAGGTGCGGCACCTCGACTACCGGGACGCCCCGCGCGAACAGTTCGACGCGGTTTCCTCGATCGGGCTGACCGAGCACATCGGGGTGCGCAACTATCCGGCGTACTTCGGGGCGCTGCGGGAACGGCTGCGCCCGGAGGGTCGGCTGCTGAACCACTGCATCACCCGGGCCGACAACCGGGCCCCGCACCGGTCCGGAGCCTTCATCGACCGGTACGTCTTCCCCGACGGTGAGCTGGCCGGGCCGGGCCGGCTGATCGGCGAGATCCACGACGTCGGCCTGGAGGTGCACCACGAGGAGAACCTGCGCCAGCACTACGCGCTGACGTTGGCGGCCTGGTGCCGCAACCTGGTGGAGCACTGGGATTTCTGCGTCGCCGAGGTGGGTCAGGGTCGAGCCCGGGTCTGGGGGCTGTACCTGGCCGGGTCACGGCTGGCCTTCGAGACCAACGGCATCCAGTTGCACCAGGTTCTCGCCACCCGCAACGGGTCGCAGGGCGTGAACGGCTACCCGATGCGTCCCGACTGGACGCCGTGAGCCGTGGACACCGGCCATGCCGTGAGGTGGACACCGGCCATGCCGTGAGGTGGACACCGGCCATGCCGTGAGGTGGACACCGGCCATGCCGTGAGGGTTCGACGAACGCCGCGCCGTCCGGCGCGGCCTTCGTCGAACCCGTTGACAAAATCAGTTTTTACGTACAGGATTGTTTTTGCTATGAGAGACGTCCTGTACCTGGATCAGATCGAGCAGGCTGAGATCCTGCTCAAGCCGCAGCGCGTGGAGGTGCTCCGGCAGTTGGCCGAGCCCCGCACCTGCACCGAGGTCGCCGCCCGGCTGGAGCAGACGCCGCAGCGCGTCTACTACCACGTCAAACAGCTGGTGGCTGCCGGCCTGGCCGAGCAGGTCGACAGTCGCAAGGTGCGCGGCATCAGCGAGGGCATCTACCAGGCCGCCGCCCGGTCGTACTGGCTCTCGCCCCGGCTGGTCGGCCGGGTCGGCGGGCTGCGCCGGGCCCGGGACGAGCTGAGCCTCGGCTACCTGCTCGACCTGATGGAGGAGGTTCAGGCGGACGTCGCCGCGCTCGACCGGACCGCGCCGGAGCTGCCCTCTGTCGGGGTCTCCGGCGAGATCCGGGTGCCGGCCGAGCGCCGGCAGGAGTTCCTGCGCGACCTGCAGTCCACGCTGCAGGACCTGTTCACCCGCTACGGGGGCACCGAGGGGGACGCCTTCAAGCTCGCCGTTGCCTGCTATCCCAAGGGGGAAACCCGTGACTGATCCGATGAAGATCGTCGTCCGGCTCGCCGCGCCGGTCGAGGCGGCGTGGCGGGCGCTGACCGACCCGGCCGCGCTGCGCGCCTGGCTCACCGAGCACGCCGAGGTCGAGCTGCCTCACCGGTACGAGTTCTGGGGCCGCCACACGCCCGAGGGTGACGCGCCGCACCAACGGCTGCTGCACGCCGGCGACCACACCCTTCGTTTCGCCTGGCTGCTCGACGGGGTGGAGACCACCAGTGAGCTGTCGCTGGCCGCCGAGACGCCGGAGAGCACCCTGCTCACCCTCACCCAGAGCCACTTCCGGATGGCCGAAATGTTCGACGGCAGCAGCATTCGGGGCGTGCTCCAGACCTGGTGGAGCCTGGCGCTGGCCAACCTCAACGCGTACCTGGAGGGGCGGGAGCCGATGCCACGTACCGACTTCACCTCCGCCGAGCTGCGCGGCGAGCTGCTGATCGCCGCCCCGGTCGACAAGGTGTGGCAGTCGCTGATCGACTCCGAGCAGGCCAGCGCCTGGTTCGGGTACCCGATCGGGATCGAGCCGTGGGTCGGCGGCCGGTACGCCATGGGCGGCCTCGACGCCCCGGGCGCCGCGAAGATCGTCGATTTGGAGCCGGAGCGGAAGCTCGTTGTGGACTGGGGACCGATGGGGGTCGGCACCTGGGAGCTGGACGGCTCCGACGGGAAGACCAAGCTGACCTTCGTGTCGAGCGGCTTCGACGAGGACAACCCGCCGTACCCGGGCTGGACGGGGACCCTCGCCGGCCTGTCCGAGCTACGCCGCTACCACGAGATGGCCGACTGGCAGCCGATCTGGGTGCAGGAGGACGTCCCCGCCGGTGCCTGACCGCTGCCGGTGTGGGCCGTGGACACGGCCCACACCGGCGTGCGGCACCGACACCCTCGAACCCGGTGTTCGACGCCGGGCCTGGCCGGGGTGTGGGGCTCGCGGTGTGGGCCACCCGTCGGCCCGGCCCCCGCCGGGCGGGTACTCACCCGGTCGGGACGCGGACCTCCGGTTGCGCCGCCACGTGCTTCACAGCGGCGGCGCCGGGCGCTGGGGAAACAGGTCGGTTCCGCATCGTGCCGGTGCGGGCGTGGGTCGCGTACACCGTCAGACCCACGAAGGTCAGACCGCCCACCAGGTTCCCGATGACGGTCGGGATCTCGTTCCAGACGAGGTAGTCCATGACCGAGAAGTCGCCCCCGAGCATCAGTCCGGACGGGAACAGGTACATGTTCACGACCGAGTGCTCGAACCCCATGTAGAAGAAGACCAGGATGGGCATCCACATGGCGATCACCTTGCCGGAGAGGCTCGTCGACATCATCGCTCCGACGACGCCGGTGGAGACCATCCAGTTGCAGAGCACGCCCCGGATGAAGAGGGTCAGCATGCCGGCGGCACCGTGTTCGGCGTAGCCGACCGTACGACCTTCGCCGATGTTGCCGATCGCCTGACCGACGTCGTTCGGTTCGGCGGTGAAGGCGAAGGTGAAGGTCACGGCCATCATGAGGGCGACGGTGAGGGCTCCGGCGAAGTTGCCGACGAAGACGAGACTCCAGTTGCGCAGCACCGAGCGGAACCGCACGCCGGGGCGCCTGTCTATCAGTGCCAGGGGAACCAGGGTGAACACGCCGGTCAGGAGGTCGAACCCGAGTAGGTACAGCATGCAGAACCCGACCGGGAAGAGGATGGCCCCGACGACAGGCTCACCCGTCTTCACGGTGATCGTGACGGCGAACGCCGCGGCCAGGGCGAGGATCGCGCCGGCCATGTACGCGCGGATCAAGGTGTCCCGAGCGGCCATGAAGACCTTCGCCTCGCCCGCGTCGATCATCTTGACGGCTAGGTCTCCTGGCTTCACATACGACATGACGTCGCTCCTTCGCGATGGACCAGGTGGGGGCAGCGGGACCTGTCGGACCGTGACGAGCCCGGTGCTCGACCGAGTCTGTGAACCCTGGATTCCCACCGTGTTGCGAAGGGTGAATGATCCGGTCACGTAGAGCTCACTTGTCCATGACCGCGAATGAACGCAAGGCGTAACCTGGCCGTAACATTCAGTGTGGTTCTGCCGGGGATCGCCGTCAGGGACGGCGGCGTCCGCAGGAGACTCCGTATGTGTCGCGCATGCGCAACGTCGGCGTTGTCGGACGGGACGGGCCCCGGCGCCCCACGGATCCCCGGGGCCGTCAGCGACGCGGCCCGCCGGAGCGGGGCCCCGATCCGGAGACTCCCACCCAAGGAATTCCCGTCGGCGTGATCCGCGTGCGTGCTGGCTTATCGTCTGATGTCGGCGGCCAGGAGGCCGGCCGCGTCGTCGAAAGGTGCCCGAGGTTGTCCCCGGGTGACGAGAACCCGCCGGTCCGGCGGGTCCACCGGATCACCGGCCGACACGGGTGGATCATGTCATCGTCACCCCGACCCGGCGAGGCGGTTACCGAGGAGGCCAGCGATGCCCCGCGACGACTGGAAGGGTGTCGTCAACCAGATCCTCTACGGGTTGATCTTCACCCGGGTCCTGGACGAGGTCGCCGCGAGCCGGATGGCCGACGCCATGGTCGAGCGACGGAGCCTCGCGGCCGGCCCGCGCGTCTACGCCGCGGCGATCGCCCAGGCCCGGCGGCACCGCGGTCCGCTCACCGACGAGCTGCCGACGCCACACACGGAGGAGGCGTTCCGTGCCTATCTGGAACTGCTCGCCACCGAACTCGACTCCCGCCGCCCCTGGCGACGGACCACTTCCTGAGATCCGGGATTCAACCGTCGCCGGTGGGGTACAGGCCGGCGATGTTCTTCATCTTCGGACTCCGCACGACGGTGAGCCGGTCGGGGGTGGCCACCGCCGTCTGCCGCAACTGCGGCAACCTGGCCGCCCAGGTGGTCACGCGCCGGTCCACGAAGTTCACCCTCTTCTTCATCCCACTGATCCCGGTGCGGACCCGCTACGTGCAGCAGTGCTCGTTCTGCGGCGCCGAGTACGCCATCTCCGAGGACGAGGCGCGTCGCCTTCCGGTCGGCTGAGGCGATGGCACGCTTCCTCTGCTGGCTGATCGGCCGGCAACCCGTCGAACCGCCGGTGGCGCCCGTGCACACCGTGCCCCGGCCGCCCTGCACCCCGGGCCGTCGCCGGCGCCGCCGTAGTCGGCCGCTCGCCGGGGCGCGGCTGCCCCGATCGCCCTGGAACCGGTCGGCTGAGCGCTGACCTGGCGCTGACTGCCGTGCTGGTCGACCGCCCGCGTCCGGGCCGAACCGGCGGTGAGCGCCTATCCTGGCGGATCGTGACGAGCACCGCGCAGCGCCTGGCCGCCATCCGGGGTGACGTGCCGCCGAAACGGCACAACGCCCGCACCATCGCCGCGCTCAGCGGCAACCCGGGCTGCGCCCGTCGGGCCGTGCTGGACGGCGCCGGGGTCGACAAGCCGAAGCTGGCCGAGCGGATCGGTTTCCCGGCCCGCTTCGGGCAGTCCCGCTTCGCCATCGCGCGGGGCAACGCGTTCGAGGCGCAGGTGAAGGCCGACGGCGGGGTGGAGCTGCTGCGGCTGGTCGCGCAGCGGCTGGGCGTACCGGTGCCGCAGCGGGCGGACTGGACGGACCTGGGCGGCGACGATGCCCTGCCGGACCGGCAGGAGCGGTCGCGCCGGGCGTTGACCGCCACCGGGCCGGATGCGGCGCTGTTCGACCACCCGCTGCTCGGGCTGAACGTCGCCGGGCAGCGGGTGTACCTGGAACCGGACCTGGTCGCCGCCCGCCTCGGTGGCCGGTTCCACGTGGTCGAGATCAAGTCGTTTCCCGTGATCGACGGCCAGGCCGACCCGGCGAAGGTGGCCGCCGCCGCCATCCAGTCGGCCGTCTACGTGCTGGCCCTGCGCGAGCTGCTGGCCGGCCAGGGGCAGGATCCGGAGCTGGTCTCCCACGACGTGGTGCTGGTCTGCCCACGCGACTTCGCCAACCGGCCGATGGCCAGCCTGCTCGACGTGCGCAAGCAGTTGCTGGTGCTGCGTCGGCAGCTCGAACGGATGGCCCGGCTGGACGTGCTGCTGGCCGCCGTGCCGCCGGACTTCACCGCCGACCCCGCCGCCGACACGACCACGCTGACCGCCGCGCTGCGCACCGTCGAGGCCCGCTACGCGCCGGAGTGCCTGGCCACCTGCGAGCTGGCGTACTTCTGCCGGGACGAGGCGCGCGGCCACACCGGGGCGCTGGGCCGCGCGGTGCGGGAAGCACTCGGTGGGGTCGAGGAGGTGTCCGAGGTGCTCGCCCTGGCGACCGGCGAACGCGCCGCGTTACCGGAGCGGGCCGAGGCCGCCGCCCTGCTGCGGGCCGCGGCCCGGCTGCGCGCCGACGCCCTCGCCGGAGACCCCGCGTGAGCGCGCCCGGCGTGCTCGCCCCGGCGGCGCAGACCGGACGGGCGGCGTGAGTACCCTCCGCGCGCTGGCCAAGGCGCAGGCCGTCGCCACCGGGGTGGCCCAGCCGGTGGCCACCGTCCGGCACCTGCACCTGGCCGAGCGACCGCTGGTGCTGGTGCCGCTGGCGCTCGCCGGCGAGGCGAACGCCCCGCTGGCAACACTGGTCGGCACGGCCCCGGACACGGCGCGGCTGCTGGTCGTGCCGCAACCCCGCAACCGGGACCAGCGTTTCCGGTTCGCCGCCGAACTGGCCACGGTCGTGCTGCCGTACCTGGCGCGGTACCACACGGTGTCCGAGGCGGTGCCGGTGGACCGGGGCCGGGACGTCCGGCACCGGTACGTGGACGCGCCGCAGCTGCTGGTGCCGAACCCGGCCGGGGTGACGTTCCTGCGGCTGCTCGGCCGCTCCACACGGTTCCGTCGCCCGGACGGCGAGCATCCGGTGCACCCCGACGTGCCGCTTCTCGGGCGCTGGCTGACCTTCCTGGCCGAGCGGGCCGAGCAGCCCGGCTCGTCGGCGCTGGTGGCGCTGACCGACGCGCTGACCCTGCACTGGGCCACCGGGCAGAGCACCGTGGAGGACCAGCATCTGCCGGCGCTGCTCGGCTGGATCGACCCGCCGGCCGGGTCCACCGGGGCGCAGGCGGCGGCCAGGGCCGAGGATCCGCGAGTCTGCCCGCCGGCCGGCCCGGCCACCGACCCGGACTTCGACAACCGGGTGCTCGCCCCGGCCATCGCCGCGTACGCGCGGACCGAGGACGACCCGGCCGCCCGCGCGGCGGCGTACGCGGAGCTGGAACGGGTGCTGCGCGACCAGCTCGCGCCCACCTGGGAGCTCATGTGGCGCGGCGTGGGGCTGCTGCGCGCCCTGCCGCCGGGGGCGCGGGTGGCGGCCCGCTGGGACGGCGACAAGGACGCCTTCACCGGCCACACCGAACACCTCGACGCCGCAGGCGGCCCGCAGCCCCGGCGCGACGGCGCGGTGGCGGCCGCCGTGCGGCTGCACCGGCTGGAACGCGCCCTGGCCTCGTACGCGGTGCAGCGCGCCTACGACGACCCGCTCGTCATGGCCGAGCACCGGTTGACCGGTGAGGCGTTCGTCGGCGACGTGGTTCTGGCAGACCCGAAGCGGGTGGACGACAGCGGCCGGCGTCCGGTGCTGCGCCCGCGCATCCAGGTGGTGACCACCGAGCCGGTGCTGGTGCCGGCGGGGACGACGCTGTTCTCCCCGGCGCGGCCGGCGCAGAAGGCGAAGGTGGTGTTCCTGACCCCGGCGGCCGACGGCAAGACCGAGGTGGTGCTGGAGCTCTCCGGCGGGATGGGGCGCGGGTTGACCGCACCGCCCGGGACGGTGCCCGAGGTGGGGGAGCGGCTCTGCCTGACCACGCTCTCCGACGGGTTCCTGCCGGCGGGGGCGTTCCCGGCCCCGGAGGAGACCCCCTGGACGCACGGCGGCCCACCGACGTCCACGGCGGAGCGACCGACCGACGGCGACGCGGCGGAGGACTGGTCCTGACGCCTGGCGCGGCGGCGCAGCCGACCTGACGTCCGCAGGGGGCCGGTCGGCTCTGGCGGGGCGCACGGGCGGTGGCTAGGCTTCGGTGGTTCGCCCGTCCGTGACCGGTCCTCAGCCTTGAGGTGCGCACAGGAGAGGGAGCCGGAGCGATCACCGTGCAGCCCGAGGCCGTCACACCACTACCTGCCGCACCACTACCTGCCGCACCGCTGCGCCGCGCGGGGGTGGCCGTCGCGGCGGCGGTGGTGCTCGTCGAGGCGCTCTGGCTGCTGGCGGGGCTGCCGGACGCGGCGCTCGCCAGCGACCTGGGCGCGATCACGGTGGCCAGCCTGGCCGCCACCGGCTGCGCGAGCGCGGCCCGCCGGCATCCCACCCCACTACGTCGGTTCTGGGTGCTGCTCGCGGTCACGATGGGCCTCGCCGCAGCCGGCCGTACGGTGTGGGCGGCCGGGCGTCTCGGCAGCGACGAGCTGCCGCACACCGCGCTGGTCGGCGGGATCTTCACCGCCAGCATCATCACCGGCACCGCCGCGCTGCTCTGCTCGTTGTCGGCTCCCCGCAGCCGCGTCGGTCAGGCCCGCGCCCTGCTGGACGGGGTGATCGTCGGGCTCGCCCTGGTCCCGGTCGGCTGGGTGGTGGTGTTCCACGACATCACCGCCGCCGATCTAACCGATCCGCTGCACGGCTACGGTTTGCTCTACCCGATGCTCGACCTGATGCAGTTGACCGTCCTGGTCGCGGTGGCCGGCCCGACCCGGCCGGTGTGGCGGCCGATGACGCTGATCGGGGTGAGCCTGGCCGTCCGGTCCGTGGCCGACGTGGTCTACGTCTCGCTCGTCGTGGGCGGCAGCTACGCCCCCGGGCACCCGGTCGACCTGTGCTGGCCGCTGAGCTACCTGCTGATCGGGGTGGCGGCGGTCCACCCGCCGCCGCCGACCTGCGCCGGCGCCACCGAAATCGGTGAGTCACCGCTGCCGCCGTGGTGGCGGGTGGCCCTGCCGTACGTGCCGGTGGGTGGGGCGATCGTCGCCGTGGTGCTGGCGCGCCGCCCGACCGGGCAGACCCCGCACCTGATCTTCATCGGCATGATGACGCTGCTGGGGGCGCTGGCGATGCGCCAGGGCCTGGCCGCCAACGAGAACCTGCGGCTGGTCGCCCGGCTGCGCCAGTTGGCGTACGCCGACCAGCTCACCGGCCTGCCGAACCGGTTGATGTTCACCCGGCGGTTGCGCCGGGCCCTGCGCGACGGGCCGCCGGTCGCCGTGCTGATCCTCGACCTGGACGGGTTCAAGCAGGTCAACGACCGGTTCGGGCACGCCACCGGGGACACCCTGCTGACCAGCATCGCCGGCCGGATGCGGGCGGCGGTCGGCGACGACGGCACCGTCGCCCGGCTCGGCGGTGACGAGTTCGCGGTGCTAATCGACGGCGGCCGGCCGGTCGCCCCGGAGCGGCTCGCCGAGCGGCTGCTCACCGCCCTGCAACCGTCACCCGGTGAGGAGGACGTCGGCATACACCCGTCGGCCAGCATCGGCATCGCCGAGTACGGCCCGCAGCACGCCTCCCACACCGATCTGCTGCGCGACGCCGACATCGCGATGTACGCGGCGAAAGCGGCCGGGAAGGCCGCCTACCGGGTCTGTACGCCGGCGCTGCGCGAGTCGGCGGTGACCCGGGCGGAGCTGATCGCCGACCTGCGCCGGGCGGTCGACGAGCGGCAGTTGCACCTGGACTACCAGCCGATCGTCGACCTGGCCACCGGCCAGGTGCGCAGCGCCGAGGCGCTGGTCCGCTGGCGGCATCCCCGGCTGGGGCTGCTCAACCCGGCGGCGTTCCTGCCGCTGGCGGAGGAGACCGGGCTGGTGGTGCCGCTGGACCGTTGGGTGATCCACGAGGCGTGCCGGGCTGCCGCGACCTGGCGGCAGCGGGTGCCGGATGCGACGGTGGCGGTGAACATCGCGGCGGCACATTTGCGCCGACCGGATCTCATCGCCACGGTCACCGCCGCCACGGCCGGCGCCGGCCTGGCTCCCCGCGCGTTGACCCTGGAGCTGACCGAGTCGGCGTTGATCGACGGCAGCGAGGCCGTGCTGGAACGCCTCGCGCAGCTGCGCGAGCTGGGCATCCGGATCGCCATCGACGACTTCGGCACCGGCTACTCGTCGTTGAGCTACCTGCACCGCATCCCGGCCACCGAGCTGAAGATCGACCGCTCGTTCGTGGCCCGGCTCGACTCCGACACCCGCGCGTACGCCACGGTGGAGATGGTGACCCGGTTGGCCGGGGCGTTCGACCTGGCGGTGGTGGCCGAGGGGGTGGAGACCGAGGGGCAGCACGCGGCGGTCACGGCGATCGGCTGCGTCCACGGCCAGGGCTACCGCTACGGCCGCCCCGGCGCACTCACCACCCTCCACCGCACTCCCGCCTGATCTTTCGGGCAAGGGCGGCGGGCCGGCGGAGAATCGGGGTTGACCCTCACGCAGCGGGAGGCGGGAGCCTTGGTCGCGGAAGGGAGGGAACCCATGACGTACACGGTGGGGCAGGTGGCGAAGGCGGCCCGGGTGACGGTCCGGACGCTGCACCACTACGACGAGATCGGGCTGCTGTCGCCCAGCGGACGCACCGCGGCGGGCTACCGCCGCTACGACGACGCGGACCTGGAGCGGCTGCAGCTGATCCTCTGGTACCGGGAGTTGGGGTTCCCGCTGGAGGAGATCGCGGCGATCCTCGACGACCCGGACGCCGACCCGGTGGCGCACCTGCGCCGGCAGCACGAGCTGCTCAACGGCCGGATCGGCAAGCTCCAGGAGATGGTCGCCGCGATCGAGATGGCGATGGAGGCGAAGAGGATGAACATCAGGCTCACCCCGCAGGAGCGGTTCGAGGTCTTCGGCGACTTCGACCCGGATGCGCACGCCGAGGAGGTGGAGCAGCGCTGGGGCGACACCGACGCGTACCGGGAGTCGGCCCGTCGGACGGCCAGCTACTCGAAGGAGGACTGGCTGCGGAACAAGGCGGCCAACGAGGACTGGGGCCGCCGCTTCGTGGCGGTGATGGCCTCGGGGGCGCCGGCCGACTCGGCAGAGGCGATGGCGTTGGCCGAGGAGCACCGGCGGCTCATCACCGAGTGGTTCTACGACTGCTCGTACGAGATCCACACCTGCCTGGCGGACACGTACGTGGCGGACCCACGGTTCACCGCGTACTTCGAGACACTCGCGCCGGGCATGGCCGCCTACCTCGCCGAGGCGATCCGCGCCAACGCGATCGCCCGCGACTGACCCGCTACACGCCACCGTGCCGGGCCCTGGTGAACCGATCGGTCCACCAGGGCCCGCGCCCCTGACCCGCAGCGGGCGGTGGCTCATCCGAGGTGATCACCCGATCGGGTGAAAGGAGCCTGGTGCCGGTTCCGTCGGTGCTGGTCGGCTGTTAACCCGTACGACACCCCGATTGGTGGCTCGCGCGGCGGAGGAGTCGGCGTGGCAGAAACTGATTCGACGGGTTCCACCTGGCGCTACAACTGGGCGGGTAGGCAGAACGAGCGCCGGCAGCGCCGCCACCGCGAGGCCGAGGCGGCCTGGCGGCGGCACGACGACGAGCTGCGGCGGCTGCGTACCCTCGCCCTCGACCTGCGCGGCTCGACGGCGGCGGGCCGTGGCCTTCCCCTGGCGCTCGACCACGGCGAGAAGGTGCTCCGGGCCTGGCCCGCCGCCCAACTGGTCGAGCTGCGGCACACCATAGTGCTGCCCGCCCCCGAGCTGACCGTCGAGCCGCACCCGGCGCCGCTGCGGCACCGGCCCCCCGACGGGGTCCGGGCCGTCGACGCCGGAATGGCCGTGGTCACCAACCGTCGCCTGGTGTTCCTCGGCGGCAGCGGCCGGCGCGACTGGGCGTACGGGAAGATGACCGGGTTGTCCCACGACCCGGCGGCCCCGGTGACGCTGATCGAGGTCCTCGACCGCAAGCGGACCACCGGCCTGCGCCTGCCGGCCCCGGCGGCGGTCGACTTCCGGTTCGTGCTCACCCTCGCCTTCGCCGACGCGATCGAGCAGCGTGACACCGTGCTCGCGCAGCTCGACGAGCTGATCGCCGAACACGACCAGAACCGGCCGTTCCGTCCGGCGATCGCCACCCCGGGCCAGGCCCGGCTCACCGCCCGGATTCCCGGCGGGCGTCGCACCGTGGTCGTCGCGGCCGCGCTCACCCTGGCCGTGCCGGTGGCCGTCCTGGACTCGGACCCGCCGGTGCGCTCCGCCGCCGAACGGGCCGTCGCCGCCACCCCCGCCACGTCGACCACGCCGAAGGCCAAGCCGGTGGCGAAACCCCGGCCCTCGCCGTCGGGCGACGCCGCGCCCCGCGAGCGGCGCTGCGGCGCCCCGGCCAACCCGATGGGGTACGACTTCTGCGCCGGTGAGCGGATCCGCCGCCCCGACCACCGGATCTGCGACCACTTCGACTGCGTACGGGACTTCTGGTCCGGACGCGGCTACCTGGTGCAGTGCCGGGACGGGTCGGTCAGCCTGACCGGCGGGCGGCGCGACGCCTGCGCCGACCACAGGGGCGTACGGCGCACCGTGTTCACCTGATCCGGCCCTGCCGCCCCGACTCCGTGCCCGGCGGTCGACCTCGGCGGGACGTGGTCGACTCCGTCTGCGCCAGGTCGCGCTCTCTCCCGGCGTGGACAGCGCAAGGTGCCGCAGTTGGAGTAGATTTCCGTTCCCGGTGGGCGGGTGGGCTCGGGCC
>NZ_SMKN01000067.1 GCF_004348675.1 Micromonospora sp. KC606 | reverse complement strand
CGGCCCGCCCGTCCCGCCTCGGCCGTGGCCCGGCCGCGCCTGGTGATCGACTCCGTTTGCGTCGAGACGGGGTGTCCGAGGCCTCCGACACCCCCACTTTCGTCACCTGGAGTCGATCATGCCGAGGGGCCGGCGTCCGGTCGTGCCGAGGGGCCGGCGTCCGGTCGTGCCGAGGGGCCGGCGTCCGGTCGTGCCGAGGGGCCGGCGTCCGGTCGTGCCGAGGGGGCCGGGGTTCAGATCGTGCGAGGGGACCGGGCTCAGGTCTTGGTGAGCGGGTGGTCATGGGGCTCAGATCAGGCGGAGCTGGCGGTCCTTGGGTCGGCGCGGCTCCGCCTCACCGAACCGCTCGAAGAGACCCGGGTCGATCACGTCGAGGAACGGCGACGGCCGGCACTCGCGTTCGGCGCCGTGCCGCACCCGCCGGGTGGCGTGGCTGACGTAGAGCCGGTCCTGGGCCCGGGTCAGCCCCACGAAGAAGAGCCGCCGCTCCTCGGCGACCGCGTCGTCGTCCGGTTCGCTGCCCGGCCAGCGCAGCGGCAGCAGCCCGTCCTCCGCCCCGACCAGGAACACCACCGGGAACTCCAGGCCCTTCGCGGCGTGCAGGGTGAGCAGGGTGACCGCCTCGGCGCGCGGGTCGAGGGCGTCCACCTCCGCGCCGGTGGCCAACTGGGACAGGAACAGCTCCAAATCGTCGCCGCAGCGCCGCGCCAGCGGGGTGAGCAGGTCCACCGCCACCCGGACGTCCTCGGGGCGTACCGCGTGGGAACCGTCCAGGGTGGGCGTGGCGAAACGCTCGGCGAGCACCTGGCCGGCGAGGCGGACCCGGGCGGCCAGCGCGCCGTCGAGCCCGGTGTGCCGCAGCTCGCGGGCGATCGCCGGCACGCCCGGCCGGTCCCGCAGCCGGTCGTGCGAGCGCTTCTGCACCGGGATGTTCGCCCGGGTCAGCGCGTCCACGATCGGGGCGGCCTGCGAGTCGGTGCGGTAGAGCACCGCGATGTCGGAGAACGACAGGGAGGTGGACCGGCCGTCGATCCGCCCCGAGTCCAGCGACCGGTGGGACAGCCCGCCGACCAGCTCGTCGATGGTGCGTACCACGAAGTCGGCCTCGTCGGCGACGGAGACAGCCGGGTAGCGGCCGACCAGCGGGGCCTCCGGGTCGAGCCGGGCCGGGTCGAGCCGGCGGCCCCGGACCAGCGACGACGGCGCGATCGCCTGCACCGCGGCGGCCAGGATCGGCGCCGAGGAGCGGTAGTTGCGGTTGAGCCGGACCAGCCGGGCGTCGGTGAAGTCCTGCGAGAAGCGCAGGAAGTAACCGACGTCGGCGCCCCGGAACGAGTAGATCGCCTGATCCGGGTCGCCGATCGCGCAGAGGTTGCCGTCGGCGGGGCTGAGCAGGCGCAGCAGGTCGTACTGGACCGCGTCGACGTCCTGGTACTCGTCGACGAAGATCCACCGCCAGCGTTCGCGGTAGTCCCGGACCAACTTCCGGTCGCCGCTGAGCAGCGCGACCGGCAGGGTGAGCAACTCGTCCAGGTCGACCAGGTCCCGCTTACGCAGCAGGGCCGTGTACCGGGCGTCGTCGTCACCGGCCTCCGCGCGGGCGGCGGTCCGCTCCGCGTCGTCGGCGATCCGGAAGTCGGCTGGCAGCCCGGCCGCCACCGCGTTCTCCCGCAGGATGGTCAACCCGAGCGAGTGGAAGGTGCCGACGGTGACGTCCTCGGCAACCGGACCGAGCAGCCCGTCGAGACGGTGCCGCAGCTCTTCGGCGGCCCGCCGGGTGAAGGTGATCGCCAGGCACTGCTCCGGGAAGACGTTCAGCTCGGCGCAGAGGTACGCGATCCGGTGGGTCAGGGTCCGGGTCTTGCCGGTGCCCGGCCCGGCCACGATCAGCAGCGGCCCGCCCGGCGCGGAGGCGGCCACCCGCTGCATCGCGTCCAGCCGGTCGAGCAGCCCGGTGCCGACCTCCTCCATCCCGGCGAGCATCGGCTCGAACGGCTCGTGCGGCGAGGGCGCCGGCGCGATCGGCGGGGGTGGGGGCGGCGCGGGCTTCCGCTTCGGCTCGGCCTTCGCCGCCGGCCGCCTGGTCTGCGGTTTCGGCGCCGGCTCCACGGGGGCGCGCTGCGCCGGCACCGGTACGTCGAAGAGCGTGTCCTGGGTCGCCGGCTTGCCGCCCGCACCCAGCTCGGCGGGGTCGAACAGCGTGATCACGCCGTACTCGCCGTCGTAGCCGGGCACCCGGCGGACGTCACCGCGCCGCAGCCGCCCGACACCCTCGGCGAGCAGCTCGCCGCCGACCCGGCCAATCTCGTCCAGCGGGGTACGGGTGAGGATCTCGAGCTCCGGGCCGAGCGCGGCGACCAGCTCGTGGAGTTTCCCCTCGACCTTCTTCGATCGTGCGCCCACCTTGTTGATCTCGCCGAGGATCTCAGCCAGCGGCACCAGATGGGTCACCTCGCGGGCGTGCGCCGGCCGGTGCCCCGCCGGCCGGTCGGCCAGCTCCGTCACCCGGCTCAGTACGCCCACGGTCAGCGGCTTGCCGCACTCCGGGCAGCGTCCGCCGGCCTCCCGGGTGCGCTCCGGTGACCAGTTGACCCCGCAGAGGCGGTGCCCGTCGGCGTGGTACTTCCCCTCCTCGGGGAAGAACTCGATCGTTCCGGACAGCCCGTCGCCGGTGCGCAGCGCGTCGCGGATGGCGAAGTAGTCCCGGGCGGTGGAGAAGACGGTCGCCTCCCGGGCCAGCGCGGGTGGTGAGTGCGCGTCCGAGTTGGAGACCAGCCGGTAGCCGTCCAGACTGCCGACCCGCCAGTTCATGGCCGGGTCCGAGGAGAGGCCGGTCTCCACCGCGAAGACGTGCTCGGCCAAATCGGCGTAGCAGTCGGCGATCGCGTCGAAGCCGGACTTCGAGCCCAGCGCCGAGAACCAGGGTGTCCAGATGTGCGCCGGCACCAGATAGCCGTCGCCGCTGGCCTCCAGGGTGATCTCCAGCAGGTCCCGGGAGTCCAGGCCGAGGATCGGCCGGCCGTCTGAGCCGAGGTTGCCGACCCGCCCCAGCGCCGCGTTGAACCGCCCCACCGCGTCCAGGTCCGGCAGGTAGATCAGGTGGTGCACCTTCCGGGTCCGGTCGCCCCGCTTGTAGATCGTGGAGATCTCCACGCTCAGCATGAACCGGACCGGGTCCGTCTCGGCCACGCTCGCCAGCCTCGGCGGTAGCCGGCGGGCGATGTCCCGCTCCGCCTCCGGGCCGAGGCGGTACAGGCCGGGCTCGGCGGGATGCAGTGTCTCCCGCAGGTGGTCGTACCAGGCGGGATGGGTGAAGTCCCCGGTACCGAGCACCCCGACGCCCTTGCGCCGGGCCCACCAGCCGAGATTCGGCAGGGTCAGGTCCCGGCTGCACGCGCGCGAGTACTTCGAGTGGATGTGCAGGTCCGCGACGAACGGCGGGAGGCCACCGGAGGGTGCGGCGCTGAACGGAGGCACGCCGCATCCTGTCACGAGTGGTCCACTGCCCGCCCGCCGCCACGCGTACGCGTGAGCTGAGCAATCCGGTGCTGGACTGAGCGCCCGGGCCGCGCTATGGGGTTCGCAGCTCGACCAGGGTTACCTGTGGCGGGGCCCCGACGCGTACCGGTGGGCCCCAGAAGCCGGCGCCGTTGGTGACGTAGACCTTGGTGCCGTCCACCTCGCCCAGCCCGGAGACCACCGGCTGCTGGAGCCGTATGGCCAGGTTGAACGGGGCCATCTGCCCACCGTGGGTGTGCCCGGAGAGTTGGAGGTCGACGCCGAACCTCGCCGCCTCGTACGCGGCGACCGGCTGGTGGGCGAGCAGCACCACCGGCCGGCTGGTGTCCCGGTCGGCGAGCGCGGCGGCGTAGTCGGCGGGCGCGGCCAGCCCCGTGCCGGCGGCGGTGACGTCGTTCACACCGGCCAGGTCGAGCACACCACCCCGGGCCTGGATCTCCTGGCGTTCGTTCTGGAGCACCCGCAGGCCGAGCCGGTCCACCTCCCGTACCCACTCCTCGACGCCGGAGAAGTACTCGTGGTTGCCGGTCACGAAGAAGCTGCCGTACCGGGAGCGGAGGTCACGCAGCGGCGCGGCGGCCTCGCCCAACTCGGCGACCGAGCCGTCGACGAGGTCACCGACGACAGCGACGAGGTCGGCGTCGAGTCGGTTGATCATCGCGACGATCCGCTCGGTGTGCTCCCGGCCGCGCAGCGGCCCGAGGTGGATGTCCGCGACGGTGGCGATGCGCAGCCCGTCCATGCTCCGGGGTAGCTTGGCCAGGGGGATCTGCACCCGGTCCAGCTGCGGCGGACCCAGAGCGGTGCGGACACCGTACCCGGTGATGCTCGCGGCGGTGAGCCCGGCGAAGATCGCCGCCCCCCGGGCGAGCAGCAACCGGCGGGCCGGGTCGTGGTCCGGCTGGTTCACCGCCGCGGCGGCGGGCGGGTCGGCGGAGCCGGCGGCCCCGACCAGCACCGGCTCCGGCGCGGCGGCGGTCGGCTCGGCGACCACCGCCCGGCGGCGCAGCACCAGCTTCGTTACCGCCATCGGCACTTCCAGCACCAGCAGTACGACCAGCAGGTAGAACATCAGCGCGAGCCAGAGGTAGCCCGGCCAGGCCAGCCAGAACACCCCGGCGGCCCGGGTGGAGATCATCGTGGCCGGCACGAGCAGCGCGAGGAAGAGCGCGACGAGACCGCCGACCTTCCGCCACCGGCCCGGCTCGGTGGCGTCCTTGACCAGCCGCTTCCACAGGTAGAGGTGGATCAGACCGATGATCAGCGTGAGGGTGGCCACGAAGGCCGTGAGCTCCAGCATGCCAGCCTTTCTCAGCCGCCCGCGAAGGGCGGTAACACGTCGATCGTGGCCCCGGCCGGTAGCGGCGTCTGACGATCATGACAGACAACGCCGTCGACCAGGAAACTCGCCGCCGCCAGCACGGTGGTCAGCCGCTGGCCGTGCCGGTCGCCGAGCTCACCGACGAGTTCGTCCAACGACCGGCCGGCGGACACGCTCTCCTCGGTACGCCCGGCGGCGGCCCGGGCCCCCGCGAAGTAGCGGACGGTGAGGTGCACCGTTCAGCCTCCGATCGCCGACATGGGCCGGGTCGGTTGCAGGAAGCTGGGGTCGTCGATGCCGTGCCCGGCCCGCTTGACCCGCATCGCGGCCTGCCAGCGCCGGGCCAGCTCGGCGTCGTCCGCCCCGGCGCGCAGCGCGCCGCGTAGGTCGGACTCCTCCGTGGCGAACAGGCAGTTGCGGACCTGGCCGTCGGCGGTGAGGCGGGTCCGGTCGCAATCCCCGCAGAAGGGCCGGGTGACGGTGGCGATCACGCCGACCCGGGCTGGGCCTCCGTCGACCAGCCAGGTCTCGGCGGGGGCCCCGCCGCGCTCCGCCGGATCCGGGGTGAGGTCGAACTCCTGCCCCAGCGCGCCGAGGATCTCGTCCGCGGTGACCATGGTCGTCCGGTCCCAGCCGTGCTGGGCATCCAGCGGCATCTGCTCGATGAACCGCAGCTCGTAGCCGTGGTTGAGGGCGAAGCGCAGCAGCGCCGGAGCCTCGTCGTCGTTGACCCCGCGCATCAGCACCGAGTTGATTTTGACGGGGGTCAGGCCGGCCGCGGCCGCGCCGGCCAGCCCGGCGAGCACGTCGGCCAGCCGGTCCCGCCGGGTCAGCGTGGTGAACCTCGCCCGGTCCAGCGTGTCCAGCGACACGTTCACCCGGTCCAGCCCGGCCGTGCGTAGGGCGGGGGCGAGCCGGTGCAGGCCGATGCCGTTGGTGGTGAGCGAGATCCGTGGGCGCGGGGTGAGCGACGCCACCGCGCCGACGACCCCGACCAGGCCGGGGCGGATCAGCGGCTCACCGCCGGTGAAGCGCACCTCGGTCACGCCGAGCCGCTCCACGGCCACCCGGACCAGCCGGACTATCTCGGCGTCGGCGAGTAGTTGCGGCCCCGCCAGCCATGGCAGACCCTCGGCTGGCATGCAGTAGGTGCAGCGCAGGTTGCACTTGTCGGTCAACGAGACGCGCAAGTCCCGGGCGACGCGGCCGTACCGGTCGACGAGGACGCCGTCGGTCGTCGGAGCGGCGGTCACTCGTTGACGGTAGCGCGCCCGCGCCCGTCCAGCGTCGCGCGGGCAGCCCGGCTGACCGCATCTCGGTACGCCGTCCCAAACATGGCGGTATGCACCAGCAGCAGATGGAGCTGGTGCAGTGGCACCCGCTCCCGCCACCCGTCCGCCAGCGGCCATGCCTCCCGGTAGGCGCCCATGATCCGGTCGTGGTGCGGTGGGCCGCCGAAGAGCGCCAACGCGGCCAGGTCGGTCTCCCGGTGCCCGCCGTGCGCCGCCGGGTCGACCAGCCACACCCGGTCGTCGGCGCCCCAGAGCAGGTTGCCGGGCCAGAGGTCGCCGTGCACCCGGGCCGGCGGCTCGTCCCCGCCGAACTCGCCGATCCGCGCCACGACCCGCTCGACCAGCGCGGCCTCCGCCGGACCCAACGCGCCATTCTCCACGGACAGACGCAGGTACGGCAGGAGCCGTCGCCGGGCGAACCAGGCCGACCACCGGCCCCAGTCGGGGGTGTTGTCCTGCGGCAGCGCGCCGATGAAGCCGGTCCACTCCGCCCCGAACGCCGCCGCGCCGGCCCGGTGCATCCCGGCCAGCTCCCGGCCGAACCGTTCGGCCGCCTCCGCCGACGGCTCGCCCGGCTCGACCCACTGGAGAGCCAACAGGTCCGGCAACGCCGCCACCACCTCCGGTACGGGGACCGCGCCGGCCGCCCGCAGCCAGCGCAGCCCGGCCGCCTCCGTGGCGAAGAAGCCTGCCGGCTGCGGCCGGTCAGCCCGCTCCGGCCAGGTCTTGGCGAAGACCGAGTGCCCGTCGTCCAGGGTCAGCCGGGAGGCGGCGCAGATGTCGCCACCGGAGACCGGCGTCTCCCGGATCCGCTGGTGCGTCAGGAAGGTGGGCAGGTGCTCCGGATGTGCCCGCAGGTACGCCAGGTCCATCAGCGCAAGGTAGCCGCTTCCGGCTCGGCGCGTCGGCGCTCGACCGTCGGGAAACGCGCCGACCTCCAACAACACTCTCCGTGTCTGTGGATAACCGGGGTGTCGTCCACAGGGTCTGTCGGCGAGGCCCGGTGGATCGCAGGCTGCCCCCATGACCGCGACCGACCGCCCCCGGCTCACCGTTCGCTCACCCGCCGACCTCATCGCCGCCGTGCCGTACCTGCTCGGCTTCCACCCCGCCGACAGCGTGGTCGTGGTGGCGATGCGGGGCCGGCGGATCGTCTTCGCCGCGCGCGCCGACCTGCCCGAGCGGGGCGCGGACCAGCAATGGCCGGCCCGGCACCTCGGTGACGTCCTCACCCGGCAAAATGCCGAGGCGGCCACCGTGCTCGGGTACGGTCCCGCCGACCGGGTCACCCCCACCGTCGACGCGGTCCGCGACGCGCTCTCCTCGGCGGGTCTGGCCGTGCTGGACGCGCTGCGGGTCACCGAAGGGCGCTACTGGTCGTACCTCTGCGAAGGGGTGGAATGCTGCCCGCCCGACGGCACCCCGTACGACCCGGGGTCCAGCCAGGTCACCGCGGCGGCGGTCTTCGCCGGTCAGGTGGCCCTGCCCGACCGGGCGGCGCTCACCGCGCAGGTGACACCCGGCGACGGGCACGACGCGGCGGCGATGCGCCGCGCCGGCGTCCGGGCCGAGCGACGCCTGCTCGCCGTGCTGGACCAGGCATCCGCCGCCGACCTGCTCAACGGCCGGGCGGTGCGGGCCGCCGGGGCCGACGCGCTCCGGGTCGCCCTGCGCCGGCAGCGCTGGGGTGAGCGGCTGAGCGACGACGAGGTGGCCTGGCTGACCCTGCTCCTGACCCACCTTTCTGTGCGTGACCACGCCTGGGAACGCACCGACGGGCGGGACGAGGACATCGGCCTCTGGAGCGACGTGCTGCGCCGCGCCGAGGAGGAGCTGATCGCCGCTCCCGCCAGCCTGCTCGCCTTCGCGGCCTGGCGGGCCGGGCAGGGAGCGCTCGCCGCCGTCGCGCTGGAGCGGGCGCTGGCGGTGCATCCCGACTACTCGCTCGCCCAACTCCTCGACGACCTGCTGCGACGGGGCGTGCCCCCGTCCGAGCTGGACGGTTGGCCGGCCGTCGGCGAACCCTCCCAGGTGGTACGCCGCAGACGCCGCCGCCCTCGCCGCAAGGGCTGAGACCTCCGGGCAACGGGCACTGGACGCGCTATGCGCGGAAGCGTCGGTGCGACAACGAACCCTGGGTCTCCTTGAACGAACCTCCCCGGCCCGAGCGCCGCCGTCGGTCGGTTCGGTCAGCTGCCGATGGTCCGAAGGTGCGCGAGGACCTGCGCCCACGATCGGGTCAGCGTGGTTTCGTGGTAGGCGATGTCGTGGTCGGTGCAGAACTGGCGGATCAGTGGCTGGGCGCGGCGCAGGTTCGGTCGGGGCATGCTGGGGAACAGGTGGTGTTCGATCTGGTAGTTGAGCCCGCCGAGTAGTGCGTCGAGGAGCAGGCCGCCTCGCACGTTGCGGGAGGTGAGGACCTGTCGGCGTAGGTAGTCGAGGTTGTCGGCCTCGGTCAGGATGGGCATGCCCTTGTGGTTGGGGGCGAAGGAGCAGCCGAGGTAGAGGCCGAACAGGCCCTGGTGGACCAGGATGAACACGATTGCCTGCGGGACGCTCAAGACCAGGAACGCGGCCGTGATGTAGCCGGCCAGGTGCAGGGCGAGCAGGCCGGCCTCGGCGGGGCGGTGCCTGAGTCGATCGCCTCGTACCACCGCCCGGATGCTGTGGACATGCAGGTGCAGGCCTTCCAGCAGTAGCAGCGGAAAGAACAACGCCGCCTGATGCCGGACGAACAGCGCCCCGAGGCCGCGCTGCGCTGCGGCTTGTGCCGGGGTGAACGACAGGGGCGCGACCACGATGTCCGGGTCGTGGCCTTCGGTGTTCGGGTGGGCGTGGTGGCGGTTGTGCTTGTCCACCCACCAGCCGTAACTGATTCCGGTCAGCAGGTTTCCGCACACCAGGCCGACCACGTCGTTGGCGCGGCGGGAGTGGAAGATCTGCCGGTGCCCGGCATCGTGGCCGAGGAACGCCGTCTGCGTGAAGACCACCGCGAGAGCTGCGGCGACTGTTGTCTGCCACCACGACTGCCCGAGTCGGACGAACACCACCCCCGCCACGCCGAGGCACCCGAGGACCAGCGTTACGCGAAACGCGTAGCGACCGGGGCGCCGGTTGAGCAGACCCGCGGCCCGCACCAGACGGGACAGGTCGGCGTACTCACTGCCCCGCTCGCTGCGGGCGCCCAGATCGGTTTCGCTCACCCTCGCCACTCCTGCAAGCCACGCCGAACCCCTTGCCGGCTCCGCCGTCAGCGCTACCGGGCAGTCGCAGGCGATCCACCCCTGCCACAGGGGTCGAATAGGCGAACCGCTGCTCGTGGTCCCAGTGTCACTTACGGTTGCCCTGCGCACCGAGAAACAGCAGTTCATCCCACGACCGAGACGCACATGGCGCTCGTGCTCATACAAAACCGCCGAATAGGTGCATGGCTTCGGCGATCGAGTCTGACAATCAGGACTATGCAGGCGCGTTGGACCCCGAAGGCAGTCATGGCACGCGAGACCGAGACCCCCGTCCCGTTGCTGGGCAGCCGTTTCGGCGGCCCCTCGCAGGGATCGATGAGCCTGCCAGTGGCGTCGCACGGCTGACCAGGCAGCGCCACGGGTCATCCCGGCCCGCGAGAGAGATGAGGTACCCATGGCAGAACGTCCCAGCGGCAGCACTCGCGCCGCGGCTGCCGACGCGCCGGTCGCAGAGCTGGTGCAGCGCGCCACCGAGCAGATCACCCGACTCGTGCGCACCGAGTTGATGATGGCGCGGGCGGAGATGACCGCGAAGGGCAAGCGCGCGGGCGCCGGCGCCGGACTGCTCGGCGGTGGGGCCATGCTCGGTCTCTACGCCGGCGGCGCCGCCGTCGCCACAGTCATACTGGCCTTGGCCGCGGTCATGCCCGCCACACTGGCCGCGCTGGTCGTCACCGTGATCCTGGCCATCGCCGCCACCATCGCGGCCCAACGCGGCAAGAAGCAGGTCAACAGGGCCATGCCCGTCATGCCAACGGCGACCAGGGAAAGCGTACGCGCGGACACCGAGACCGTACGCGGCGCAGCGAGTCGGAGGAAGCGGTGAGCACGCCAGCGGGAAGCAGTGACCCGGACCAGATCCGACGCGACATCCAGCACACCCGCGCGGAACTCGGCGACACCGTCGCCGCCCTGGCTGCCAAGACCGACGTCCGCACACGCCTGCGCGCCAAGATCACCACCGCCGCCGATGAGCTCCGGCAGCGCGTTACCCAGGCCCGCCAGTCGGCGAAGACCACGGCGGCCCAGAGGTCCGGCAGGCTGAGCCGGAAGGCCGCCCAGTACGCCACGTCCGCCAAGCAGACAGCCCAGCAGGCGACCACCGCGATACGCGGCTCGGCCGTGGGCGGTGCCCAGACCGCCGGTGAAGGCGGCTCGAATCTGGTCGCCTCCGCCCGTGGCCTGACCACCAGGTTCGGTAGCTCGGTGCGCGCGAAGCCGATACCGGTCCTGGCCGCCGCCGGCGCCACCCTCGCCGTCGTGGCCTACCGGCGCCGCCGGGCGAGGTGACCAGCCGGGTTGCGAGGGACACCTGGCTGGCCGCGCTGTGGTCAGTTCCCTCGCACGCAGAACTCGTTGCCGTCGGGATCGGCCAGCACGACGGTGCCGTCTGCACCCACCGCGAGCCGAGTAGCCCCGAGGGAAACCAGCCGTTCGACCTCGGACTGCTGGTCGCCACCAGCCGGGACGAGGTCGAAGCGCTGCCGGTTCCACACCTCTTTCGGGGCGACGGGCGGGCCTCCCCATGCGACCTTCGTGCCGCCGTGTGGTGACTGGATCGCGGTCTCCTCGTCCTGGTCCCACACCAGGGGCCAGCCCAGCGCCTCGCTCCAGAAGAGGCCGACCTCCCGGGTGCCGTCGCAGGCGAGTTCCCCGAGCAGGCCGCAGCCGGCGAGGAACCCGTTGCCGGGCTCGATCACGCAGAACTCGTTGCCCTCGGGGTCGGCCAGGACGACGTGCCCCTCTTCGGGGCGCTGCCCGATGTCGAGGTGACCGGCGCCGAGCGTGAGTGCCGTCGCCACCATGTGCTGCTGGTCGGCGCGGTCGGTGCTGGTCAGGTGCAGATGCATGCGGTTCGGGCCCACCCTCTCCGCGCGGCTCGGGACGAACCGGAGGTTGAGCTGGGTTTCGTCACCGGGCAGGAGGGCGCCACCGGCGTCCTCGACGACCTCCCGGCCGAGCAGGTCGGCCCAGAACCGCGCCAGCCGGTCCGCGTCGTGCGTGTCGAAGGTCACTGCCAGCGGTCGAGAGAGCATCCCCGCACCGTAGACGCGGCCCAGTTACCCGACAAGGCGTTTAGCCGGCTTGATGGGTCGACCGGTTGCGCTTGATCAACTCAGTTTGCCGCGATTCGCGGTGTTCCCGTCCGGGGACACCGCGAATCGCGGCAAACTGAGTGCCGGTACGGCGGCCAGCCCGCGTAGGAGGGGCCCGCTCGGCCGGCAGGGGTGCTGTTCCGCGGAACTCTCACCGGCGAGAGTGCACTGACATGGCCGCCGTCCGGGCGCCTGCTCGTCGCCAGTAGTGACACCTGCACGACACCGGTGTGTGCTGAAGTCAGCAAGCCACGCCTCGGCGCCGACACCATCGTGCTCGCCCTACTCGACATGCCGCGTGACTGAAACTGTCACCTATCGGTGCAGGCCCTGCTGCTCTACATCCTGCGAAGCTGGTTCGAGGAGTCAGCCACGCCGGCCGGCGCCACCGGTTGGGCCACCGCACTGGCCGACCCCGCCATCAGCGCCGCCCTGCAGGCCATCCACCGCGACCTGGCCCGACCCTGGACCGTGCAGAGCCTCGCCGATCACGCGCACCTGTCGCGGGCCACGTTCTCGCGCCGTTTCACCGCACTGACCGGCCGCAGGTAGCGGAGCCAGCGGAGGCCGCACGCCCGCACCCACCGGAACCGGCGGTCGACGGCTTCACGACGCGCCTTCCAGTGACGGCGCGCAATGGTTAGTGCCGCGACCATGAAGGCATGAAGGTTTGCGGTGTTGCGGTCAGCCTGCTCGAGTGGCGGGCTGGCCCCAGCTGCCACCAGGGCGGGCGTCGTTTCGGCCGCCTGCGGAAGGTACTTCGCCGAGCCCGCAAACAAGGACCCGGTCACCGGAGGACGCGCTGCGCTCCGGCGTACACGTTCATCGACCGGCCCCGCAGGAACCCGACGAGCGTCATCCCCGCCTCCTCGGCCAGCTCGACGGCGAGGGTGCTCGGGGCGGACACCGCCGCGAGCAGGGGCACCCCGGCCATCCACGCCTTCTGTGTCAGCTCGAAGCTGGCCCGGCCGGAGACCAGCAACACATGCCCGGCCAGCGGCAGCAGCCGCTGCCGTACCGCCCAGCCGACGACCTTGTCCACGGCGTTGTGCCGGCCGACGTCCTCGCGCAGCACCACCAACTGCCCGTCCGGGCCGAACAAGCCGGCCGCGTGCAGGCCGCCGGTACGGTCGAAGCCGTGCTGCGCCGCCCGCAACCGGTCGGGCAGTTGCGCCAGCAGCGCCGCCGGCACGGTGAGCGGGTCTTCCGCGACAGTGAAGCGGGACCGGGTCCGTACCGCGTCGATGCTGGCCTTCCCACAGACCCCGCAGGAGCTGGTGGTGTGGAAGTTCCGTGTCGGATCGGTGGCCGGCTCCGGTACGCCCGGCGCGAGCACAACGTCCACCACGTTGTACGTGTTCGGGGTCTGCGCCCCGGCGCAGAGTTGCGCGGTGTGCACATCCTCGTCCGCGCGGATCAGACCCTCGGTGAGTAGGAACCCGATCGCCAAATCCAGGTCGTCACCGGGGGTGCGCATGGTCACCGTCAGCGGGCGTCGCCGGCCCGGCCCGGCCGGCCCCACCCGGATCTCCAGGGGCTCCTCGACCGCCATGGTGTCCGGCCGGCGCAGCGCCGACCGCCCGTCTGCCGCGTCGAGGTCGATCCGGAGCACGCCCCGCCGGTCAGTTGCCCGTCCCATCCCGCCATCCTGCCCCGCCGGCACGGCGCCCCGCACGGCGACGCCGCCGGGTCGTGGTGGCGGTGGGGTTGTGGCGGCGGGCTGCGGCCGCGAATCGGCACCGGCCGCGGATACGGTGGCCAGGTGACGGTGTACGCGGCGGTGGTGCTCGCCGGTGGGGCGGCCCGCCGGATGGGTGGGCGGGACAAGCCCGGTGTGTCGGTCGGCGGCCGGCCGATGCGGGAACGGGTGCTGTCGGCGGTCGCCGACGCGGCCCCACGTATCCTGGTCGGGCCGGTCGGACCAGTCCCCGACGACGTGCTGGTGACCCGGGAACAGCCGCCGGGCGGTGGCCCGGTGGCCGCCGCAGCGGCCGGGCTCGCCCTGGTGCCCGCCGGTACGACCACCGTCGCCCTGCTCGCCGCCGACCTTCCCCTGCTCACCCGGGAGGCCGTCGCCGCCCTGCTCGCCGCCCTGGGCGCGGACGAGGACGGGGCGGACGGTTCGGCGACTCCGGGCGGGGCCGAGGCGGACAAGGGCGGGCCCGACGGGGTGTGTCTCCTCGACGACCGCGGGCGACGGCAGTCGCTGTGCGGGGTGTGGCGGACCGAAGCCCTGCGGGCCGCGCTGGACCGGCTGGCCGAACGCCGGGGCGGCGCCCTCGACGGTGCCGCCGTGCGGGAACTGCTCGCCGAGCTGACCGTCCGTGACCTGGCCTGGTCCGGCGGCGGCCCGCCGCCCTGGTTCGACTGCGACACTGACTCCGATGTGAGCCGGGCGGAGGAGTGGACACGATGACGGTACTGGATGACTGGGTCACGGCGGCCTGCGCGGAGCTGGGGCTCGACCCGGCGGACGTGCCGGTGCCGGTGGTGCTCGACCTGGCCAGGGACGTCGCGCACCAGGTGCTGCGGCCGGGTGCCCCGGTCACCGCGTACCTGCTCGGGATCGCCGTGGGGCGGGGCGCGGACCCGGCGGAGGCGGCCGCCCGGCTGACCGGGCTGGCCGGCGCCTGGCCGGTGGAGCTGGGGGGCGAACGCCCGCAGTGAGCGAGGTGGCCGGACGGGATCGGAGCCGGTGCGCGCACGACCGGCCGAGGGCTGTCCGATCCCGGTCGCGGTGGATTCGTTCTCCGGCCCCGCCTGGGTAGGGTGACCTTGACGGACGGAGGCGATCATGACGGCGGACCACCCCTCGATGCCGGCCGGTGATCAGGCCGGCGCGGCGCCGGAGCATCACGAGTCGGTCCTGCTGGACGAGCCGACCACGGCCGACCTGCGGGCCAAGGTGACCGAGGCGTGGCGGGAGTTCGCCCGGGCGCTGGCCGATCGGCTGCGTATGCTCCCGGTCGGTGCGCACCTCGAACTGACGCTCGACCCGACCGCGTCCGGCACCGGCGACGCCGTCTACTCGATCAGCGTGGACGTCGGCGAGGGGCGGGTGGTGGCGCGGGCCGTCGGCAACGCCACCCTGCCGTCGGGTTACCGGCTGGACCGGGCCGCCGTGGCAGACATGATCGCGCTGGGTTGGTCGCCCCCGGGTGTGCTGGAGGGCTCCGGGGAGGACTTCGGCCTGGAGGGCTCGACCGGCGACGCGACGAAGCTCGCCGCGCTGCTCTCCCGTACCCTGCGGGACGTCTACGGGACGCCGCACCCGGCATTCCTCGTCTACCTGATGCACGACGCGGAGGGCGGGCCGCTCTCGGCGGAGCCGCTCGGCACGGCACGCAGCGAGTTCGGCCCGGACCGCGACGTGGAGGCCGACCTGGACGAGGCGTTGGCCGCCGCACCGGCGGCGGGGGCGGACGGTGACGTCATGGCGCTGGAGGATCGGGTGCGCACGGTCGTCTCGACGATGCTGAAGTCCAAGTCCGACCAGATTCAGGTCGACTCCGACGGCGACATCAACATCCGCGCCGGCTCGGCAATGGTCTTCGTCCGGGTACGCGACAACCCACCGCTGGTCGACGTCTTCTCCCCGGTGCTCACCGAGGTAAAGCCGACCGAGCGGCTGTACGTGAAGCTCTCCGAGCTGACCAACCGGATGCCGATCGGCCGGCTGTACTGCGCCGACGACACCGTCTGGGCGTCCATTCCCGTCTTCGGCCGGAACTTCCAGGCCACCCACCTGATGCTGGCCGTGCAGGTGATGACGGGCCTGGCCGACGAGCTGGACGACCGGCTGCACGGCGAGTTCGGCGGCAAGCGGTTCTTCGTGGAGGGCGACAAACCGGGCCGGTCGTCCGGGGAGTCCGAACACCGGACGGGCATGTACCTCTGACGACCCGCACCCGGCGGGCCGCCGTCCCGGCGCGGACGAGCAGCACCGTCACGGCGGCGGCCGGGATGCCGCCACACCGGCGACCTGGCGGCCGGTGCCGGCCCGGGTGCCCAGCTCAGCCCCACACCGCAGGCGGAACCGACCGGACCGAGCATCCACGCGTGCTGGCCGTGCTACGGCCACCAGCCGGCGCCGAGATTCCCCAGCTGGCGGCCCGCCTCGGCGACCTGCCAATGGCAGTGCAGGCCCGACAGCCCTGTGCGGTGGCTGTGGCCCTGTGCGGTGGCCGTTCCGGATGTGCCGACGGGACCGAGGTCACCGAGGGGTCGCCGCGTGCTGTCGGCGGCTCATCTTGTGGACGGCCCGACGCCGGGGGACTCGACCAGCCGGGACAGCACGATCGTGCTGCGGGTGGAGGTCACGAATGGCTCGGCACGCAGGCGTTCCAACGCCTCCTCCAGGTGGGAGATGTCGGCGGCCCGCAGGTGCACGAGAGCGTCGGCCTCTCCGGAGACGGTGTACGCGCCGACCACCTCCGGGTGCCGCCGGGCGGCGACCCCGATCTGGGCGGGCGTGGTGCGGCCGGCGCAGAAGAGCTCGACGAAGGCCTCGGTGGTCCACCCCACGGCGGCCGGGTCGACCACCGCCGTGAAGCCCCGGATCACCCCGCTGGCGCGGAGTCGGTCGACCCGTCTCTTGACCGCCGGCGCGGAGAGTGACACGCGGGTGCCGATGTCCGCGTACGACGCGCGGGCGTCTGCCACGAGTAGCGCAATGATTCGCTGGTCAACCGCGTCTATCTGCAACGTTCCGCCTTCGGAAAGCAAGGGTTCTGGCTGTTATCAAAGTTGTACGTTACCTACCCTTGGTCACCGTGAACCAGCAGCGAGTCCCCCGAAAGCGGACATATCTCATGTGCTCGCCCGAGCACTTCGCCGTCGAGTACGCGATCAACCCGTGGATGGACGTCACCACGCCCGTGGACGCGGATCTGGCGGTCAAGCAGTGGGACCGCCTGCGGGAGACGCTGGTCGGTCTGGGGCACGAGGTGCACCTGCTCGCCCCCGAGGCCGGACTGCCGGACATGGTGTTCGCGGCGAACGGCGCCTTCGTGGTGGACGGGACGGTCTACGGCGCACGGTTCAAGCACGAGCAGCGGACCGCCGAGGCCGCCGCGCACCGCGCCTTCTACGAGTCGCAGGGCTGGCGGTTCATCGCGCCGAGCGAGACCAACGAGGGCGAGGGCGACCTCGCGTACCTGCCGGAGGCGCACGGCGGCCTCGTCCTGGCCGGTCACGGCTTCCGCACGGAGCTGGCGGCGCACGCCGAGGCACAGGAGGCGCTCGCCCGCCCGGTGGTTTCGCTGCGCCTGGTGGACCCCCGCTTCTACCACCTCGACGTGGCGCTCGCCTCTATCGACGACGCGAATATCGCCTACTACCCGGGGGCCTTCTCGGTGGCCAGCCAGCGGGTGCTCGCCCAACTCTTCCCCGACGCGGTGCTCGCGGACGACGCCGATGCCCTGGCCTTCGGCCTGAATCTGGTCAGCGACGGCCGTAACGTGGTGCTGAACAGCGAGGCCAGCCGGCTGGCCGGCAAGCTCAGGGCGGCCGGCTACCAGCCGGTGCCGGTCGAGCTGACCGAGTTGAAGAAGGGCGGCGGCAGCGTGAAGTGCTGCATCGCCGAGCTGCGCCACTGACCCCGCCGTCTGAGGGGTCGGCTGCCCACGGGGAGCCGCCCTGCGAGCGGGCCGGGGGCGGGCTCAGCCGAGCGTGGCGACCTCGTTGGTCATGACGTTGGACAGCAGCCGCCCGTCGAGTTGGACGGTGCGCAGGTACCACTTCTGCTGCGGGGTGCGCGGCTGGTTGAACTGCCACACCCCGCGCGGGCTGTCGACCTGGCCGATCTTGCCGAGGGCGAGGTTGAGCTCCTCCGGCCTCGGGTTCGCCCCGGCCACCCGGAGGGCCTTGTCGAGCACCTGGGCGGCGTCGTACGAGGCCATCGCGTAGGTGGTGGGTGAGGTGTTGTACGTCTTGCGGTACGCGGAGGCGAAGACCCGGTTGGCCGAGTTGTTCAGGTCGGCCGAGTAGTTCGAAACGGTCTGGATCGTCCCGGGCAGCAGGTTGTCGTCCCCGTCGAGCAGCACGCCGCGCACCTCGTTGAGGACGTTGCCCTCGGTGAGGAAGCCCGGCGCGTAGAGCGGCCCCCGGTAGGCCGGTCGGCTGCGGCGCAGTTGGCGGATGAACTGGATCGCGGCGGGTCCGGCGAAGTTGCAGACCAGCGCGTCCGGGTCGAGGGTGAGCGCCTGCCGGATGAACGGGGCGAAGTCGCTGTCCCCCGGGTTGGGCTTGGCGGTGGTCCAGATGGTCGCGTCGGCGATGCGCGGGTCGTCGGTACCGAATGCCTGCCGGAAGCCCTGCACCACGTCGAGGCTGGCGCTGCTCTCGGGGGCGATCACGGTGACGCGGCTGCCCGGTGGCATCCGTTCCTTCAGGTAGCCCCCGAGCGCCCGGCCCGGCTCGTTCAGCACGTACGAGGTGCGCCAGATGTAGACCACGCTCTGCAGGCTGACCGGGGAGGCGTTCGAGCCGATCAGCGGCACCCGGGCCTGCTCGACGATGTCCCGGATGCCGGACATCACCGCCGGGTTGGCCACCCCGGTGAGCGCGAGCACGCCCTCTTTCAGCAGGTCGTTGACGGCGGCCTGCCCGGACTTGGCGGTCTCGCCCTCGTCCCGCTTCTCCAGGGTCACCGGGTGTCCGCCGAGATGCTGGTCGTTCAGCTCGAGGTAGAGCTCGAAGCCGTTGGTGATCTCCTGGCCGACGGCCTTGCCGGCGCCGTTCTCCGGGGCGACAAGGCCGATCTTGATAGGGTCGCGCTCCGGAACCGCCTCGCTGTCGTCGTCGGTGCCGCAGCTGGCAACCAGCCCGGTGGTACCGAGCGCGGCCAGCAGTTGGAGGGCCCGCCTGCGGTTCATCTGGGACACCGAAATCCTTCCGGGAGCGTTGCCGGGCGTCACCGCCCCCTCGGCGTTCTACCTGCTCGGCGACGCTGCGTCAATGGCTAGTGATCTTCATGCAAGGACTGCAACGCATCCCTGACCTGCGGCCATGCCGCCGATTTCGGATCGATGAGCCCGAAGTGCTCGCAATCGGGCAGTTCAACGAGGGTGACATCACCGCCGGCCGCCCGCGCTCCGGCGGCGTATCCGCGACTGAGCATGACCGGCACCTGTCGGTCCCGCAGGCCATGCAGGATAACTGTGCGTGTCGGTGGGGGCACCAATGCCCGTGGATCGGCGACCGCGTACCGCTCGGGGTGCTCGGTCGGGCCGCCGCCGAGCAGCGCCGCCACCGCGCCCGAGTCCAGGTCCAGCCGGTACGCCTCGGCGAGGTCGGCGACCGGAGCCAGCGCCAGCACCCCGCGTACGGCGGCCGGGGCGTGTGCGGCGACGTACAGCGCGAGGTGCCCGCCGGCCGAGTGGCCGAGCAGCAGCGGTGGCCCGGGCGCGACCTGTCCGGGCAGGGCGCGGGCCGCCAGATCGGGCAGGGCCGCCACCCCGGCCAGCGCGTCCGTCAGGGTGCCCGGCCAGCCGCCTCCCGGCTGGCCGGCGCGCCGGTACTCCAGTTGCGCGACCGGCCAGCCGAGCCCGGCCAGCGCGGCGGCCAGGGGACCGGTGTGGGTGCGGTCGTACTCGGCCCGCCAGAAGCCGCCGTGCAGGACCGCGAGCAGTGGCCGGGTCGGTCCGCCCCCGGCCGGTCGGCGCAGGTCGACGACCTGGTCGAAGTGGTCGCCGTAGGGAACCGTCAGGTCGGCCGGCGGCGCCGAACGGGTGAGCACGGCGCGCGGGTCGGCGGGCATGTCGGCGACGGTATCCGACCGGCGGCGGACGGGGTGACCGGTCCGACCCGACGGGTGACCGGTCCCACCTCGTGCGGCTCGCGAGGGTGGGTAAAGATGGGTGTCATGACCGAGACGCACTTCGCTGGACAGAACGACGAGCCGGGCCGCGAGCACGGCGGGCACTCGGGCGCCGTGGTGGTGGTCGGGCCGGACGGCCGGCCGGTCGGCACCGTGCAGACCGACGAGGCGGCCGGCGAGGATCCGACCCGCCTGGTCGAGCAACCGGCCAAGGTGATGCGGATCGGCAGCATGATCAAGCAGCTGCTGGAGGAGGTCAAGGCCGCTCCGCTCGACGACGCCAGCAGGCATCGGATGCGGGAGATCCACGAGCGGTCGATTGTCGAGCTCAAGGAGGGGCTCGCCCCCGAGCTGCGCGAGGAACTGGAGCGGATCTCGCTGCCCTTCACCGAGCAGAAGGCGCCCAGCGAAGGTGAGCTGCGGATCGCCCACGCGCAGCTCGTCGGCTGGCTGGAAGGACTGTTCCACGGCATCCAGGCGGCGCTGGTCGCCCAGCAGATGGCCGCCCGGGTGCAGTTGGAGCAGATGCGCTCCGGCCGGCAGGCGCTGCCCAGCGGCCCGGGCGGCATGGTTGCCGGCATGCCGGGGATGGGCCAGCCGCAGGGCGGCGAACACAGCACCGGCCAGTACCTCTGACCGGTTTCGGGGCGCCCGTCAGCGGCGCCCCGGCCCGCTCAGTCCAGCTCGAAGACCTTCTCCAGGTACGTCGCCACACCGTCGGCGGAGTTCGCGCCGGTGACCTCGTCGGCGATGGCCAGCACGGCGGGGTGCGCGTTCGCCACCGCGACCGCCCGACCTGCCCAGGCCAGCATCGGCAGGTCGTTCGGCATGTCACCGAATGCCAGCACCTCCCGTTCGGATACCCCGAGCCGCTCGGCGTACCAGGCGAGCCCGGCCGCCTTGGTCACACCGGCGGCGGAGATCTCCGCCAGTCCGGTGTACGACGAGTGCGTGGCCTCGGCCAGTCCACCCAGCGCACCGGCCACCAGTTGCACGAAGGCGTCCGGGTCCTGGTGGCCGGCCCGGGCCAGCAGCTTCACCGCCGGCGTCGAGAGCAGCTCCTCCGGCGACTCGACGGCCCGGATCGCGTCGTGGTCGGCGTCCCAGCGCAGCGGGTAGTGCGCCTCGTGCCGCATCTGCCGGCTGTCCACGATCTCCACGGCGAAGCTCACGTCGGGCACTGCCGCGCGCAGCCGGCGGGCCACCTCGGCGAGGAGTTCCGGGGCGAGCGGGTCGGCCCGCAGCACCTCGTCGGCGACCGGGTCGTACACCACCGCGCCGTTGGCGCAGACCGCCGGGAGCGGAGCGGCGAGCTGGTCGTACACGAGTTGGAGCCAGCGGATGGGACGGCCGGTGACCAGCACGACCGGTGTGCCTCGCGCGGAGATCTTCGCCAGCACGGCGGCGGTCCGGGCGCTGAGCGTCCGGTCGTCGGCGAGCAGGGTGCCGTCGATGTCGGTGGCGACAAGTCGAGGTGGGACTCCCATCAACGGGAGAGTAGCCGGTCCAGGTAGACCGCGACGCCGTCGTCGTCGTTGCGTAGGGTGATCTCGTCGGCGGCGGCCCGGACGTCCGGGTGGGCGTTCGACACCGCCACCCGCGACCAGCCAGCCCAGTCGAACATCGGCAGGTCGTTCGGCTGGTCGCCGAAGACCAACACCTCCGCCGGGTCGACGCCGAGCCGCTCGGCGACCACGCTGAGCCCGGTGGCCTTGTCCACCCCCGGCGGGCTGATCTCGACGAAGCCCAGACCGGCCTGGGTCAGCGTGGCCGCCTCCGGCGGGACGATCCGGCGGGCCACGGCGAGCAACTCGTCCACGTGGAGGTCGGCGGTCCGCGCGAACGCCTTGATCACGTCGCCGGAGAGGCACTCCGCCCGGCTGCGTGCCTCGAACCGGTCCTGGTACGGCCAGCTCGGGTGGTAGTCGCCCCAGAGCGGCGCGTCGTGCTCGTCGGAAGCCTCGACCATCACGGTCAGCGGTCCCACCGTGGCCTCCAGCTCGGCCAGCAGCGTGGCCAGCACCGCACCCGGCAGCCGTTCGTCCCGGAGCACCACCGGGCCGGTCGGGTCGCTCTGGTCCACCACGCAGCCGCCCCCGGCCATCACCAGGAAGTCGGCGGCGCGGATGTCGTTGCGGGTCAGCTCCGCGAGGCGGGGGCCACGACCGGTGGCGCCGACCACCGGGATACCGGCGGCCCGCACCCGGTCGAGCACCTCGTGTGTGTACGCGGAGACGGTCTCGTCGCTGCGGACGAGCGTCCCGTCGAGATCGGTGGCGATCAGCTTGGGCAGTCCCGGGCGGGTCATCGTTCCTCCTTCGCCCGCCGCCGTCGCAGCCAGCCGTACTCGGTCGTCGGTGCCTCGACCGGAATTGACGGCGGGCAGCAAACGTACCTCGCGGAACCGGTCGCAACCATTACTTCCCGGCGAATCGGATGCCAACCTGAGGTAGCCGGCAACGCACCCTCGGCGATGCCGGGTCGCGGCTGCGCGGTGCCCCGCCGGATCGCGCACGGCCGCGACCGGACACGACACGACGGTGGACCGCCGAGTCGGTCGCTGCCCGCTCCCGTTTCGGTTAGCGTCGGGGAATGCCTATTCGTACCGCTTCCGCAAGCTGGCAGGGCAACCTCACCGAGGGTGCCGGGACCGTCCGAACCGGCAAGGGCGGCCTGACCGGTAACTACTCCTTCAAGTCGCGTTTCGAGGAGGGTGAGGGGACCAACCCCGAGGAGCTGATCGGCGCAGCGCACGCCGGTTGCTTCTCGATGGCGTTCTCCAAGCAGCTCGCCGACGCCGGCGCCACCGACACCTCGGTCGAAACCACCGCCAAGGTGCACTTCGACAAGACCGACGCGGGTATGACCGTGACCCGGATCGATCTGGAGACGGTCGGCCAGGTGCCGGGGATGGACGAGGCCCAGTTCGCCAAGCTCGCCGAGGCCGCCAAGGAGAACTGCCCGATCTCCCGGCTGCTCTCCCCGGGGGCCCAGATCACCCTGGACGCCCGACTCGCCTCCTGACACGGCTTCGATCGGCTCGGGTCGGTCGCCCCACGGGTGACCGGCCCGAGCCGTGCACGGGTACGCGGAGGTGCGGTGCGGTGGCGGTGCGTGCCGGTCGCGTGAGCTGCCGTCGCCCGACCGGCATCGGCGGCTGTCGCGCTGCTCCGTGCCGAGGCGCGGGGCCTGCCGGCCGGGGGCAGGTCGGGGACAATGGGCCGCGTGCCAGTGGAGATGAGCCGTGAGCGCTTCGAGGAACTGGTCGGCGAGGCCCTCGACGAGGTGCCCGAGGAACTGCTCGGCCTGATGAGTAACGTGGTCATCCTGGTCGAGGATGATCCCCCTCCCGGGGAGGACCTGCTCGGCCTCTACGAGGGCCACGCCCTCACCCGGCGTGGCTGGGACTACTCCGGCGTACTGCCGGACCGGATCCTCATCTACCGTCGCCCGATCCTGCGGATCTGCGACACGGAGGAGGACGTGGTCGACGAGGTGGCGGTGACCGTGGTGCACGAGATCGCCCACCACTTCGGTATCGACGACGAGCGGCTGCACGCACTGGGCTGGGGCTGAGCATCCACCGGCCGGGGGCGCCGTTGCGCCCGCTGCCTACCGTTGTGGGAGCACAACGGCGACCAGGAGGAATCCCATGCGCAGCGCGCTCTTTTCTGCGGAAAACCTTGAGAAGGAGTCCGCCCAGCCCGGCATGCGGCTCCAGAGCTCCAAGATGCTCAAGATCGAGCTCAACGGCGAGGCGATGGCCCGCGTCGGCTCGATGGTGGCCTACCAGGGCCACGTGCAGTTCCAGGCCCTCGGCTCCGGCGGCCTCGGCAAGTTCATCAAGCAGCGGTTGACCGGTGAGGGCGTGCCGCTGATGAAGCTCACCGGCCAGGGCGACGTCTTCCTCGCCGACCTGGCCAAGGATGTGCACATCATCGACCTGGAGCCGGGTGACGCCCTCTCCATCAACGGCTCCAGCGTGCTGGCCTTCGACTCCACCCTGTCGTACGACATCAAGATGGTCGGCGGCGCCGGCATGGCCTCGTCGTCCGGCCTGTTCAACTGCGTCTTCACCGGTCACGGCCGAATCGCCATCACCACCAACGGCACCCCGGTGGTGTTGAACGTCGACGCGCCCACCTACGTCGACCCGCAGGCGGCGGTCTGCTGGTCGGCCAACCTCCAGACCGGCTACCACCGGGCCGAGCAACTCGGGCTGGGCACGCTGCTCGGCCGCAGCACCGGCGAGGCTTTCACGATGAGCTTCGCAGGCCAGGGCTTCGTGGTGGTCCAGCCCTCCGAAGAGCCGCCGGTCGCGGGCAGCGGTACCCAGCAGCAACAGGGCGGCCTGCTCGGCGGCCTGCTCAGCTGAGCCGACGGTGGGGCGCCCGACCGGCGCCCCACCGGCTGGTCACCCCAGTTCCCCCGCCCGCAGCCGGGCCAGCCAGGCCGCGGCGTCGGCGTAGTCGGCCTCGGAGAGCCCGGCCGGTGCGGGGACGGGCCGTTCGCCCGCCCCGTCGGCCCAGCGGTGCCGGGGGTACGACCCGAGGAATCGCACATCGGCGCAGACCCGGCGCAGCCCCTGCAACGCCTCGCCCATCCGGACGTCCGCCACGTGCCCGGTGCAGTCGAGGAAGAAGACGTACCGGCCCAGCGCCTCGCCCGTGGGCCGGGACTCGATCCGGGTCAGGTTGACCCCGCGGACCGCCAGTTCCATAAGCACCGACAGCAGGGCGCCCACCCGGTCGTGGGCGATGTACACGGCCAGCGACGTGACGTCGTCCCCGGTGGGGGGCGGCGGCGGGCCGGGCCGGGACAGCAGCGCGAAGCGGGTCACCGCGTCCTGGTGGTCGGCGATCTTGTCGGCGAGCACGGTCAGCCGGTGTCGGGCGGCCCCGATCGGGGCGCAGATCGCCGCGTCGTACTCGCCGGCCGCCGCGCCGGCCGCCGCCGCGCCGTTGGAGAGCACGTCGACCACGGTCGCGTCGGGCAGGTGGTCGCGCAGCCAGTTGCGGCACTGGGTGGACGCCTGCGGGTGGGCGGCGACGTCGCGGACGGACTCCAGGGTGGTCCCGGGACGGGCGGCCAGCACGAACTCCACCGGCAGGATCACCTCGCGGGTGATCACCAGCGGGGCCCCCTCGGCCAACTCGTCCAGGGTCACCCCGACCGCGCCCCCGATCGAGTTCTCCAACGGCACGAGCGCCGCGTCGGCCTCCCCCGCCCGTACGCAGTCCAGTGCCTCGCCGACGCTGCGGGCCGGCGTACGGCTGCCGCGCTCGGCGGCGGGGACGGTGCGCAGCGCCTGCTCGGCGAAGGTCCCTTCGGGGCCGAGGTAGACGAAGCGGGTCGGTGGCGTACCGGGCATGCCGCCCAGCCTACGCACCCGGCAGGGTCTCGTCGCAGGCCAACGTCCGGATGGCGGGTGGCGCGGTGGCGCGTACCTCGATCGAGCAGACGTCCGTCCCGACGGTGACCAGGCGCAGGGCGGTCGGTTCGCCCCGGGTGACCGCCTGGAGTTCCTCGTGCCCGGTCACCGCGAGGACGGTGTACTGCCAGCCGTCCGCGCAGAGCGGCCCGGTCGTGGCCCGGACCGGCACGTCCCGGGGAAGCACCCGCCCCCGCAGCAGCCGCACCACCCGGTCGGCGGAGGGCCGGCCCAGGCACGGGGCGGCGGTCGGTGCCGAACTGGGGCTCGCCGACGTGCCGGGCGCGGTGCCCCCCGGCCCGCCCTGCGGGTGGCCGGGGATCGCCGTCACCGGCAGGACGGGCGTGGGTACGCCGCCGGGCGGCGCGACCGTCGGCGGCCCGCCGGGAGGCACGCCCACGGCGGACGGCGTGCCGAGGCCCGGTGAGATCGACGGGGCGGTCGCGCCCCGGGTGGGTGGGGCGCCGCAGCCGGTCAGCGGCAGGGCGGCGAGCAGCGCACCGGCGAGGGCCAACCGGCGCGGCGGGGTGCGGTGCGGTGCGTCAGGCGGCACGGACCGGTCCTCGGGGGTCGAGCCTCATCGACGTCGCGACGGGTCGTGTTGGTCGGGGTGGCCACTGTCATCGTAGGAGGGCCGGCGGGCGGCGGGGAAGGAGTAC
>NZ_SMKN01000066.1 GCF_004348675.1 Micromonospora sp. KC606 | reverse complement strand
CCCGACGCCCCCGGCCGGGCGGGGTGACGGAGGTCACTTCCGGTGCCGGGTCCAGCTCGCCGGCACCGCCAACGGCCTCGTCGTCGTCCGCCCCGCCGTCCGGTTCCGGGGCGAGTTCGTCGTCGGCGAAGCGCTCGTCCGCGTCGTCGGCCGGATTCCCGATGCCGACGGCGGACAGGTCCGGTCCGGCCGCCTGCGGAACGCGTCGGGGAAGGTCGCCGGCCGGCAGCCCGGGACCAGCGGCGAACGGGTCGTGACCCCCGCCGGCCCGCTCGCCGCCGCCCGCCTCGTCGCCGCCGGCCAGCTCGTAGTCGTCGCCCGACGGCTCGTGACCGGCCGGCTCGTCGCCGGACCGTGGGGCGGTGAACCCGGAGAACTCGAAGTCCTCCTCAGCCGGCCGGTCGTCCGGCGAGGTCGGAGCCTGCCCGTGCGGCACAGCCTCGGTCGGCGCGCCGTGCACGCGGGCGGCGGCCTCGGCGTCCTCGGCGGTGCTGGTCGCCATGGCTGGCCGGTTGCGCAGGAAGCGGGCCCGCCCCCGGGACAGGTCGTGCCCGACCGCGACCGCCTCCAGCTCGTATAGGGTGCGGTGGTTGCCGGCCTCGTCGGTCCAGTCGCGGGTGTAGAGGCGGCCCGCGACCACCACCGGGTCACCGACCATCACCGAGGCGGCCACCCCCTCGGCCAGCTTGCGCCAGCAGTTGACGCGGACCCGCAGGCTGTTGCCGTCGACCCACCGGCCGCTGTCCTTGTCGAGGCGACGGGCGGTCGAGGCGACCTTGAAGTTGGCGACCAGGGTGTTGCTCTGGGTCGTACGCCGCCACTCGGGTGCCGTCAGGACATTGCCAACAATCGTTACATAGGTGTCAAACATCGTACCCTCCCAGGGGTCCAGGGCCTGCGTCGTGAGTCGACTCGGGGTCCAGCCTGGCCGGGCCGACCCTCCGGGGCTGGGGTCGACGGCCGCGCTGTGGACGACGGGATCCCCTGTGGACGACAACCTGATCAAGGTCCCGGTCTGCTAGGGCCGACGGGCCCCGGGCACGACAACCGGCAGCGCCCAGGATCGGGCCACCGGGTCATGGGAGTGAGAGGGATCCCGGCTGGGTAAGTAGTTGATCAACCAGAGCTGGCCTGGCGGTTCCGACACGGTCAGCACGCCACGTCGATCGGGTGCCCCCGGGTGCCGCCTCACGATGATGAGAAAGGTCAGCACAATGATTCTCGACCCACGTACGACCGGCCCCGTCCGCACCGAGCGGGAGGGGCGGCGATGAGCGCGGTGACGAACCCGGCGACCGTCGCCGAGTGCCTGCGCGTCGGTGCCGGCTTCACCCAGGCCGACCGGGACTGGATCGTGGCGCAGTTCGCGACGCTGGACGCGCGGCTGGCCGCGTTCCACGCCGACGCCACCGCGTTGGAGGTGTCGGTGAAGGACCGGGAGGCACGTGGGCAGAAGGTGACCCTGGAGTGCTGGATCGCCGGCCGGCAGAAGATCGTCACCACCTCCGGCGAGGAGGATCTCCGCGCGGCGCTCAACGACGCCCGTGACGACCTGCGCCGCCGGCTCAACGACGCCAAGACCCGACAGGAGCCCCGCAACAACAAGCACATCCGGGAGATGGGCCAGCCCGGCCCGGACCAGGTGGCCGACACCGACCTCACCCGGGCCGACGCCGAGACCGCCTGACCGGTCCGTCCGCCGGCGGTGCGCGCCGCGACCGTGACGGCGACCTCACACCCTGCCGCGGTGTCCCTGATCGGGGGGACCACGGCAGGGCGCAGAAGGCGCACTGACCGAGGGTCGGCTCTTGTCGCGTCCGGGTAGCCGCGCCGTCGTCGGCCCGCGGGCGTACCGTCGGCTCCGTGGAACAGGATGTGCTGGGGCCGCCGTACGAGCGGCAGACGATCGACCTGGGCGCGGACGACGAGGGCGCGGTGGTCGCCACCCTGGTGCGGCGCCGCGCCGAGCGCCCCACCGGACGGGCCGTGCTCTACGTCCACGGGTACGTCGACTACTTCTTCCAGACCCACGTGGCGGACTTCTTCGCCGCGCGCGGCTGGGACTTCTACGCCCTCGACCTTCGGAAATACGGCCGTAGCCTGTTGCCGCACCAGACCCCGAACTTCTGCCGCGACCTGGCCGACTACTTTCCCGAGCTCGACACCGCCGCGAAGATCATCCGGAATGACGACGGCCACGACACACTGCTGACCATGGGTCACTCCACCGGCGGTCTGATCATCTCGCTCTGGGCGCACGCCCGACGGTCGGCCGGCCTCGTCGACGGCCTGGTCCTCAACAGCCCCTTCTTCGACATCAACGCCCCCTGGCTGGTCCGTCGGCCCCTCGCGGCCGCCGTCGCCCGGCTGGGCCGCCGCGCGCCGCACCGGATCCTGCCCTTCGGCCTGAACACCGTGTACGGCGAGAGCCTGCACGCCGACCACCGTGGCGACTGGACGTACGACCTGAGCTGGAAGCCGCTCGGCGGTTTTCCCGTACGGATCGGCTGGCTGAACGCGATCCGCACCGCCCAGCGGCAGCTGCACGCCGGGCTGGACATCCCGGTGCCGGTGCTGGTGGCCTGCTCGACCCGCAGCTTCAAGGGCACCCGATGGCACGACTCGGCGGCACTGGCCGACGCCGTGCTCGACGTGGAACACATGGTCCGCTGGGCGCCCCGGCTCGGCCGGCACGTCACCCTGGCCCGCTTCGACGGCGGCATACACGACCTGACGCTCTCCGGCTCCGCCGTACGCGAGAGGGTCTTCGCCGAGGTCGGGCGGTGGGCCGAAGCGTTCCTCGGCGCGGGCCCGACGGAAGCCGGGCCCACCACCCCGACCCCGAGGCAGGCCGTGGTGCCGGGCGGCCGGTCACCGGCCGACGAGAGCGAGCCGGCGTCGGCCGGCTGAGTCAGTCCACCGGAGGCAGGTCCGCCACGATCCGGTCGAAGGTGGCCACCGGATGACCTTCCTCGCCGGGCAACACCACGCCCAGGCAGCGCAGCCCCACCTCCCCCGCAGCGTCGGGCCGGAGCGCGAAGACCGGCGCACCGACGTACCCGACCGGCAGCTCACCGGTCAGGCGCAGCCCGTCGTCCGCGCGGACCACCCGCTCGACCGCAACCTCCAGCGGCCGGGACCCGTCGTCGCGGACCCCGAGCGCGAGCACCACGGCCGAGACCTCCTGTGCCCCGATCCGGGCCACGTCATCCGCGCCGGCCGCGACCACGGCCGGCACCGGTTGGGTACGCCAGCGCCAGCCCTCGGCCGCCGCCCGCTCGTGCAGTCCGCCGGTGGGCAACGTCGCAACCCCGACCGCCGGCCGGTGCACCCACCACCTGGCCGGCAGGCGCAACACGTCGCCGGCCACCCCGGCCGGCTCGGTCACGCTCGGCCGCAACCCGACCTCCACGGTTTCCGCATGAGTCAGGACGTCGGCGGTGAGCAGGAACTCCCCAGCCGCATGCCGGAAGAAGAACGCGGTGCCGGCCGGGCCGTCCCCGCCCGGGCGCAGCGGCAGGATCGCCCGCCCGAGGAGCTGGCACAGCTCGTAGGCGACCTCGTTCTCAGCGTCCCGTTCCAGCAGCACGGAACCGAGGGTACGGGCGGAGGCCCACCACGCCTGCGCCCGGTGTACCCTCCGCGGGCAGCCGGGAACAGGCGTGTCCGTAACGGCGGCTCGCCGCTGGTCGCCGCCACGGCCCCCCGTTTCCTCGCGGGCTCGCAGCGCGGCGGTACCCTCTTGGCGCGACATCCACATAGCGCGCCCGTAGCTCAGCGGATAGAGCAGGGGACTTCTAATCCCAAGGCCGCAGGTTCGAATCCTGCCGGGCGCACAGGACTTTCTTCCGTTCGAACCAGCCGCGTGGGGCTACACGTGGTGCGAACGAGCTAGGTTTGCCGCGTGGCGACTTCGAACGGACGTCGAAAGCGGCAACGAGGCGAGATCGAAACCCTGCCCAGCGGGTCACTGAGAGTAAAGGTGTATGCGGGCGAGGATCCGATCAGTGGCAAGCGGCACTACCTGACCGAGGTCATCCCCGCCGGCCGCACCGCTGCCAAGGACGCGGAGAAGGCGCGCACCCGGTTGCTGGCCCAGGTGGACGAGCGGCGCAACCCGCGCACCCGCGCCACGCTCGACCAGCTCCTAGACCGATGGCTTGAGGTGGCCGACATCGAGGCCACCACCCGCATGGGCTACGTCAACAAGCTGAACAAGCACGTCCGGCCCGTGCTGGGCAAGCTGCCGGTCGGCCGGCTCGACGCCGAGACGTTGGAGTCGTTCTACGCGAGCCTGCGCCGCTGCCGGGACTGGTGCGGCGGCAAGGCGTACGTGAAGCACCGCGTGGAGGGCGAGCACACCTGCACGACGAAGTGCCGGCCGCACGTTTGCAAGCCGCTCAGCGCGTCGTCTGTGCGGCAAATCCACTGGATCCTCAGTGGTGCCCTCAGCCGGGCGGTCCGGTGGCGGTGGATCGCCGTCAACCCCGCCGGGCAGGCTGAACCACCCGCGCCGCCGCACCCCGACCCGCAGCCACCGAACCCGGCCGACTCGGCCCGAATCATCAACGAGGCGTGGCGCGACCCAGACTGGGGCGCGCTGCTCTGGCTCGCCATGACCACCGGCGCCCGACGGGGTGAGCTGTGCGCGCTGCGCTGGCACCATCTCGACCTGGCCGCCGGCGTGCTGACCCTGCGACGCAGTGCCTACCTCGATGAGCATGGTGAACTGCAAGAGAAGGACACCAAGACGCACCAGCAGCGGCGGGTGGCGCTCGACTCGGAGACGGTTGAGGTGCTGCGCGAGCTGCACAGCCAGTACCTCGACCGCCTGGCACAGCTCGACGCAGAGGCCGATCCTGCCGACTACGTCTTCTCCCCCGAGCCGGACAACAGCCGTGGCTACCGGCCCGACACCATCACCCAGCGGTACGGCCGGCTCGCCGCCCGGCTCGGCATCACCAGCCACATCCACGCCCTGCGCCACTACTCGGCAACTGAGCTGATCAATGCGGGTGTCGACGTACGGACCGTCGCTGGCCGGCTCGGCCACGGTGGCGGGGGGACTACGACGCTGAGGGTCTATGCCGCCTGGCTCTCGGAGTCAGACCAGCGGGCGGCTGGCACGCTGGCCGCTCGGATGCCACCGCGCCCGGCCACGCCTACGCAACGCACGGTGGAGAGCAGCCCATACCAGAGAATCGCCGTTGAGCTGCGCGAGCAGATTGCGACCGGCAGGCTGCAGCCCGGCGATCAGCTCCCTGCGGTTGCCGAGCTGGCGGCGGCGCATGGCGTCTCAGTCGGCACCGCTCACCGGGCGGTGGTCCTCCTGACAGCAGAGGGGTTGGTAAGCGTTACCCGAGGTCGCCGAGCGACCGTCGCGTGTGCATGAGCTGCAAACTCTGATGAGTTGAGGACTGGTGGAGAGGCCCTCGGCAAGCAGAGCACGCGACCTCCGTCGAACCGCCGCCTTTGCGGTAGCCGAAAGGATGCTACTCATGCCCGGTGGCATCCGGTTAAGACCGCTATCGGGTGTTTTGGCCGTGACGCTGCGGCCTCGTGGAACGCCTTTAACTTTCCTGCATGGACCGTGATTGCTACCGTTCGCTCCGTGAGCGAGCGCGCGAGGTTGCTTCGGGTCGGGCAGGTGTTCGTGGCGGGAGGTCTCCCGACCGTGACGTACAACCCTCGGTCTCAGCTTCGATTGGAACAGCAGGTCGAGGACTACCTTGACGAGCGGCACCGCATCCTCTCGGTCTCCGGGCCAACTAAAACCGGGAAGACGGTACTCGTAAAGAACGTGCTAATGAACGCCGACGCCATCTGGACATCTGGTGGGGCTGTTCGCTCGGCGGCTGACCTTTGGGATGCCGTGGCTGATGAGTTGGGCATTCAGTCCAGCTCCGAGTTCAGTTGGCAGAGCACCGACACCGAGTCTCGCACCACGACCGGCGAGATTGGTGTGCCGTCTGTCGGCAAGGTGAACAGAGCCGGCCAGGAGATGCTTTCTTTCGCGACAGTGGACAAGGTCGCGCGAAACCGCCACATGGAAACGGCTGCCCGTAAGGGATTGCGGACAGCAATGCGGCCTCTCGTAATTGATGACTTCCACTACATTCCAACAGAACAGCAACTAGCCATCGTCCGCTCCCTGAAAGATCTTGTTTTTGATGGGGTTCCCGTAATCGTAATAGCGGTACCGCATCGCGCTTACGATGTCGTGCGGGTTGAAAAAGAGATGACCGGACGTGTCCAGCAAATGGAAATCGGGTTCTGGTCTAACGATGAGCTACTCGGCATTGCGGAAAAGGGGTTCGACGCCCTCAATCTAATCGATGAAAGTGGCGTGATCTCACAGCGACTCGCAGAGGAAAGTTTCGCAAGCCCGCACCTGATGCAGGATTTCTGTCTCAATATTGTGAAGGAGAACGGCCTGCGACAGAGGCAGGACCAACCAGTAAGATTGGTTGAGCCCTACTGGCGCGGCTTCTTCGAAGAGCGCTCATCCGCCGCTTCAAAGACGGCTTTCGACATGCTGGCGCGAGGCCCTCGACAGCGGACGGACCGAAAGCCCAGAACCCTAAAGAACGGCTTGATAGTCGACATCTACGGCGCGGTTCTTATGGCGATCGGCTACACAGGACCACTAACAAGCATTACCTATGAGTCCTTGCGTCTGGCTATGCGCGAGATTGTCAAGGAGGACCCGCCGCGCGGCCAAGAGATTGCACGGGTCCTAGACGAGATGTCGAAGATTGCCCGCGAGCAACTGGAGGGCGAGCCGGTTGTCGACTACGACTCCGAGTTAACTACGCTGCACATCTCTGACCCCTACTTCGCATTCTTCCTCCGCTGGAAAGCGCAGGAAGAGTTGGCGAAGCGAGCAGAGAACATCAACCACGCTTTCGCGGGCAAGTCGTTAGAGAATTTAGACGGCATTAACATTGGCGTTGCGGCACCAGCCGACAGGCAAGCAGAGTTGGCGATAACCCTACTCTGGGATACCCTGCAACAACACTCGAATAAATGGCTGGTCTCTGTTGACGAATCGGTACGCGAGCGTTTGCCAAGCCTGTACCCGTCGGCTGACGCTCACCAGAACGACACCGAGGATGCCAAGCAAAAAGAGCAGCCTATGCCTACAGATGAGCCTGGCTCTGAGTCGAAGCCGTAGGGCGATGCTTGGCTGGTGGGATTTCCTCGTCGGGCAGTCGTAGACCGTCCAGCCTCGCCGGGCGGGCGCGGCCCGCTTGCGGGCCGCCTTGACCCAGGCGCGAGGCCGATTCGGCAGTTGATCGCGAAATCGGCATGATGTGCCTATGCGCTTGCTAGTGCTCGGCGGAACCTGGTTCGTGGGCCACGCGATCGTCACGGCCGCCATCGATTCTGGTTGGGAAGTCACCACGTTCAACCGGGGCACGTCCGAGCCCTTCCTAGAGGCTGTGCGGCCCCTCCAGGGTGATCGAACCCATCCGGAGGACGTCGCGGCCCTCGCCGCTGCCGGCCTTTGGGATGCCGTGGTCGACACCTCGGGGTACGTACCGAGGAACACCCTCGACGTGGCTCGTGCGCTCGCTCCCGTCGCCGGTCGCTACGTCTTCATGTCGACGGTCAGCGTCTACCGGGACTGGCCGCTGAAACCGCTCAGCGAGCGGTCCGAGGTGCTCTACTGCCCGCCGGACGCCGGCCCGGACTACGGCACCGACACCGAGGACGGACCGACGCAGTACGGCTACCAGAAGTCCGGCTGCGAGGCAGCAGCCGCCGCAGCCTTCGGAACGGATCGGACCACGATCCTGCGCCCCGGTGTCGTGCTCGGCCCGCGTGAGTACGTCGGCCGCCTGCCGTGGTGGCTGCGCCGCGTGGCTGCCGGTAGGCAAGTCCTAGCCCCCGGCTCCCCCGACCGCACGATTCAGCCGGTCGACGTGCGCGACCTGGCCGCGTTCGCACTTCACACCATCACCGAAGATTCCTCTGGCGCGTTCAACGTCTGCGCCCCGGTGGGCGGCGCCACCTTCGGCGGGCTACTGGCGGACTGCGCTCACGCCACCCAGGCCGACGTCTCTTTCGACTGGGTGCCCGATGAGGTCTTGCTCAACCAAGGCGTCCGGCAGTGGTCCGAGCTTCCCCTCTGGCGCACGTTCGACGGCGTGTGGCGCGTCGAAACGGCCAGAGCGCAGGCTGCTGGCCTCCGTTGTCGGCCGCTCTCACTGACCGTCCGCGACACCTGGCGATGGATGGTGGAGACCGGCGAGGTCAGCCGCCACGACCGGGCCGTCGAGATCGGCATTAGCCCGGAGAGGGAAGCGCAGGTGCTGGCTGCCTGGCGGCAGTCAGGCCAGCGGGCGAGCTGAGGTTTCCGACAGCCAGACGGAGATGCGCTCGGCGAGCTGGCGCGCGTCCGCGTCGCGGTCCCACGGCGGCTGGCTCAGCATGCGCTCGATCCGCGACAGCCGGCCAGTCAGCGAGACATTGCGCTTCTGCGGCGGCAGGTCCAAGACGGTACGAAGTGCTTCGGCCGCGCCGTCCTTGTCTCGCATGTGGAGGTGAGCAGCGGCTACGTCGATCTGCGTCCCGTTGATCTGCGAATATGGACGCCTGGGCGACGGCAGCGCCTCGTACACCTGCAACGCTTCTCGGGCGTACCTTGCGGCCTGCTCGCCGTTGCGGAGGTCGAGCCATGCCGCTGCCGCACATGCTGCCGCCCGCGCGTCGCCGAATGCGAACTCCCCACCGGTAACGGTGGCAAGTTCGTCGGGCCGGTCCGCCGCCGCTTCTCTGTCTCGCTGCGCCGCCTCCAAGACGGCCGCGACGGAATCGGAGTCCGCGAGCAGCGCGTGAGAGCGGGCAGCGACGTAGCGAAGCCTCAGTCTCGGCTCGCCCTCCGGTGCCGTTCGCATGGCGCGAGCGAAGTAGCTCAGGGCGGAATCAGGTTCGTTGCGCCAGTTGGCGAGAGTCATTTGCAGGCCGTAGGTCCATGCCTTCAATGACGCGTGTCCGGCCAGGTCGGCGTACTGCGTCGATGCCCTGGCCAGCGCCGCCGACTCGTTCCAGTGCCCGAGATCGAATGCGGTGGAGGCCATCAGAGAAGCGCTCTGGCCGATGATCACGTAGAGGTCGGCAAGCTCGACGGGCCGACGGGTGCGCTCGACCAAAGCCCTTGCCTCGTCCCGCAACCGGCGGGCACTGCTGAACACGTCGAAGGCCGCCATTCCTCCCGACCGGGCGAGCAGCGTCACGTCTTCCTGCAAGGACTCGATAGAGTCGTTCGGCAGCGCAAGGCTCATCAGCAGGGAATCGTTGGCAATCGAGTCAGCAGCAGCGCTCACTGCATCAACAACACTGCCGCCGCTGCCAGAATTTCCCCCCGGATGCGCTCCGCTGAGCGTTTCGAAGAACCGGGAGCGAACCGAATCCGACACACGGTCCAAGGCGGCGTTAAGCACGTCTTGGTTGGCGTTCCCGGGAATGGTGTCGGGCCGACTGTGCCAGTACGCGACCGTCCTTGTCGCGATGCCGAGCCAACCGGCAAATCCTTCGTTCGTCATTCCGGCGGCAGCTTGAAGCGAACAGGCAAGGCTCCCTGTCCACCGATCTACCGTCGCCACCGTGGTCTCCCGAGCTTGCAAGTTGCAGCGGATTGCCGAGCGTTGCACTGGTTTTGCATGGGCGCTCCGCTTCTTTTCGACTTCACTGGGTCTCAGCAAGCCGAACGGAACGCCAAGCACAGACTACTGAGGAGACTCCCGTGGCTGAACCCCTCGCCGCCAAGAACGACCGCCCTCGGTTTCGGTCGGTCGCGGACACCGCAACGATTCTCGGCATGTCGGAGGTGACCCTCTACCGGGCGATCCACGCCGGCCAGTTTCCCGCCATCAAGGTCCGTGGCCGCTTCGTGATCCCGGCACGCGCTATCGACGAGATGGAGGCGTCCGCGCTGGCGTACGGCCTGGTGGACGCCAGCAACTACGCGTTGCGGCCCGCCGGTTGACCGCTACCGGGTTGCCCGCTTCGGCCCCGGCGGCGCAGGCGGGACGCTGTGCTCCCGAGCGAGCTTCCGAACGTAGGCACCGCTGAACGGCGACAGCCGCTCGACCTCAGCCGGACCAACGCCATCACGGAGCGCCGCAACCACCGCCGCAACCACCGCTTCGCGTGCCGCTTCGTGAGCAGCTTCGGTACGCCGATACCGCTTCGTAGCTGCTGACAGCTCATCTCGCACATCACTCATCGGACCAACATACCGCTACCCTCTTGCGCAACAGACCCGCGTATCGCTACCTTGTTGCGCAACAGAGGCGCACATCGAAGAGCGCCAGATCAGCCAGAAGGGACACGAAGTGACCGAGTCGAACCACTCCCCCGACGTCGAACCGAACGCCGCTGAACTCTCCGAGATCGAGCAGGAGTTGCCGCTGATTGAGGCTGAGGTTCTGTTGCTCGACGCGCAGATCGTCGTACTGACCAGCGACGCCGGCCCGACCGAGTTGGACTGGCAGCGGCTTCGTCGGGCGCAGCGCCGGGTGCTGCGTGAGGCGCGTGCCCTGCTCGCCGTTCGCTCGGCCGACGGCCGGGCCGCGTAGGCGGACCTGGTGAACCTGCAACAAGCCCTGTTCTCGCTCATCTACGGCACTGACGTATCGGAGGGACACCTGTCATGACCGCCCCCACGCTGTCGGCCTTCCCCCGGCCGGTCGAAGACCTGATCCCAGCCGCCCGCGACCTTGCCGACCAGCTCGGCGAGATCCCGTCGCGCAACCGCATCAAGAAGGAGCTGCGGGTGGGTGGTCCGAAGGCTGACGCGATCCTCGCCGCGCTGACCCGCACCGACGCTTCACGGACCACCGCCGAGCCCACCACCGACCCGGTCGACAGCGTCCCGGACCCGACCGCTGACCCGGTTCCGGCACCGGACCTGCCGCCGGCCAGCGACAACACCCCGCCGGTCGTGTCGGAGCAGGCAGCACCCGTCGCAGACCTGGGCACCAACATCACGACCGAGGCGATTCCGGCCGACTCGACGGGCAACCGGCGGGCGGTGGTGTGGCCGGTGGTACTGCTGGCACTGCCCGCGTTCGTGGCGATCTGGTCCGGGTGGGTCGGGCTCGGCGGACTCACCGGGTTCGGGGTGGTCCACCCGTTGCCGGGTATCTGGGACAGCTTCTCCATCAACTCGGCGATCACCCTGCCGATCGGCGTGGAGACGTACGGCGCGTACGCGCTCTACGTGTGGCTGTCCGGCCGGGTGCCGGACCGGGCCCGCCGCTTCGCCAAGTGGTCCGCCATCGCCTCGCTGCTTGTCGGCGCGCTCGGCCAGGTCGCCTACCACCTCTTGGAGGCAGCCGGGGTCACCTCGGCTCCGTGGTGGATCACCACCGCCGTCGCGTGCCTCCCGGTGGCAGTCCTCGGCATGGGCGCCGCCCTCGCACACCTCGTCCGCACGCACGACTAGTTCCGCCCGGCGGCGCGGCCACCTGGCTACCAACCTGCGCCGCGCCGCCGGCCCTCCACCCCTCAGCCAACGACCTCGGGAGAGACCACCCATGTTCGCAGATCCCACCGGCCGCCACGCCGCCGCGTTCGCTGCCGTGTTCGTCGCCCTCTACGTCGCCCACCAGGTCGCCGATCACTGGGTGCAGACGCAGCACCAGGCCGACTGCAAGGGGCAGCCCGGCTGGACCGGCCGCATCGCCTGCGCCGCCCACGTCGCCACCTACACCGCCACCGCCGGCCTGGCGCTGGTGTTCCTGATCGCTGGTACCGGCCTGCGGCTCGACCCGTGGGGTGTGGCGGTCGGGCTGACCATCTCGGCGGTCACCCACTACATCGCCGATCGGCGTACCCCGCTCCAACGCATCGCCGCTGCCCTCGGCTCGGCCCGCTTCTACGCCCTGGGTGCTCCCCGGCCCGGACGCGACGACAACCCGAGCTTGGGCACCGGGGCCTACGCCCTCGACCAGTCCTGGCACATCGGCTGGCTGTTCATCGCTGCCCTGTTCGCCGCCTGATCCCCTGCTCGGCGGCGCGGCCACCTGGCTACCAACCTGCGCTGCGCCGCCGACCCTTACCCACCGCCACAACCTCAGATGGAGGAACACTCATCATGACGTCCCCCCACGATGACGACCGTTTCGACTGGCGGGCTGCCGAGCGCGACCTGACCGAGGATGCCCCCGACACCAACGTGGTCGACCTGGACGCCGCCCGCACCGCCCGCAGCAACACCGACTCTGACGACAGTGGGCCGGTGCTGGTCGACTCGCCGGCCGCGCAGCGGTCCCCGCGGTTCACCCTCGACGGTGTGCGTGCCGGTCAGCGTCGCCCGATCCTGCCGGCCTGGCTGCGCTCGCGCGCCGAGCTGCGCGACACGATGCGGTGGGCGGTGGGGCATCTCCTGCACACCACCGCCTACCACCTGACCCGCCTGCCCAAGTACGCCGGGAAGCTGGCGTTCCGTGCTCCGGCCGGGGCGTGGCGGATGCTGTCCGGCGCTGTCCGGTGGCTGTTCGACTGGGAAGGCGAGCCGGTCCGGCAGGCCACCGTGCGGCGGGAGAGCGCCGAGGACTACCTCAAGCTGTCCCGGCAGCGTGACCGCCGGGTGCGGTGGCGCGGCATCGTCGCCACCTTCACCCTGGCGGTCGCCCTGGCCGGGGGCGTGGCGGTCGCTCTCGCGCCGGAGTGGGCGCGGTGGGCGGTGCTGGCGCTGCTGGTGACGCTGTGCGGCATGGTCGGTCAGCCGGCCGACAAGCCGCTGCTCGACACCGCCGTGGTCGTCCCGAGGGTCGCCCGGCTCACCTCCGATGTGGTGGTGCGCGCCCTGGCCGTGCTCGGCATCGCCGGCATCACCCAGGCCATCGCCAAGCAGGGCAACCGCGCCATCGCATTTACTGCCCCGATCACCCGCGACGGGCCGGGGTGGCGGGCCGACATCGACCTGCCCCCGGGCGTGACGGCCGGGGACGTGATCGAGCGCCGGGACCGGCTCGCCGCCGGCCTCACCCGGCCCCTCGGCTGTGTGTGGCCGGAAGGGCAGCCGGAGGTGCACCCTGGGCGGCTGCTGCTGTGGGTGGGCGATCAGGACATGGCCGCCGCGAAGCCGGCTGCCTGGCCGCTGCTCAAGGCAGCGGGCGGGTTCGACCTGGCCCGGCCGGTGCCGTTCGGCACCGATCCACGCGGCCGGGTCATCTCCTTCGAACTGCCGTACACGAACCTGCTGATCGGGTCGATTCCCGGCTACGGCAAGACCGCCGCCACCCAAGTGCCGATGCTGGCCGCCGCGCTGGACCCGTACGCGGAGTTGTGGTGCTTCGACTTCAAGGGCACCGGCGGCTTGGACCCGTTGGAGAAGGTGTCGGCGCGGTATGCGTCGGGGCAGGACGACGACACCGCCGAAGAGGGCTTGTTGGCGTTGCGGGAGCTGCGCAAGGAGTGCCAGCGCCGTGCCGCCGTCATCAAGGGCCTGCCCAAGGCGGTGTGCCCGGACAACAAGGTCACCCCGGAACTGGCCCGACGCAAGAAGCTCGGCCTTCACTGGCTGGTGGTGGCCCTGGACGAGGTGCAGGAGCTGTTCTCGCATCCGGAGTTCGGCAAGGAAGCCGGCGAGTTGGCCGAGAAGGTCATCAAGCTCGGCCGCGCCCTGGGCGTGATCCTCGTGGTGGCTACTCAGCGGCCGGACGCCAAGAGCCTGCCCACCGGAGTGTCGGCGAACGCGGGTACGCGGTTCTGCCTGCGGGTCATGGGCCAGATCGAGAACGACATGATCCTTGGCACGTCGGCGTACAAGAACGGCATCCGGGCGACCATGTTCGCCAAGAAGGACAAGGGCGTCGGCTACCTCGTCGGCGCGGCCGACGACGCCCAGATCGTGCGCACCTTCTACGTCGACGGACCGACCGCCGAGAAGATCACCGACCGGGCACGCGCCCTGCGGGAAGCCGCCGGGACACTGACCGGCCACGCCATCGGGCAGACCCCGGCCACCCCGGCGACCCGCCGAGACACCCTGCTCGACGACATCCTCACCGTCGTCCCGGCCACTGAGGGCAAGGTGTGGGCCGAGACGCTTACCGACCGGCTCGCCGAGCTGAACCCCGCCGCCTACGGCGACCTGACCCGCGATCAGCTCACGGCCGCGCTCAAGCCGTACGGGATCACCACGGGGCAGGTGTGGGGCACCGACCCGGCCACCGGCAAGGGTGCCAACCGGCGCGGCATCGAGCGGCAGCACATTACGGAAGCGGTCGCGGAGCGTAACAAGCGGCGCGGAGACAAAGCCGCCTAACCCGGACAGCGTGTGGTTGCTAGGTCTAGCGGCACCCCCGCTAGACCTAGCACCCCCGCTAGCAACCCATCTGATCCCTGGCCAGCGCCCTAGTTCCTAGCGGCGTCGGCCCTCTGCACCCCCAAACCGGCTTGTGGAGGCATTCCGTGACCACCATCGCCCTGCTCGCTAGCCTCACCACCCTCGGTTACGCAGCGTGGTACCTGATTCTCTGCGTGGCGTCCCCGTGGGGGCGCTGCCGCCGCTGCCGGGGCCGCCGCTACCACCGCACGGCCATCGGCACCCGCCGCGACTGCCGCCGCTGCGATGGCACCGGCCGCCGCGTCCGCATTGGTCGCCGCCTGGCCGAGTACGTCCGCACCGAGTACCGGGCAGGCCAGCAGTGACCGCCCGCGCCAGCCGGACCGGTCACACCGACTTCTGCGCCCGCGACCACCGCTGCAACCTCAACGAACACCGCTCGGCAGAGATCGTGGTCGACCTGCCCGGCCACGCCCGTGCCGTCCTCGTCCGGGTGCGGGCCAGCGACGGCCGCGAGCACGCGGAGATCCGCGTACGGGTCGCCCTGGCCGACGTCGACCCGGCCGCGCGCCGCCAGCTCGGCACCCTGCTTGCCGGCCTGCGCGACCTGGTGACCCGCGCCGCCGCGGTTCGCCGGCCGCGCCCCGGCCGCGCCGCCGCCTGACTTGCCTTCCCCGACTCACGACAGGAGCACGTCATCGTGACCCGACCGCCCGCGCATGACCACGCCGCCGAGCAGGCCGTGATCGGCGCTGCGCTGCTCAACCCGTCCGTCATCGCCGACCTCGCCTCGACGCTCACCCCGGCGGACTTCCACCGGCCCGCGCACGGACGGTTGTGGGAAACGCTCTGCGCGATGCACGCCGCCAGCGAACCCGTCGACCCGATCGCCCTGGCCGCCCGCCTCGCCGCAACCGGCGACCTAGCCAAGGTCGGCGGCGCCCCATACCTACACACCCTGATCGCCGCCGTGCCCACCACGGCGAACGCGGGCCACTACGCGCGGATCGTCGCCGACCACGCCCGCCGCCGCCAGGTCGCCGACCTCGGCGCCTACTTCGCCGAGAAAGCCGACCAGGGCGCCGACGTCACCGACATCCTCGCCACCGGCCGGGCCATGCTCGACAACGCCGCCACCGGCACCCAATGGGCACCGCTGATCCCGCTCGGCGACCGCCGACACCTCCCCGAATTCCCCGCCTACGTGCTGCCCGACTGGGTCGCCGAGCACGTCTACGCCGTCGCCGAGTTCACCCAAACCCCCGTCGACCTCGCCGGCTGCATCGCCCTCGCCGCACTCTCCACCGCCGCCGGAGGCCGCGCCGAAGTAGAGGTACGCGGTTCCTGGCGCGAACCCACAAACCTGTTCACCGTCGTCGTCCTCCCGCCCGGCTCCCGCAAGTCAGCCGTCTTCGCCGCGATGACCGGGCCGCTATTCGCCGCGGAGAAGGCCCTTGTCGAGCGCACCAAACCGGCGATCGTGGAAGCCGAACTCGCCGCGCGCGTCGCCGGTAAGACGGCGGAGAAAGCCGCCATTGCCGCCGCGAACGCCGATGCATCCGGCCGAGACACGCTGCTCGCTGAGGCGACCGCCGCCGCGATGAACGCTGACGCCGTAACGGTGCCTGTCCTGCCGCAGCTGGTCGCCGACGACGTCACCAGCGAGGAAGCCGCCTCACTGCTCGCCGAACAGGGCGGACGCCTCGCCGTCCTCTCCCCCGAAGGCGGAATCTTCGCCACCATCGCCGGCCGCTACTCCGGCATTCCCAACCTCGAAGTGTTCCTCAAGGGCCACGCCGGAGACATGCTGCGCGTCAACCGCCGCTCCCGCGCCCCCGAACACGTCGAACACCCCGCCCTCACCCTCGGCCTGGCAGTGCAACCCGACGTGCTGCGCGACATCGCCGACATGCCCGGCTTCCGAGGCAAAGGGCTGCTGGCTCGAATTCTGTTCAGCCTGCCCGAGAACACCGTCGGTCGTCGGAAGATCGGTGCCGACCCGGTACCCGAACCCATCGCGACCGCCTACGCCGCCAACCTCGGTGCCCTGGTCGCCAGCCTCGCCGAATGGACCGACCCGGCCGTGCTCCCGCTCACCCCGGAAGCCAACGAACGGGTGTTGGACATCGAACGGGCCGTTGAACCACGCCTTGCCCCCGGCGGGGCGTGGGGACACGTCGTGGACTGGGGCAGTAAGTACACCGGCGCCGTGGTCCGCCTCGCCGGACTGATCCACCTCGCCGAACACCTGCGCGACGGCTGGGGCAAACCCGTCACAGCCGAGACCATCGAGCGAGCCGCGCTGCTCGGCGAGTACTTCGCCGCCCACGCCCTGGCCGCGTTCGACGACATGGGCACCGACAAGACCACCCGCTACGCCCGACACGTACTCGCCTGGATCGAACGCACCGGCTCCACCACCTTCACCAAGAAGGAGCTGTACCGGGCCGTCCGCAGCCAAATCCCCACCGCCGCCGACCTCGACCCCGTCCTGTCACTGCTGGAAATCCACGGATACCTGCGCCAACTCGACCCACCAGCCCGCACCGGCGCCGGACGGCCACCGTCACCCGCGTTCCTCGTCCACCCAGACGTACACCAGACCACCGGTACCATCCACGCCCTACCCGCAACGACAGGCCGCAGACCCGCGTAAGCCACTGGTCTAAATGGCCGCAATGGCAGAAACCCCGCGCGTTCGGGGTTTCTGCCATTCTCACCATTTAGACCAGCGCGCCGCTGTCACCTCGCACCTGTCCGCTGCCGTCAGCGGCGACCGCTCCCGTCGTCTCGGTGATCCCGGCAGACGAAGGACGGCAGGGCTAGGTCGGGCGGTTCCCCTTGCGGCTGTCCCGCAGCCAGGCAACGGCACTGCCCGCTGCGACCAGCGCGCAGGCTCCGAAGGTCACGGGCACCCACCACGGCCCGTCCGGGTCCAACGCCGAAGCAACCGTCAGCCATAGGCAGAGAAGAGCGAGCATTGACCAGGCGATCGGAAACCACGGCTTACCTCGCTGAGCTGCCAACACGAACCCCTCACCTGGGCTGAGACTCCGACAACGATCCGCGTCAGTCTATGGGTTGCCTGGCACGACATCAGCTTGGGAAGCGGGTTGAATCACGCACCGGCCAGTCGTGTCGGCTGCTAGTCGAGCACAGGCGTAACGTGGCCAAGGTCGTGAACGGACCTCTACTGACCGATGCTGACCGGTCCGTCGGGCACGGATCGGGCACGGGACGGCCTCACGCGCGGCCGTAGCCAGTTCAGAGCCGCCGTGACAGCGATGGTTCTTCAGGGCAGTACGGTCAGCGCGTGAAGCCCTTCATCAAGTGGAGCACGACCAAGATCGGAAACGAGATTCATGGCGGGGAAGTGCCTATCTTCCCGGACGTTCTACCCGGCTGGCGGTTAGAACGAGAGTGGCGCGCGACGGTGCGTGCCTTTGCGGACCAGTGGGTGTCCTTGCGGACGGCAAACGGCGAGTTCTTCCGTGAGTACCCGGCGACGATGAATGGTTGCGGCAACCATCGTTTTCGCCTCCGCTGGCGAAGTATCAGCGGGGGGCCCGTCCGGTTCGCCTGTGGGACCGTTGGGAGCGACATCGGTACGATCGTTGAGCACGAGTTACCCGAGCCGGTAGCACAGGGATGGGCACAACTCCACGGCTGCGGATGGCCACTGTGGCGGTACATGGTGCAGAGGGACGGGAGCAACCTCGGCGATATCACCGTCGAGGTCCAGCACTGGGAAGCCGCAGTGTAGCCCTATTCGATGGAGATGCCGGCCTTCTTCATGAGCTCTTTGGCGTACCCCGTCAGCACCAACCCCAAGGCACTGTTGCCGGCGCCCACGATGGTGTCCGCGGTCCGCATGAGCATGGTCTTGACGACGTGCTTGTCCGGATCGCTCTGCTGCAACTCGCCTTCGATGATTTCCGCGTTGCGCTGTACGGCCGCTGCCTGTTCGTTCGAGAGACCGAGGACAGGCAGCGCCTCTGCGATGGCGCGAAGCAGGACACCGAGTTCATCGCTGGCGATACCCGTTGTCGTTGCGGTCTGAGTGACGTGCGCGCTGGCCCAAGACACGTTGCTGCCAGACACAGGCCCGTGGAAGTGGGTGACGTTCGTCGGCTGCTCCTTCGTCCGGTTCAGGTACTCGGCCACGTCGGCTCCTATCTCGACACACTCCTGACCTCTTCGGGTGAGCTGGGCCGTCAACGGTCCGTCAAACTCTGCAACGTAGGACCCGGCGACAAGCAGCCCTTCGCCATGGAGGTGGTCGGCCACGCGTCGGAACAGTTGCGCTGGGAGTTGACCGCCTTCGAACACCGCATAGTCAGTGGACTCGATTTGGTCTATCTGAGACCAGGACTCACCGTACGGGTCTTGCTCGTACAGCCAACGCAGAAGCCCGTTTGCCGCAGCCGCTCTGCGCAGCGCCGGATTTTCTCTCCGAGCGCGCCGCGCTTCCACTTCGGCTCGGCCTCCATCGGTGATAAACGCCGATGTGCCAGCGAAGCCCATGGTCTCCGCGAGCCTGATGAGCCCGTCCTTGTCCAAGGCGCGGAGCGTTCCGCGCCACAGGTTCTCCGTCAGCTCGTCGGGCTCTTGCCCGAGAAAGTCAACGATGCCTGCTACGTCGCCCGGATAGTCATATAGCCAGTCCAGAAGCTTTACGCGACGCGCCTGACTGCCAGTCAAGACCGATCTCCTTTGACCGCAAGGTTCGAGGACGCCCTTCAGGCAGGTGCGGGCGCAGTCATGAGACTAGCGGCCCTCGGGTTGGCGTGACACTGCGGAAATTGTCGCTGCCGGGACACCCAGACCCCACCCAGGCACACGTCCCGGCCTTACAGAATCCGGCGTACAGGTCGACTCGTCCGTCGCCTACCAGGTCAGCCGCCGTCACATGGCGGCTGACCTGCTGTTTCTTTGGCCGCTACTGGTCGCCGTTGGTCATTCTTGGTCGGCGTTTGCCGGCCTGGCGGCGGCCCAGACGGCCCGGGGACGGCCCAGTGAAGCAGTAGCTGCCCCTCCGGTCGGGGGCCCTCGCGTCGGGTGTCATTCGCATGCGATCCCGTCGCCGTCTCGGTCCAACTTGCGTGAGTAGCCTGGCTCGCCTTTGCGGATGGGAGCCGCGCCGGCGGCTCGCACTGCCGAGCAGTTCGCGTAGTAGACATCGCCGTCTGGCGCGGGCCCGGTGTCGCCGTTGCCGCCGTCCGGCTCGCAGGCTTCGCCGTCGCCGTCCCGATCCAGAGCAGGTCGGAATCCGGGGTCTCCCTCGTACAACGGGTCCTTTCCGGCAGCGCGCACGGCGTCGCAGTTGCGGTAGTAGGGCTCCTTCGGCTGCGGTGCCGCTGTGGTCGGCTTCGGCTTCGGCGCTGCGATCGTCCTGGACGGCTCAGCCACGATGCTGGGAGAAGCGCTGACGGCCGCCAAGGGGTTGGCGGTCGGTACTACGGCGGTTGACGAGGGTGACAGGCTTGGTGATGCGTTGGCCTCAGGCTCCTCGTCTCCGACGAGAGCACCTAGACCCGCAAAGCCGCAGCAAGCCAGCAAAACCCCGCCAACGACGATGGCGGCGATACCTCCGGCTCCCAGTTTCTTCGCAGGGGTCATCGGATCGTTCGGTACAGGCACCGTGATGAACGGGTTGGGCTGCTGAGTAGCCCACGGGTCCTGGGGCGGAACACTGGCCATGATGCGGAGTCTTCACAGGCGGTGTCCCGATCCATACCCGCTGATGGGTTGATCTCCTGTCGGCAAGCCGACTTCTTACGTGTGCGACCCCTCGCTTGTAAGTTCTGGGCGCTCTGTCCGGCACCGTCCGCGCACGTCTCTGACGTCGGGCGTTGATCCGTCGTCGGCTGGCTTCGGCTCGCCCTGTTCCGCCCTGTTGCTGTCACCGTTGCTGTCGACAGCAACAGGGCTGACTGCTTCGGTGTGAAAGAACCTCAAGGGCAGCGGGACCAGCGCCGACAAAGGCGGCGAGCTGTAGAGACAGTCCACCGGCGTCCGTACTTGTCCGGCCGGGTACTTGCCGGTCGTCACCCGGTTAGTCACCCAGCAGCCCGGATGATGACGACTCGTGATGGCGGCGTTGCGCACGTGGCAGTGCAGCGCGAAGAGACGGCCCGCGTGAGTGGCTAGCGGAAACGGGGGCTGAAAGCGTCGCGCCATAGCATGACGCCGAGATCGGCCTGCGACAGTTTCCACTCGAAATACGCCATATAGCGCACTGGCGACACGCAGATGAAGCTCAGGACGATGACCGATGGCCAGATCGGCCATAGGCGGTCAAAATCGATAAAAGCCAGGGGCAAGCTCACCATCGCTGATCTCAAGTACCACACGGCGAGGCGATAGGGCAGCGTCGTTCGGGCGTGCTGGGTCACGACACCGTGGTCGCTCGTCTCCGGCTCAGACACGGCAGCAGGGTAGCGCCGGGGCGCCAACTTCGACGGTCCTCGGAGGTGTGCACGCTCAGCTTGGGAATCGGGTTGATCTATACAGATCGTAGTTACATGACGGAGGATGTCGCGACTCAGCGCTACTTCTGGCCATGTCACAGGTTTCTGAGGCCCGGTGTTGACCCTTGTGTCGGGCACAACTCGGGCACGAGGCAAGGAAGTACGTCGCGTCACCCGAACACACAGTCACCACGAAGCTGATAATCAATTTCCGAGAGGCCGGTAAGTATGTAAGTCGGGGTCAGGATCTCCCGCAATTCCGAGGTCCTTACGCATCGACTCACGAAGGGCTGCATTAGCAGCCCACAAGTTGTTTCGCGCCTCGATGTACCGATCGCTCGAAACATCGGGATCCAAACTCAAGGCTTCGCACACACCCTCCAACTTCTGAGCAGCTGCAACCACTTCATGCATGAGTTGCCGCGAGCCAATCAGGGAGATGCTTTGACGCAGCCGCCAAACTCCTGATGCATCTGTGGCCGCAAGTAGTGCGTGACGCCTCTCAACGTCAGAAAGCTCGCCACGAAACACAACCGACCGCATCTCGGAATGGGCTTTGCTGAGAGCAGCGAGAAAGTCGACGTAAACCTGTTGACGCGCTTGCAGCCACTGATTTTTGTCCTCACGCCGCCAACGAAGGTGATCGGCCAGAAACACTGAAATAAGCCCTACAACGGCACCTACGATTGTGCCCACGATAGTCGACCATTCCATTCGCTCACGATACGTGGCCAGTGCAAGTAGGCACTGTCTACCGTCGACCCGCCCGTCTGGGAGCGGACCGTCGCCCTGGCACGTCACGTCAAGCGGACCTTGACGCCCCGGGGTGGCCGGCGACGAGTCGGGGCCGGGGTTGGCGGCGCGCACCTTGTAAGGGCAGGCCATCGGCCTGCCCACGACTCCTGCCCGAGGGTCGCAGAGGCTCCGAGGTCAAGGGCGGCCCGCAGGGCCGTCGCTTGCGACGCGTAGCGCCCTTGAGCTTTGAGGGGCGGCCCGGCACACTCGCGCCGCCAACCCCGGCCCCGACGGCCGCGACTCGCCGCGCGGACCCGGCGTGCCCTTCCCTGCGCCGCGTCGCTCGGGCGCGGCGCGGCCGGCTGCCGGCGACGGACCGCCTCCACTTCCACACCCGTCCCGTCTGCGGCGGCCCTCCGGGCTCTCCGCTCTCCGCGCCAGCCGCCGGGCGTCCGGCGTGACGGCCGCAGAGCGACAGCGGCAGCGGCCGGCGCGCGCCCAGGCGGCGGCGCGTGCGGCCCGTTGCGGGCCGCCTTGATCGATGTACAGAAAGGCTGAACGGGGCTTCTGGGTGACGCCCTGGGGCGGGATTACAGAGAGTCAACGTTCCTCGGGGCGCCTCCGGCCCATTACTCAGCTCGGCCGTGGAGCTATTCGTGGTGCGAAATGCGGGCCACCAGAGAAGCCAGGGACAGCCGACACAAGGGTTCATGCAGCCAGTGAAGCTAGGGAAGCCAGGGAGCGGAACACGAATACCACTTCTAATCCCAAGGCCGCAGGTTCGAATCCTGCCGGGCGCACAGGTACTTCTCTCATCCGGCCGGCTCGCGTGGAGCTATTCGTGGAGCCATCGCGCTACTGTCGGCGCCGTGGCAGGCGTGAAGCGGCAACGCGGCGAAATCATGAAGCTCCCAGCGGGTCACTCCGAGTAAGGGTCTATGCGGGCGTCGACCCGCTCACCGGCAAGCGGCACTACCTCACCGAGACCATCCCGGCGGGTCGGACCGCCAAGTGTGAGGCGGAGAAGGTTCGCACCCGCTTTCTCAACGAGGTTGACGAGAAGCGCAGCCCACGTACGCGAGCGACACTGCACCAACTGCTCGACAAGTGGTTGGATGTCGCCGACATCGAGCCGACCACCCGCATGGGCTACGTGAACAAGCTCAACAAGCACGTCCGTCCGGTGCTCGGCAGGTGGCGCTGACCCGGCTCGACGCCGAGACGTTGGAGTCGTTCTACGCGAACCTGCACCGCTGCCGCGACTGGTGCGGCGGCAAGGCAAACGTGAAGCACCGCCTGGAGGGCGAGCACACCTGCACGGCGAGATGCCGGCCCCACGTCTGCAAGCCGCTCAGCGCCTCGTCTGTGCGGCAAATCCACTGGATCCTCAGTGGTGCCTTCAGTCGCGCCGTCCGGTGGCGCTGGATCGCCGTCAACCCCGCCGGGCAGGCCGAGCCACCTGCGCCGCCCCATCCTGACCCGCATCCACCGAACCCTGCCGACGCCGCGCGCATCATCAACGAGGCGTGGCGTGACCCGGACTGGGGCGCGCTGGTCTGGCTCGCCATGACCACCGGCGCCCGGCGCGGGGAACTGTGCGCGCTGCGCTGGCACCATCTCGACCTGTCCGCCGGCGTGCTGACGCTGCGGCGCAGCACCTACCTCGATGAGCATGGCGAGCTGCAAGAGAAGGACACCAAGACACACCAGCAACGACGGGTGGCGCTCGACCCGGAGACGATAGAAGTGCTGCGCGAGTTGCACGGCCGGTACCTCGACCGCCTGGCGCAGCTCGACGCAGACGCCGACCCCGCCGACTACATCTTCTCCCCCGAGCCAGACAACAGCCGTGGCTACCGGCCCGACACCATCACCCAGCGATACAGCCGACTCGCCACCCGGCTCGGCATCGACAGCCACATCCACGCCCTGCGCCACTACTCGGCGACCGAGCTGATCTACGCGGGTGTCGATGTGCGAACGGTCGCCGGCCGGCTTGGCCACGGTGGCGGTGGAACAACGACACTCAGGGTGTACGCCGCCTGGCTGTCGGAGTCTGACCAGCGGGCCGCCGGCACCCTCGCCGCCCGGATGCCGCCGCGCCCGGTCGCGCCCACGCAGCGCAGCGTGGAGAGCAGCCCATACCAAACGATTGCCGCGGAGCTGCGCGACCAGATCGCCAACGGCCGACTGCGGCCCGGCGACCAGCTCCCCACCGTCGCCGACCTGGCTGCGACGCATGGCCTCTCGATCGGTACCGCCCACCGCGCTGTAGCCCTCCTGACATCAAAGGGCTTGGTGAACGTTGCCCGAGGTCGCCGAGCGACCGTCGCAGGCGCATGAGCGAACAACTGCCGTGACTTGCGCATTACGAGATCAAAATGAGACCCCGCCGACCTGCGCACAAGGGGCTATAGCAGCGGAAACGCCTCCTCGACGTCTCACACCACTCCCCCGCTGTCCGTCGACCTCTTGCGGACTGGATGCGGACTGCCGCGTTTCTGATCGGTCGTGATCCAATACGCGGCCATGGGGTTGGATGAGTGCCTGACCGAGCTGCTGGTCCAGCTCGGGGATCACGGCCTGGTCGCCATCGTCAAGATGGACGGCGAACGCGAACGGGGCCGCTGGACGGTGCTGGCGTCGGGCAAGCCGCTGGACGGGAAACTCGTGCGGTGGGACGGCGACAACTTGGACGCCGGGCTATCGCGGGTGGTCGCCGAGCTTCAGGAGCGGGTTCCGGGACTGCTCAACTGAGTTACGGCCTAGGGCGTACCGCCACACGGTTTAGGAAGGCGACAGCGACAGTGTGACCACTGTAGCCGTGACCTGGGCGGGCCGGCTGCTCCCCCGGCTCCGCGTGCCAAGATCATTGCACGCACTCTGCACGAGGCGCTGCGGACGCCCGAGGACGGCCGGAGGCCGCCCGCAGGGCAGGCCGCAAGCGCGGACTCAAGACTGCTGTCGGCCAGCGTCGGTCACTGCCGCTGGCCTGCTCGCCGTGTCGCCTCCCGTCGGCCCCGGACCACGCCTGTCGGCCAGCTTGGCTGTACGGATGGCTGCGCAGCCAAGCCCTCGGTAGAGCAGCGGATTAAGAGTGCTCGCTCTCGGGCGCGATCAACTGGCCTGGCCTGGCCGCGTCTCGGCCGGGGGCCCACATTGCCCGCCGTGCTCATCTTGCGGCCCGTTGGGGTCGCGCTGGGGTCGATCCCCTCGACTCCTACCCGGATCGTAGCCTTGGCCTTGTGTAGATCAAGGACTGTCAACCAGCGCCCACTGCCGCTGGCTTGCTCGCTGTGTCACCCTGTTGTGGCCTCTGGCCCGCTCTGTCTGCGAGCTTGGCTCTACATTTGGTGGGCATGCAGCTGAATCGATGGCAGGGCATGACCAAAATGAGGGTTCCGAAACTTAAGTCATGGCCTGTACGATGCGGCCATGACCGGGAAATGGGAATACGCCTACCTGGAATGCGGCAGCCATACAGAGTACGAGATTGACGGGGAATGGATTGAACAATCTGTGGCTGTAGCAGAAAGAAGGCTTCCAGAGTATGGCACTCCACCCATGCGCCTCGTTGCTGTTGAGAAGTTCCGCACCCAAGAAGGCGTCGAGGAGTGGGGTAGGCGCGTGCTGGATCAGAGAGTGAAACTGGAATCCCCGGTTGAGTTTCAACACTTCAACCGGGCCGGGAAGGCCGGATGGCGCCTACTCGAGTTCGCCGATTCCAACCAACGCGGTATTTACGTTTTTGAGCGTATGGCCAACTGAGGTTGGGCCACAGAAGCGGCATATTGCCGCCCGAGCAAGCGCGAGTATAATTGATTGCTGTCATCCCGTCTGCCGCCGACCCACACTCCGTGGAGCGGGCCAGGGCCAGGGTGACAAGATGGAGCGCCCTACTGGACGACCTTGTCGCCCTGGCCTGCTCGGCTTGCCTGGGTCAATGGTGGGCGGGATGACAGTTCCCCAACGACCCACCCACCGCAACCGTTCGGCAACTCCATCCTGGAGTCGTC
>NZ_SMKN01000065.1 GCF_004348675.1 Micromonospora sp. KC606 | reverse complement strand
GTCCACCCCCGACCCCGCCGCACCGGGTCCGGCCACACCGTGAACCCGCGGCGGGTGGCGCCCTGGGCGCTGCTGAGCGTCCTGATCCTCGCCCAGATCTGCTACCCGCTCACCACCGGCGTCACCCGGGCCCGGCTGACCGTCGCCACGGTCGTCCTCGGTTACCTGCTCGCGGTGGGTCACGCGCTGCTCAGCCGCGGTCCGCGTACGGCGGTGACGCTCGTCGCGGTGGCCACCGGCGGCGGGTTCGCCATCGAGGCGCTCGGAGTGGCCACCGGCCTCCCGTTCGGCAGCTACGACTACTCCGGCCAACTGGGTCCGAAACTGGCCGGGGTGCCGCTGGTCATCCCCCTCGCCTGGACCTGGATGGCATGGCCGGCCTGGCTCGCCGCCGTCCGGCTGACCTCCCCCGCCCGGCCCCGCCGCGCGGCACGTCCGGGGCCGGCCCTCCGCGCGGCGCGACCGTCAGCAGCCTCCGGGGCGACCGGTGGGCGGCCGGCGTGGACCCGGCACGCCAGGCGGGTCGCGCTGGCCGCCGTCGGACTGGCCGCCTGGGATCTCTTCCTCGACCCGCAGATGGTCGCCGAGGGCTACTGGGTGTGGCGGGACGCCACTCCGGCGCTGCCCGGGCTGCCCGGCATCCCGGTCAGCAACTACCTGGGCTGGCTGCTCTTCGCGGTGCTGCTGATGGGCGTGCTGCGCCCGCTCGCCGGGCCGGCCGTCGCGGTCACCGACCGCCGGGACGACCCGATGTTCGCGCTCTACCTCTGGACGTACCTCTCCAGCGTGCTGGCCCACGCGGTCTTCCTCGCCCTGCCCGCCTCGGCGCTGTGGGGGGCGGCCGGGATGGCGGTCGCCGCCGTGCCGCTGGCGGTGACCCTGCTGCGCGTCTCCCGGCCCGGCGACGACCGGCCTGCGCCCCGGTCACGGCGCTGCGGCGTCGACGCGCCGGCATGACCGGGCTGCTCGTCCTGACCGTGGCGGTCGGCGTGCTCACCCTGCACACGACCGTCAACGCCGGTTGTTGGCTGCGCCGGCTCACCGACGGGCCGGTCGAGGTCGACGAGCCGGTGGCGGTGCTGCTGCCGCTGCGGGACGAGGCCGGGCGGGTCGCGCCGTGCCTGCGGTCGCTGCTCGCCCAGCGGGGCGTGCCCGGGCTGCGGATCGTGGTGCTCGACGACGGCTCGGGCGACGGCACCGCCGACGTGGTCCGCGCGATCGTCGGCGACGACCCCCGGGTCACCGTGCTCGACGGGGTCGCCCCGCCGCCGGGCTGGCTGGGCAAGCCGCACGCCTGCCACCAGCTCGCCACCCGCACCGATCCGGCCGCCACGGTGCTGGCCTTCGTCGACGCCGATGTGGTGCTCACCCCGAACGCCGTGGCGGCGGCGGTGACCGCGCTGCGCGCCGCCGGGGCGACGCTGCTGTCGGCGTACCCCCGGATCGTGGTGCGGACGGCGGCCGACCGGCTGGTGCAGCCGCTGCTGCAATGGTTGTGGCTGACCTTCCTGCCACTGCGGGCGGCGGAACGCTCGCCGCGGCCGGCACTGGCGGCGGCCGGCGGGCAGTTCCTGCTGGTGGACCGGGCGGGATACGCCGCCGCTGGCGGGCACGCCGCGGTCGCCGGCAAGGTGCTGGAGGACATCGAGCTGGCCCGCGCGGTGAAGCGCTCCGGGGGGCAGATCGTCCTGGCGGACGGGTCGCGGCTGGCCGCCTGCCGGATGTACGACACCTGGCCGCAACTGCGCGACGGCTACACCAAGTCGCTGTGGGCAACGTTCGGGCACCCGTCGGCGGCGGCCGTCGTGGTGGCCCTGCTGCTCCTGCTCTACGCCGCGCCCCCGCTGCTCACGGTCGCCGCCCTGGTCGCCGGAGCGGACACGGCCGCCGGGACCGCCCTCGTCGGGTACGTCGTGGGCGTCGCCGGGCGGGTGGTCAGTGCCCGGGCGACCGGGGGTCGGGCCTGGCCCGACGCGCTGGCGCACCCCGTGTCCGTCGCGGTCCTCGGTTGGTTGACCCTACGGTCGTACCATCTGCGGAAGCGGCGTCGCCTGTCCTGGCGTGGCCGCCCGGTCAGCTAGGAGGGGGCGCGGCATGGCGCGGATCGTGGTCGTCGGCGCCGGAGTCGGCGGGCTGGCCGCCGCCGCCCGGCTGGCCGTCACCGGGCACGAGGTCACCGTCTTCGAGCGGGCCGACACCGTCGGCGGCAAGCTCGGCCGGCACACCCACGACACGCCGCAGGGGTCGTTCCACTTCGACACCGGGCCGAGCCTGCTCACCCTGCCCCAGGTCTTCCACGACCTGTTCGAGGCGACCGGGGCCAAACTCGACGAGTACCTGGACCCGGTGCCGCTGGACCCGATCGTCCGGCACGTCTTCCCCGGCGGCGGACCCCACCTGGACACCTGTGCCGACCCGGTCGAGTTCGCCGAGCGGGTCGGCGCGGCCCTCGGCGACCGGGCCGCCGCCGACTGGCAGGGGCTGTGGCGGCGGGCCGCCCGGGTCTGGGAGGCGTCGCACCGGGACGTCCTGCGCCGCACCATCGACTCCCCCCGCGACCTGGCCGCGCTGGCCTGGCGATTGGGTGACCTGGCCGCCATCGGTCCGGGCCGGACCCTGCGTGGGCTGGGCCACCGGCACCTGACCGACCCCCGGCTGCGGATGCTGCTCGACCGGTACGCCACCTACACCGGCGCCGACCCGCGCCGGGCCCCGGCCGCGCTGGTCGCCGTCCCCTACGCCGAGCTGACGTACGGCGGCTGGTACCTGCGCGGCGGGCTGGGCACCCTCGCCGACGCGCTGCTGTCGCGCTGCCTGGACCTGGGCGTGGTCGTGCAGACCGGCGCCACGGTCACCCGGATCGACGCCGCGGGCGGGCGGGTGCACGGGGTACGCCTCGCCGGTGTCGCCGCGCCCGTCCCCGCCGACGTGGTGGTGGCCAACGTGGACGCGCTGACCGTCTACCGGGACCTGCTACCCACCCCGCGCCGGCTGGCCGCGCTGGCCGACCGCGGCCTCGCCGGTTTCGTACTGCTGCTCGGGGTGCGCGGCAACTCGGGGCTGGCCCACCACACCGTCTTCTTCCCGCGCGACTACGACGCCGAGTTCGACGCGGTCTTCGGCCATCCGGGGCGGGGGGTGCGGGCCCGACCGGCGGCCGACCCGGCGGTCCTCGTCACCGTCGCCGACGACCCGATGGTTCGCCCGGACGGCCACGAGGCGTGGTTCGTGCTGGTCAACGCCGCCCGCCACGGCACCGCCGCCGGGGCGGTGGACTGGCGCCGGCCAGGGCTCGCCGAAGCGTACGCGGACCGGGTCCTCGACGTGCTCGCCGAACGGGGTGTGGACGTGCGGGGCCGGCTGCTGTTCCGCGAGATCCGCACCCCGGCCGACCTGGCCGACTCGACCGGCGCGCCGGGCGGGGTCATCCACGGCACCGCGGGCGGGCTGTTCCGACCGGCCAACCGTGGCCCGGCGGCCGGGTTGTGGCTGGTCGGCGGCTCCAGCCATCCGGGCGGGGGCCTGCCGATGGTCACCCTGTCAGCGCAGATCGTCGCCGAGGAGATCGGTCCCGCCTGGTAGCCCTCGCCCACGTCCCGCCCGCCAACCGGTGGCGTCGATCCCGGACATGATCCACTCCGGTCGCCGCACGTCGCGGCGTCCCCATGCGTGATCCACTCCGAACGCGACAAGTCGCGGCGTCCCCATCGGGGGATACCGCGACACACACCGCAGAGGAAGTCGATCCGCCAGGAGTCCGGCGGGCAGGCCCGGAGCGGGTGGAGTGGGGCGGGACAGCGGCGGGATCAGCCGGCGTCGACGAGAGCGCGGCGGACCGTCGACAGCAGCTGCCCGAGGCCGAAGCCGGCCAGCAGCACCCAGACCGCGACGGCCATGGTGACCGTGCCGGCGGCCAGATCCGGGTCGATCATGCCGGTCAGACCGGCCAGCAGCAGCCCGGCCAGCGCCACACAGACCCGGGTGGGGCGCTCCCCCACGGTCACCACGCCGATCTCCCGCATCCCGGCGGCTACCGCCCGCGCCCGGACGTACTCGTGCAGCCAGGACAGCGCACCGCCGGCCGCCACCAGCGCACCGGGCGCTCCGACCAACCAGAAAGCAACCAGCCAGGCGACCTCCCCGAGCCGGTCGGCGATCGAGTCGTAGACGTAGCCGAGGCGGGTGGTGCGCCCGGTGGCCACCGCCACCGCCCCGTCGACGCTGTCGGCTACTGCGGCCAGCAGGACGAACAGGGCGGCCATGATCGGCCCGTTTACCCCCCGGACGGCGAACAGCGGCACGCAGAAGCAGAGCAGCACCCCGCCCACCGTGACCGCGGTCGGGGTGACCCGAAGCCGACCCAGGATGTACCCGACGTGGTAGGCGAAGCGCAGCCAGGCGCGGACCACCGGCGCGGCGACGCGCGGGTCGAAGCCGCCGTGCAGCCGCGCCCAGGCGGTCGCGTAGTCGTCCCACTTCAGCTGTGTGCCCACCACCGGTCAACCGTCGCGGCGGGGCTCAGGTGTCGGGGTGCGACCATTCACACCCGGACGCCGGCCTGGAGGCTGCGCCACACCTCCCGGGTCGCGGTGGACCGGTTGAGGGTGATGAAGTGGATGCCCGGCACGCCCTCGTCGAGCAGCTTCGCGCACATCTCGCTGGCCTGCTCGACGCCGAGCCGGCGGACCGCCTCCGGGTCGTGGGCGACCCGGGCGAACCGCTCCGCCAGGGCGGGTGGGAACGGCGCCCCGGAGAGCTGCACCGACCGTTCGATGGTGCCGATCTGGGTGACCGGCATCACCCCGGCCAGAATCGGGGTGTCGCAGCCGGCCGCGGCGACCCGGTCCCGTAGCCGCAGGTAGTCGTCGGCGTCGAAGAACATCTGGGTGATGGCGAAGTCCGCGCCGGCCCGACACTTGCGGACGAAGTGCGCGACGTCGCTGGCGATGTCCGACGAGCGCGGGTGCTTGTACGGGAAGGCGGCCACTCCGACGCTGAAGTCGCCGGCGTCGCGGACCAGCCGGACCAACTCCTCGGCGTAGAGCACCCCCTCGGGGTGGCGAACCCACTCGCCGCCGGGGTCGCCCGGCGGATCTCCGCGCACGGCGAGCACGTTGCGCACCCCGGCCCCGGCCAGCCGACCGATGACGTTGCGCAGCTCGGCGACGGAGTGGTCGACCGCGGTCAGGTGCGCCATCGGCAGCAGAGTGGTCTCGGTGGCGATCCGCTCGGTCACCTCGACCGTGGTGTCCCGGGTCGACCCGCCAGCGCCATAGGTGATCGAGACGAACGAGGGACGCAGCGGCTCCAGCTCCCGGATCGCCTGCCAGAGCAGTTGATCACCCTTCGGCGTCTTCGGCGGGAAGAACTCGAACGAGAAGGTGGGCGCATCACGGCGGATGAGCTCCCCGATCGCCGGCTGCGGATTGGGAAGGACGGAGGGAAGACCGAGCGCCACGGTCCGACTCTAGCGGGCGACGGCCGCCGTACCCATGTCCTTCCCACCAATACATCGACGATTCACGTACCCGTGGGTCGCGGACCATGGCGCTCGCGGTCCCGCCAGGCCCGCGAGGTCGCCCCGCCAGCCGCCAGCCGGCGGCACCCGTCCGGCCGGCACCGGCCAAAGCCGACACGGCGGTGGAAAGCCGACCCCGCAGCCGGCCAGGAGCACCGCCACCGTCTCCGTCTCCCCCGACGTCGGCGGCACCTGAACGTCGTACCCACGGGGTAGAAAGGACCGGCGCGGGCGGCGCCGGTCGGGGGCCGGCGCCGGGGTCACGCGCGGGGGTCAGCACCGACCGGCGGCGTGCCGGCCCGTCCTGGTGGACGTGCCGGCGTGGCCGCACCGACACCCGTGCCGGAGGACCGATGACCCCGCCCGACCCGAGCCTGCTCGGGCCGCTGATCGCCCAGCTTCGACTGGCCCGTGGCTGGAGCCAGCAGCAGCTCGCCGCCGCGCTCTGCGCCGCCGCCGGCACACCCACCCTGACCCGGCACGAGGTGTCCCGCTGGGAGCGGGCGGCGCGGACGCCGGGCGACCACTGGCGGCGTCACCTGGCCGCCGTGCTCGACGCACCGGCCGGGTTGCTGACCGACGCGACCACGCGGCGTCGGCGGCCCGGCCCGCCCGGTCCCGCCACGGCCCGATCCCGGTCGGCCCTGCTGGCCCTGGCGCACCGCTGGGCGGCGGCCCCGTCCACCCCGCTGCTGCTCACTCCGGCGACGATCGGCGGTGTCGTGCGGCGGGCAGCCGACGAGGACGGGCCGGGGCGGCGTACCACCGTCGGGCTGACCGAACTGCGCCGGCTCGACGACCTGGCCGGCGGCGCGGACCTCGCCCCGGTCGGGGCGTACCGGCTGAGGTGCGTGGTCCGCGCGCTTCGCCGGTCCGGTCCGGGCGGTCGGCAGCGGCTACTGCCGGTGCTGGCCGAAGCCGCCCAGCTCGCCGGTTGGCTCGACGGCGACGCCGGTCACCTGGCGTCCGGGATGGACGCGCACCGCCTCGGGCTGCGGGCCGCCGCGGCGACCGGGGACCGGGCGCTCGCCGGGCACGTGCTCGCCTCCGCCAGCCACCTGCTGGCCGGCGCCGGCGACGCCGAGAGCGCGCTGCTGTTGGCCCGAGCCGGCTATTCCGGCGCTCGCCGCGCGGTCAGCCCGGGGCTGCGGGCGCTGCTGCTGCACCGGGTCGCGCTGGCCGCCGCGCTCACCGGCCGGGCCCCGGCCGGGCGGCAGGCGCTGGACGCCGCCCGACGCACGGCCGAGACCGTCGAGCCAACCACCGAACCGCCGTGGCTGTACTGGCTGGACGGCGACGAACTGGCGGCGATGACGGGCCGCGCACTGGTCGCGCTGGGCCGGCCCGGGCCAGCCGTGCCACTGCTCGGCGAGGCGCTGCGGTCCGTTCGGGGCCCACGTGGCGCGGCGGTGTACGGCAGCTGGCTGGCCCGTGGATTGGTGCAGCTCGGCGAGGTCGACGAGGCCGCCGTGGTGGCCGCGGCGGCGCTGCGGGACACCGTCCGGGCCGGCTCGGCGCGGGCCGCCGACGCGCTGGCCGAAGCGGACCGGCGGCTCGCCGCGCACCGGGCCGAGCCGGCGGTACGCCGCTGGCGAGGGCTGCTCGCCGACGCGCGTCCGTTCCTGCCGACCGGCGCGGGTACGCGACGCGCCGGCCCCCGGGGTGGGGCCGGGCCGCGTGGGACCGGCTAGCGTGCTGGCGTGACCCATGCTGCTCCCGTCTCCCCCGTCGACCGTGCCCACCTGCGTCAACGGGTGGACAAGGCGCTGGCCGAGTTCCTGGCTGGCCAGCGCGCCCGGCTGACCAGCGTCGACGACGCGCTGGTGCCGGTCGCCGAGGCGATTGAGGCGTTCGTGCTGGGCGGCGGCAAGCGGCTGCGCCCGGCGTTCGCGTACTGGGGGTTCCGGGGGGCCGGCGGGGTCGACGGCGACCAGATCGTGACGGCTCTGGCGGCCCTGGAGTTCGTGCAGGCCAGCGCCCTGATCCACGACGACCTGATGGACCGTTCGGACACCCGGCGCGGCGAGCCGGCGGTGCACCGGCGGTTCGCCGCACGGCACCGCGCGGCGGGCTGGAGCGGCGACCCGGACGGCTTCGGCGACGCGGCGGCGGTGCTGCTCGGGGACCTCTGCCTGGTCTGGTCCGACGAGCTGCTGCACTCCGCGGGGCTGGCACCGCAGACGGTGGCGCGGGCCCGCCCGGTCTTCGACGAGATGCGCACCGAGGTGACCGTTGGGCAGTATCTGGACGTGCTGACCCAGGCCACCGGGGACACCTCGCTGGAGCGGGCCGGCAAGGTGGCCCGGTACAAGTCGGCGAAGTACACCGTGGAACGGCCGCTGCTGCTGGGCGCGGCGCTGGCCGGGGCGTCGGCGGACGTGCGGGCGGCGTACTCGGCGTACGGGCTGCCGCTGGGTGAGGCGTTCCAGCTCCGTGACGACGTGCTGGGGGTCTTCGGCGACCCGGCGCAGACCGGCAAGCCGGCCGGGGACGACCTGCGCGAGGGCAAGCGCACCTATCTGGTGGCGGCGACCGTGGAGGCGACCGACGACGCCGGGCGGGAGCTGCTGCTGGCCGGGTTGGGAGATGCGGCGCTGGACGAGTCCGGCATCGCCCGGCTGCGGGAGCTGATCGCCGGGTGCGGGGCGCTGGCTCGCACCGAGCAGCGGATCGTCACGCTGACCGACGCCGCACTGGCCGCGCTGACCACCGTCGACCTGGACACCGAGGCCCGCCAGGCCCTGGTGGACCTGGCTATCGCCGCCACCCGCCGCCCCAACTGACCCCACCCACGGCACCGTCGACGGCGGCCACCCGGGGTCCCGGGTTTCACCGCCATTGCTGCAGCCGCGCGACGGGAATTGATCGACGCCGGCCGCGAAGAAGGCGCGGCCCGTCAATTCCCGCCCACGTCGTACAGGTTGACGATCGAGCTAGAAGCCGAGGGCTTGGGCGCGGCGCTTGACCTCGCGGGCCTGGTCGCCGGCGAGGGCAACGGCGGGACTGCCGCCGGGCAGGGTCGGATCCGGGGTGTAAAGCCAGGTCAGCGCCTCTTCGTCGTCGTAGCCGGCGTCGGCCAGCAGATTCAGCACACCCGGCAGGTGCTTGAGCACGGTCTTGTTCGCGACCAGGTCGGCCGGGATCCGGCGGACGCCGTCGCGACGGACGGCGACCAGCTCCCGATCGCGGATCATCTGATGGACCTTGCTGATCGTCAGGTCCAGCCGCTCGGCCACGTCGGGCAGGGTCAGCCAGGCGGCCGGGTCGGCCGGGCCGGGCCGGGCGGCGCCGACCTGGTCGGCGGGTACGGAATCGGTCACCCGCCCACCCTGCCATGTCGCCGTGGCCGGGGTGCAGCGGCACCCCGGGGCGCCCTGCCCGAGCGCGTGGCGCGACGGGCAACGGCACCCCCCCGTTGGCCTGCCCGAGCGCGTGGCGCGACGGCGCGAAGCGGCCCGGCTGTAGCATCCTGTTCAAACTCCGGCCTCCGGACGCATAGACTGCCTGCCGATGGACACACAGGTCGCCGACACGTTGCCGGGCTCGCTGCTCGACGGGCGCTACCGCATCCGCGGGCGCGTCGCGCGCGGCGGCATGGCGACCGTGTACACCGCCACCGACGAGCGCCTGGAGCGCACCGTGGCGGTCAAGGTCATTCACCCGTCCCAGGCACCGGAGACGCGCGCCCGCGCGGCCGGGTTCGTGGCTCGGTTCACCGACGAGGCGAAGACGATCGCCCGGCTGACCCACCCGAACGTGGTGGCGGTCTACGACCAGGGCACCTACCACGGGCTCCCGTACCTCGTGATGGAGTACGTCCGGGGCCGCACCCTGCGCGAGGTGCTGGCCGAACGGCGCCGGCTCCACCCCGACGAGGCTCTGGCGATCATGGAACAGATGCTCGCCGCGATCGCCGCCGCGCACCGGGCCGGGCTGGTCCACCGGGACGTCAAGCCGGAGAACGTGCTGGTCGCCGAGGCGCCCACCGGCGGCGTGGCGAACCTGGTCGACAGCGTGGTGAAGGTCGCCGACTTCGGCCTGGCCCGTGCGGTCGAGGCCAGCGCCGATCACGCCGACGGCAACCAGCTGATGGCCACCGTGGCGTACGTGGCGCCGGAGCTGGTCACCGACGGGCACGCGGACCCCCGCACCGACGTCTACTCGGCCGGCATCGTGCTGTTCGAGATGCTCACCGGGCGGGTGCCGTACGACGGCGACCGCCCCGTGGACGTGGCCTGGCAGCACGTCGACCGGGACGTGCCGGCCCCGTCGACCCTGGTGCCCGCGCTGCCCCGGGCGCTCGACGACCTGGTCGCCCGGGCCACCCGGCGCGACCCGGGAGCACGGCCGACCGACGCCGGCGCCCTGCTCGCCGAGGTGCAGGTGGCTCGGGACGACCTGGGCAACCCGAACACCCGTACCGCGGTGCTGCGTCGGGTCACCGACGACACCCCGGCGGTGGCCCAGCCGACCATGGTGGTCGCGGCGGTGCAGCCGGTCGAGCGACCGACCTGGGCCCGGTTGTCGGAGGACGACGGCCCGCAGCGATCACACCGGCGGCGGGCCGCCCCGGCGTCCGGCGGGCCGGCGGCGCTGTGGGCACGGCTGACCGGCACCTCCCGGGGGCGGCTCTCGGTGGCCGCCGCGGTGGTGGCCATCGGGTTGCTCGCCGCGGTCGGTGGCTGGTGGGTCGGGGTGGGCCGGTACACGGTCGCCCCGCAACTGGTGAGCATGACCAAGGCCGAGGCGCAGGCCCAGGCCGGCCGGGCAGGCTTCGCCATCGTCTACGCCGAGCCGAGGCACGACGACACGGTTCCCCGGGACACCGTCCTGGCCCAGGACCCGGCCTCGGCCGCCAAGATCCTCAAGGGCGGCACGATCACCCTCACCCTGTCCCTGGGGCCGGAGCGCTTCCCCGTGCCGGACGTCGTCGGCAAGGAGTTCGAGCTGGCCGAGGCGGAGCTGAACGGCGCGAACCTGGTGGCGGTCAAAGGTTCCACCCGCTACGACGACAACCTGCCCGCCGGTGTGGTGGTGGACAGCAACCCGAAGGTGGGCGCGGAGGTGAGACCCGGCACCAAGGTCACCCTGGTGCTGAGCAAGGGCCGGGCGCCGATCACCGTGCCCAACCTGGTGGGCAAGAACCTCAACGAGGCGCGCGCGACACTGGACCGGCTCGGCCTGGTGCTGACCGAGGCGTACAAGGACTCGGACAAGCCCAGGGACGAGGTCCTCGGGCAGAGCCCGACCAGCGGGGCCGGCGTCGAACGGGGCGCCAAGGTCCGCCTCGAACTCAGCAAGGGCCCGCCGCAGGTCATCCTGCCGAGGGTGGTCGACCTGCCCTGCCAGCAGGCCAAGCAGCAACTGGAGGCTCTGGGCTTCCCGGTGAACGTGCAGTTCAACCCGAACGGGATCGTCCGCTTCCAGAACCCGGGCGAGAACGCTCCGCTGCCGCCGGGCACGCAGGTCACGATCGGGTGCCTGTGAGCGCCGCGACCCGCCGGCCGGTCGGCTCGCACGCCCTGACCTCGGGAGGGCTGGCGAAGGCGACCCTGCCGTACGTCGACGCCTGCGGCTCCGAGGTGGTGCAGGTCTACGTCTCCAACTCGCGCGGTTGGGCGCTGCCCGCCGGTGACCCCACACAGGACGGGCTCTTCCGGGACGGCTGCGGCGAACGGGGCGTGCCGGTCTTCATCCACGCCTCCCTGCTGGTGAACCTGGGCTCGCCCACCCCGGCGACGGTGCAGCGCTCGGCGCAGACCCTGGCGCACGCGCTGCGCCGGGGCCGGGCGATCGGCGCCCGGGGCGTGGTGTTCCACGCCGGCAGCGCGGTCGACGCCGGGTACGCCGAGACGGCGCTGCGGCAGGTTCGCGAGACGCTGCTGCCGCTGCTGGACGAGGCCGCGGCGGCGGGCGGGCCGATGCTGCTGGTCGAGCCGAGCGCGGGTGGCGGGCGGTCGCTCGCCTCGCGGGTGGAGCAGCTCGGCCCCTACCTGGACGCGGTGGACCGCCATCCGGGGCTGGGCGTCTGCTTCGACACCTGCCACGCCTGGGCGGCCGGGCACGACCTGGCGACCGAGGGCGGCATGACGGCGACGCTGGACACGCTGGTGGCCACGGTCGGGGCGGACCGGCTACGGCTGGTCCACGCCAACGACTCCAAGGACCTGTGCGGCTCCACCCGCGACCGGCACGAGAACATCGGCAAGGGCAGCATCGGCGAACCGGCGTTCGCCGAGCTGATGGCTCACCCGGCCACCGCCGGTGTCCCGGTGGTGGTGGAGACGCCGACGGAGAGGCACGAGGGCCACGCCGCCGACATCGCCATCCTCAAGCGCCTCCACCCCTGACGCGGCGGGCCGGTCTCAGGCGCGCAAGACGCGGGTGAGCGCTGCCGCAGCGCGGTCGACGGCGGCGTCGTCGACGTCCAGGTGGGTGACCAGCCGGGCAGTACGTGGACCGAGCACCGAGATCAGCACACCCTCGGCCCGGGCGGCGGCGGCGAGCGTTTTCGCGTCCGTCGGGTGTTTGCTGAGCTCGAGCGGGACGATGTTGGTCCGTACCGGGCCGGCGAGCACCCCGAACGGGGCGACCGCCTCGGCCAGCCGAGCCGCCTTGGCGTGGTCGACGGCGAGCCGCTGGACGTGGTGGGCCAGGGCGTACCGGCCGGCGGCGGCGAGGACACCGACCTGGCGCATCCCGCCGCCCATCCGCTTGCGCAGGAACCGGGCTCGGGCGATCCTCTCGGCGCTGCCCACCACCAGCGAGCCGACCGGAGCGCCGAGGCCCTTGGAGAGGCAGACCGACAGAGTGTCGAAAAGCCGGCCGTAGGTGGCCAGCGGCACCCCGTCGGCGACGTGGGCGTGCCAGATCCGGGCGCCGTCGCAGTGCAGGGCCAGCCCGTTGTCGTCGGCGACCCGGCGCAGCGCGCGCAGGGTGTCCAGCGGAACCACCGCGCCGCCGCCCCGGTTGTGGGTCTGCTCGACGGCGATCGCCCGGGTCGGCACGGCGAAGTAGCCGTCCGGCCGGACCATGCCGGCGACCACGTCGGGGTCGAGTTCCGCGCCGGTCGCCGGCCAGGTCCGCGAAGAGATCCCGCCGTACGCCGCCGCCGCGCCGATCTCGTAGGTGACGACGTGCGCGTCGGCGTCGCAGAGCAGTTCGTCGCCCGGGGGCACCACGAGTTGGAGGGCGATCTGGTTGGCCATCGAGCCGGTCGGGGCGAACAGCGCCGCCTCGTGCCCGAAGAGCGCGGCGACCTCGGCCTCCAGCGCGGTGACCGTCGGGTCCTCGCCGTAGACGTCGTCGCCGACCTCGGCGGCGGCCATCGCTGCCCGCATCCCGGCGGTGGGCCGGGTGACGGTGTCCGACCGCAGGTCGACGGGCGCGTCAGCCACGGTCGTTTCCTCGGCCGCCGACTGCGGGGCTCGCAAGCTCACTCCTCACGTCAGCCACGGTCGTTTCCTCGGCCGCCGACTGCGGGGCTCGCAAGCTCACTCCTCGCGTCAGCCACGGAGCATCTCCGCCACGAGGAAGGCCAACTCCAGTGACTGCTGGGTGTTGAGCCGGGGGTCGCAGGCGGTCTCGTACCGGTCGGGCAGGTCGAGGTCGGCGATGTTCTGCGCGCCGCCGAGGCACTCGGTGACGTCCTCGCCGGTCAGCTCGACGTGCAGCCCACCGGGGTGCGTCTCCAGGCCGCGGTGCACCTCGAAGTAGCCGAGCACCTCGTCGACGATCCGGTCGAAGTGCCGGGTCTTGTAGCCGTTGGAGGACTCGTGGGTGTTGCCGTGCATCGGGTCGCACTGCCAGACCACCTTGGCGCCGGCCGCCGTCACCTTGGACACGATCGGCGGCAGGGCGTCGCGGACCTTGTGGTTGCCCATCCGGCTGATCAGGGTGAGCCGGCCGGGGACGTTGTCGGGGTTGAGCTTCTCGCAGAGCTCGATCGCCTCGTCCGGGCTGGTGGTGGGGCCGAGCTTGACCCCGATCGGGTTGGCGATCCGGGAGATGAAGTCGATGTGCGCACCGTCGATCTGCCGGGTGCGCTCGCCGATCCACAGGAAGTGCCCGGACAGGCCGTAGGCCCGGTTGTCGGAGACCCGGGTGAGCGCCCGGTCATACTCCAGGGCGAGCGCCTCGTGCGAGCAGTAGAGGGTGACCGTGCGCAGCGCCTCCTCGTCGGTCATCCCGCAGGCCCGGATGAAGGCGAGCGCCCGGTCGATCTCCCGGGCGATGGCCTCGTAGCGCTCACCGGCCGGGGAACTGCGCACGAAGCCCTTGTTCCAGTCGTGCACGGCGTGCAGGTCGGCCAGGCCACCACCGAGGTACGCGCGCAACATGTTCATCGCGGCGGCGGAGTTCGCGTACGCCCGGATCATGCGCTGCGGGTCGGCGACCCGCGCCTCCGGCGTGGCCTCCAGGCCGTTGATCATGTCGCCGCGGTACGCCGGCAACCCCCGGGCGTCGGTCGGCAGCGACCTCGGCTTGGTGTACTGCCCGGCGACCCGGGCGACCTTGACCACCGGCAGCGACGCGCCGTAGGTGAGCACGATCGCCATCTGGAGCAGGGTACGGGCGTTGGCCAGCAGGTGGCTCTCGGTGTTGTCGGCGAAGGTCTCCGCGCAGTCGCCGCCCTGGAGCAGGAACGCCTTGCCCTCGCAGACCAGCGCGAGGCGCCGGCGGAGCTGGTCGACCTCGTACGGCGCGACGACCGACGGGACGGTGTCGAGCACCTTGCAGACCTCGGCGACCTCCGCCGGGTCCGGCCACGGCGGGGTCTGCACACGGGGCAGTTCCCGCCAACGGTCCAGGCCGAGGGCGGCATCCTCGGCGGAGTCGACCGTCGGACGGCTGGTCTGCAGCGCGGGGCTGCTCACGGCGGGGTAGCTCAGCTGGTGCCACTCATGGCGCATGACAGAAAGCGTACGGCGACGGCACGGGCCGCCAACCGTCGAGGGGGACGGTTCCGGCAGTTGGGAGGGTCAGGGAGTGACCGAGATCTCCGGATTGGCCCCGCCGGCCGTCTCCCCCGAGATGCACCAGTCGGCGCCGCTGCGGGTGACGGTGAACAGCAGCCGCCGTTCCGCCTCCTTCGCGCCGACCGCCACGGTCACCACGGCGCTGACCTCCTGCCCCGTGGGGCCGGTGCGGATGTCGGCGATGGCGGCCTTCGGCACCTCGAAGTGGTCGGCGAAGTCCCCGTTGGGGCCGGTGGCCGCCGAGTCGAACGCGGCGTGCATCGGGGCGCACAGCTGACTACGGCCGGCGTCGACATCCTTGGCGGACATCGCGTCGAGGTAGGCCTGCACCCGCTCGCGGGACTTCGTGGCGGCCTCCTCAGCGGGGGCGCGCCCGAGGGGGGTGTCGTCCTCGTCGCCGCCGATCCCGCAGCCGAGCAGGGACAGCGGCAAAAACGCGAGCGCGGCGACGGTGGCCGCGCGGTGCCTCGGACCCATGGGCCCTCCCTCGCTGGGACGTCGAGATGCCGAGCGGCGAGTCTGCCACATCCATCAATACGAATGTGACCGCCATCATGCCCGATGCTCCATCCAACATCCCTAACTGTTCTGGCGCCACACACCACTCACCGGCTGGGCCCGCCTCACGCCCCGGCCCTCCGGCATCCGGCCCGACACCCGGTGAGTGGAACGCCATGGCTGTCTCACGGTCCGGGTGACATCCATGGTGTTCCACTCGAGCCCGGCTCGGGCCGCCACCCCGGGCGCGTACCCTCGCGGTCATGACCGTCTTCGACATCGAGATCGACGCCCTGGCCGGTGGCCCGGCACGGCTCGACGCGTACCGGGGCAGAGCGCTGTTGGTGGTGAACGTGGCCTCCCGCTGCGGCCTCACCCCGCAGTACGCCGGCCTGGAACGGCTCCACCGCGAGTACGCCGACCGAGGGCTGGTGGTGCTCGGCGTACCGTGCAACCAGTTCGCCGGCCAGGAGCCCGGCACCGCCGACGAGATCGGCGAGTTCTGCCAGACCACCTACGGCATCACCTTCCCGATGACGGAGAAGGTGGACGTCAACGGACCGACGCGGCACCCGCTCTACGCCGAGCTTGTCGACACCGCCGATGCCGGGGGACACAGCGGGGACGTGCGATGGAACTTCGAGAAGTTTCTGGTCGCGCCGGACGGCGCGGTCGCCGCCCGGTTCGCCCCGACGGTCACGCCCGACTCCCCTGAGCTGCGCGAGGCGATCGAGAAGATCCTGCCCGCCTGACGGCACCCGTCCCCAGCGTCCGCGGTGGTGCCCGCCCTCGGTCGAGACAACCGTCCGCGCTGCGATGTCGGCCGGAGACGCCACGCCCCGAGTCGCCGCGACCACCGCCCCTGGACTGGGCCGGAGCGACCCGTGCCGCCACCGCTGATTACCGCGAATCGTGCATCACCCACGCGGTCACACCGGCGCGCGCCACTCCGGAGCGAGCACCGACCAGATCTCGACGTCGATTCGACCGGACGGGCCCGGGTAGCGCTGCCGCAGCGTGCCGTCGAGGCTCATGCCGAGCCGCCGGGCCACCGCGATGCTGCGGACGTTGCGGGCGTTGGTCTGCCACTCTACCCGGTGGATGCCCCGTTCCCGGATCGCCCAGTCGATGATCCGGCCGGCCGCCCGGGTCACCAGCCCCCGCCCCTCGGCGGTCGGCACCAGCCAACAGCCGGCCTCGCAGACGCCCTCGGCCACGCTCAACGACAGGAACATCACGCCACCGACCAGCACACCGGCGTCCCAGATCCCCCAGATGCCGCCGTCGTCGCGGGCCCACCGGTCCGCGTAGCGTTGCAGCACCCGACGCGCGGAGTCGAGATCGGTGGCAACGAAGGACGCGCCCACCCATGGCGAGATGTGCTCCCGGCACCGGTCCAGATTGGCCAGGAACTCCTCGGCGTGCCACGGCGACAGCGGACGCAACTCGGCGGTGTCGGTCAACGGCAGGGCGAACATGACACTCCTCAGGACGCCGGCAGGCGCAGTCGCAGGGTCGGGCCGGACACGTCGACGAAGCCGAGGGAGCGGTAGAGCGGCTCACCTTCCGCCGACGCCCGCAGGTCGACCCGGCCCACGCCCCGCTCCCGGTACCAGTCGAGCAGCGCCGCCAGGCAGGCCCGTGCGTAGCCGCGCCGCCGGTAGCCGGGCTCGGTGACCACGTTGAAGACGTACCCGGTTCGGCCGGTGGGGTTGCCGGGGCTGCCCAGCCGCAGGTCGATGGTGCCGGTCGCGCAGGCCGCCAGGAGGCCCGGCCGGTCGGGCGCGTCCACCACGAAGACGGCCATCGTCGCCTCCGGCCCGCCCAGCCGATCCCGCAGCACCTGGCGGGCCGCCTCCTGCCACGGCCCGGGCGGCGGCTCGGTGCCGTCCATCGACGCCAGCATCACCCCACGCAGCCGGACGATTCCCGCCGCGTCCCCGGGGCCGGCCTGCCGTACCGCAATCATGATCGGACCGTATCCGATGGTCGGTTGCGCGGGTCAGACCGGGCGGTGGCGGGTTACGCGGGCCAAACCGGGCGATGGTCGGTTGCGCAGGTCAGACCGGGCGGCGGCCGGCGAAGCCGCACTCCACCCGGTGGAACCAGCGCACGTCGGCGTCCCCCTCCAGCCAGCACCAGAGCACCGGGCGGCCGTCCCGCTCCCCCGGGAAGTCCAGCAGCACCGGGGCGATGCCCTTGACCTGGATGTCGTGGGAGTTCAACTCCTCCAGCACGGCGTGCAGCCGGGCCTCCAACGCCTTCACCTCGGCCACCCCACCGAGCACCGAGACGCCGTGCGCGGCCAGGTCGACGCGGAGTTCGGCCAGGTCGGCGCGGAGCCGGATCAGCTCGTCGACGCGGGGACGCAGGGTGGCCACCAGGTGCCGCGCCTGGGCGAGAGTGAACACCGGGCCAGTATGGGCCACCACCACTGCTCCGCGTCGGCCTCACCCCCGCCGGCGGCCACCGGCCGCCCCTTGACCAACTCCGTTTGGCGCGAATGGCGGTTTCCCGGAGCAGGAACACCGCCAGTTGCGGCAAACGGAGCGGCGCACGCGCGGGCAGACGGGCACGCGCGGGCGGACGGGCACGCGCGGGCAGGCGCGGGCAGGCGGGCACGCGCGGGCGGACGGGCACGCGCGGGCAGGCGCGGGCAGGCGGGCACGCGCGGGCGGACGGGCACGCGCGGGAAGGCGGGCAGACGGGAAGGCGGGCGCAGGGTACGGCGGGCGGGTTGCGTGGCGGGACCGCTCCCGGCGGTTCAGTCCGCCTGGGCCGCCAGCTCGCGGGCGCGGTCGCGGGCCGCCTCCAGCGCGGCCAGCAGAGCCGCGCGTACGCCGTGCTTCTCCAACTCGCGTACGGCCGAGATGGTGGTGCCGGCCGGCGAGGTGACCGCCTCGCGGAGCTTGACCGGGTGCTCGCCGGAGTCGCGGAGCATCACCGCCGAGCCGATCGCGGTCTGCACGATCAGCTCGTGCGCGACCTGCCGGGGCAGGCCGAGCAGGATCCCGGCGTCGATCATGGCCTCGACCAGCAGGTAGAAGTACGCCGGACCGGAGCCGGAGAGCGCGGTCACCGCGTCCTGCTGCGACTCGGGCACCCGGATGGTGACACCGAGCGGGCTGAACATCTCCTCCGCGAGGGCGAGGTGCTCACCGGTCGCGTGCGCGCCGGCAGAAATGGCGCTCATCGCCTGGTCGACCAGGGCCGGGGTATTGGTCATCACCCGCACGACCGGGGTGCCCTCGGGCAGCCGGCGGCCGAAGAAGGTGGTGGGCAGGCCGGCGCAGAGCGAGATGACCAGCTTGTCGGCCGGCACCTTGGGGCCGATCTCGTCGAGCAGCACGCCGGCGTCCTGCGGCTTCACCGAGACCGCCAGCACCGCCGCCTCCTCGACCGCGGTGAGGTTGTCCACCACCCGTACGCCGTACCGGGCGGCCAGCTCCTCGGCGCGAGCCGGGCGCCGGGCGGTGGCCAGCAGCCGCTCGACCGGCCAGCCGGAGCGCAGCAGGCCGGAGAGCATCAATTCGCCGATCTTGCCGGCGCCGATCACCGCGACCGTGTGCCGGGCGGGTGCCATCGGTCGTACCCCTTCCGTCGCGGGAGCCGGCGGCACGGGGTGACCCGCCGCGCCGCCGGCTTCCGGGCAATCAGCTGCCGAAGAAGACCTCGGCCTCGGCGTACCGCTCCAGCGGCACGGTCTTCAGCTCGCGGGTGGCCTCGGCCAGCGGGACCCGGACGATGTCCGTGCTCTGCATCGCGACCATCTTGCCCCAGTCGCCCTCGTGCGCCGCGTCGATGGCCTGCAGGCCCAGGCGGGTGGCGAGGACCCGGTCGAACGCGGTCGGGGTGCCACCGCGCTGGATGTGGCCGAGCACGACGGTGCGGGCCTCCTTGCCGGTCTTCGCCTCCAGCTGCTCGGCGAGCCACTGGCCGATGCCGCCGAGACGGACGTGACCGAACGCGTCGAGTTCCTGGTTGTGCAGCACCATCTGGCCGTCCAGCGGCTGGGCGCCCTCGGCGACCACGACGATCGGGGCGTACTGGTGCTGGAAGCGCTTCTCGACGTACCCGGCGACCTGGTCGACGTCGAACTGCCGCTCGGGCAGCAGGATCACGTTGGCGCCACCGGCGAGGCCGGCGTGCAGGGCGATCCAGCCGGCGTGCCGACCCATGACCTCGACCACCAGGGTGCGGTGGTGGCTCTCGGCGGTGGTGTGCAGCCGGTCGATCGCCTCCATGGCGATGTTGACGGCGGTGTCGAAGCCGAAGGTGTAGTCGGTGGCGCCGAGGTCGTTGTCGATCGTCTTCGGCACACCGATGACGTTGACGCCGAGCTCGTGCAGCTTGGTGGCGACGCCGAGGGTGTCCTCGCCGCCGATCGCGATGAGCGCGTCCACGCCCTGCGCGGCGAGGTTCTCCTTGATCCGCTCCACCCCGTTCTCGATCTTGAACGGGTTGGTCCGGGAGGAGCCGAGGATGGTGCCGCCGCGCGGCAGGATGCCGCGGACCTCCGCGATGCCCAGCGGCTTGGACAGGCCCTCCAGCGGACCCTTCCAACCATCCTGGAAGCCTACGAACTCGTGACCGTAGCTGGCGACGCCCTTACGGACCACCGCCCGAATGACCGCGTTGAGACCTGGGCAGTCGCCGCCGCCGGTGAGCACGCCGATACGCATGATCCGCTTATCCTCCTGGAGCATCAGGTGAAGCCCGGTTAAGCCCCAGGGTATGTGTCAGCTCAGACCATCGGCGCCGTTGCCGGCCCGGGGCGGGCCGTCAGTGCCGACTGTAGTAGGCGCGGGTGTACGACGACACAACGCCCCGGGTCAGTTCTGGTTACCAATCAGTAGCTGACCTCGTGGTTCTCCCCCGAGCGCGACGGCCGGCCGGTCACCGCCGCACGGGCGACACCGATCAGGTCGACCACCGTGCCGCCCGGTGGCTCCCAGTGCCCCCACGAGCTGGCATGCGCCATTGATGCAGATCCGCGTATCCCGGATCAGCTCGGTCACCCGGCGCCGGGCGTCGGCGATGCCGGTCGGCTGCCCACCCATGACGTACCACCCTTCGCCCGTCCCCCGCTCGCCGAACCGTGCCCGGGACACAGCAGTCTCGCGGGACCGTGCCCGGGACACAGCGGTCTCGCGGGACCGTGCCCGGGGACACAGCGGTCTCGCGGGACCGTGCCCGGGACACAGCGGTCGAACCTGCGCTCAGCCTGTCATCGCCCGCCAACGGGCCAGGTTGTGCCGGGCGTCGACCAGGGCGTCGTGCCGGTCGGCGTCGGCCTCGGGCAGCCGCGGCCGGCCCCGGTCGTCCCAGAGCTGACGCAACTCCTTGGTGAACCGGGGAATCTCCCGGGGCAGCGCCGGCATGGCACCCCAGAGCTGGGCCAGCACCACGTGGTCGTACGCGGCGTACCAGGCCCACAGCTCGAGCTGCTCGCCCGGCCGGTCGCGGACCGGCGCCATCAGGAAGTCGTACAGCTCGTCGCGGATCCGCTCCCGTGAGCGCCAGGCCCGGTCGGCCGGGGAGGGGAGCTTGTCGAGCACGTTGCGGCGCACCCAGGGCACCGCCCGGGAGTCGTCGAACTCGGTGGAGACCGCGTAGAACTCGCGGCCGTACTCGTCGACGACGCCGATCGAGACGAGGTCGACGATCCGGCCGTCCTCGATGAACTCGCAGTCGTAGAAGTAGCGGTAGACCATCGTCCCCATCCTCGCCCACGTCGCGACGGCGTCCCCACCGGGGGCGGGTCGCCCGGGCCGCCGGGGGTGGCGGCCGGGCCCGGCGCAGCTCGGGAGCGTAACGGAGACGGTTTGAGGGGTGTACAGCACGCAACTGGGCCGTCATGATCTGATGTGTACCGCTACCGGACGCCGACCGGGGTCAGTCGCCCCGGCAAGGGCCGTCAGGGTCACCCGGTGAGCGAGTCGTGGGTCCGTGACCGGGGAGGGGTTCGGCCGTGGAAATGCGCCTACCGGAGCCGGGTGACGCCCTCACGGGCGTGGAGATGTTCGCCGGCTTGGAGCCCGAGGCACGCCAGCGGGTCATCGCCGCGGCCGTGCCCCGCACGTACCGCAAGGGCCAGTTGCTCTTTGTCGAGAACGACCCCGGCGAATCGCTGATCGTGCTGCGCCGCGGGGCGGTGGCGGTGTTCCGCACCGCGCCGACCGGCGAGCGGGCCGTGCTGTCGGTGATCCGACCGCCGGACGTGCTCGGCGAGGTTTCGCTGCTGGACGCCTCCACCCGCTCGGCGTCGGCCGAGGCGATCGAGGACTGCGCGGCCCTGGCGCTGTCCCGGTCCGCCTTCATGGAGCTGGTGCACTCAAACCCGCGCATCCTCGACGCGGTGATGCGCTCGCTGGGCGGCCTGATCCGCCGGCTGACCGAGCAGAACGCCGACCACGTCTTCCTCGACCTGCCCGGTCGGGTGGCCAAGACCCTGGTGCGGCTGGCCGGCGAGAGCCAGGCACCGATGATCACCATCGAGCTCAACCAGAGCCAGCTGGCCGAGATGGCCGGCGGTTCGCGGCAGAGCGTCAACCAGGCGATCGGCTCCTTCGCCAGTCGGGGCTGGCTGCGGACCGAGGGCCGGCGGATAGTGGTCACCGACGTCGCGGCGCTGCGCCGCCGGGCGGGGATGAACGAACGCTGACGGCGCGACGCGGCCGGGCGCGAAGCGCGCCGGCCGCGTCACCGGCTCACCCGAGCGGCGTCACGGGGTGGTGCCGGTCGGCCCCGCCCAGTCGGTGCCGGTCGGCCCCGCCCAGTCGGTGCCGTCCTTGCCACCACCGGAGCCCTCGCTGACGATCCCCTCGGCCTGCAGCACCGCCAGCGTGGCGGCGTCGACATCCACCGAGTCCCCGGCGGAGTGCGTGACACCGTCGCCGTCGGTCCAGTCGCCTTCGAGCTTGACGTACACCATGACCTGTCCCCCTAGTCGATCACCGGTTGCCGTGGCCGCCTGACTGTAGCGTCGCTGGCCGGCCGGAGGAGTGTCCACAAACCAACAGCCCGGTTCCTGACAGTGTCGGTGGCGGCGATACTCGCGGTGGACGCAGGACGGCGCCCGGCCGCAGTGCGGCCCGGCCGAGCCAGTGGAGGGTGCCATCTCCGCGCAGTGTGACCGATGTGGACGCACCGCCGCCGAGAGCGACCGCTTCTGCGGTGGCTGCGGGGCGGAGTTGGCGAACTCCTGCCCGCACTGCCGGCGTCCACTCGCCGCCGACGTGGCGTTCTGCACCTCGTGCGGCACGCCCCGCTCCGGGTCGGGCCCGCCGGCCGCTCCGCCGCGGGAGGACCGGCGGCGGGTCAGCGTGCTCTTCGTCGATCTGGTCGACTTCACCCCGTACGTCGAGCGGACCGACCCGGAGCAGGTCCGCGGCGTGCAGACCGGCTTCTTCGCCGCGGCCCGGCGGGTGGTCGGCCAGTACGGCGGGGTGGTGGAGAAGTACATCGGGGACGCGGTGATGGCGCTGTTCGGCGCGCCGGTGGCCACCGAGACCGACGCGCTGCGCTGCGTACGGGCCGGCCTGGAGTTGCAGCGGGTGTTGACCCGGTTCGCTCCCGCCGGCACCGACGAGCTGCGCTTCCGGGTGGGCGTGGCGACCGGCGAGGCGCTGGTCGACGTGGCCGCCGCCCGGGACGGCGGGCAGGCGATCGTCGCCGGCGACGTGGTGAACACCGCCTCCCGGATGCAGTCGGTGGCGCCGCCGGGCGGGGTGCTGGTCTGCGGGGTCACACACACACTGACCAGGGAGACCATCCGCTACGCCGAGCAGCCGCCGGTCACCCTGCGCGGACGCTCGTCGCCCACCGAGGTCTGGCTGGCCCTGTCCCCGGTGCGCCGGCAGCCGACCGAGCGGGAGCCGGACACCACGCCGCTGATCGACCGGGAGCACGAGCTGGGCCTGCTGGTCAACGCGTTGCACCGGTCGCTACGAGACCGGGTGCCGCAGGTGGTGACGCTGTTCGGGCGGGCCGGCATCGGCAAGAGCCGGCTGGTGCGCGAGCTGCACCGGTACGCCGGGCAGCTGGTCGACCAGCCGCTGAGCTGGCGGATTGGGCGCTGCCCGCCGTTCGGCGAGAACGTCACCTTCGCAGCGCTCGCCGACGTCGTCAAGACCGAGGCCGGCATCCTGGACACCGACCCGGCCCCCTCCGCGCAGCGGCGGCTGGCCGCGGCGGTGGCCGACCTGGTGGGCTCCGGCGAACAGGACAGGGTCACCGACGCGCTGCGCCCGCTGGTCGGGTTGGCCGGCACGGGACTACCGGCCGAGGAGGCCGAGTCGGCGTGGCGCCGCTTCCTGCTGGCGCTGGCCGCCCGCCGCCCCACCGTGCTGGTCTTCGAGGACCTGCACTGGGCCGACGCCGCCATGCTGCGCTTCGTGGAGCTGCTCGGCGCCGCCGCCCGGGACGTGCCGCTGCTGCTGCTCTGCACGGCCCGACCCGAGCTGGTGGACCGCGACCCGAGCTGGGCGGGCACCATCACCGGCTCGGTGACGGTCACCCTGCCGCCGCTGCGCGACGCCGGCATCGCCGCGCTCTACCAGCACATGTTCGGCCAGGCCGCGTTCCCCGCCGAGATGCTCACCCCGCTGGTGGAGGTGGCCGGCGGCAACCCGCTCTACGCGCACGAGTACGTGCGGATGCTCATCGAACAGGGCGCGCTGCGTCGCGGCGGGCGCGGCGGCTGGTCGCTGGATGAACGCCCGGACCTGCCGATGCCGGAGAGCGTGCACGCGGTCATCGCCAACCGGGTCGACCTGCTCGACGGCATGGACCGGGCGGTGCTGCTGGCCGCCTCGGTGGTGGGCGTGCAGTTCTGGCCCGGCGCGGTCGCCGCCGCGCTGGGGCAACCGGTCGAGACGGTGGAACGGGCACTGCGCCGGCTGGAGCAGCGGGACTTCGTGCACGAGCAGGCGGCGTCCACCATGGCCGGCCAGCCCGAGTTCCGGTTCCGACACGTGCTGGTCCGGGACGTCTGCTACCAGCGGCTGCCCCGCACCGAGCGAGTGGCGCGGCACGAACGGACGGCGGACTGGATCGACGCGCTCTCGGCCAGCCGGGACACCGACCTGGCCGAGGTGCTGGCGCACCACCGCTGGGCGGCCCACGAGATCGCCCGCACGCTGGGCACACCCACCCGGCGGTACGCGGGCCCGGCGCGCGCCGCGCTGCACCGGGCGGCCCGCCGCGCGTACGCCCTGCACGGGTTGGCGGCGGCGGCCGGTCATGCGGCCCGCGCCCTGGGCCTGGCCGACGACAGCGACCCGGTCGACCAGCTACGACTGGAGCTGCTGAGCACCGAGATCGCCTTCTACCGGGACGGCAACGCCTTCCTGTCCGGCGGCGGGCCGGAGCAGCTGCACGCGCTGGCCGACCGGCTGCTCACCCACGGCGACGAGGCGTGCGCCGCGCGGGCGTGGACCCTGCTCGGTCAGGCGGCCTGGCTGCGCGCCGACCGCAGCGCGGCGGTGGCCTGCCTGGACCGGGCGGTCACCCTGTTCGCTCCGCTGCCCGACAGCGCCCAGAAGGCCGACGCGCACGCCGAGCTGGGCCGGCTGCACATGCTGAACTACGAACGGGACGCGGCGGTCGCCGCCGCCGAGACGGCCGCCGAGATCGGTGAGCGGCTGGGGTTGGCGGAGATCCGTACCAACGCGCGGATCACCGCGGCCACAGCCCGTTACCAGGCTGGCGACCGGGCCGGTCTGGACGAGCTGCACGAGTTGGTCGAGGCCAGCCGTGCCCAGCAGCTACTCGCGCTGCCCCGGGCGGTACAGAACCTGGCCTACGCGCTACGGGAGGAGGGCGACTGGCTGCGCTCCGACGCGCTGCTGTCGACCGCGCCGGCGGCGAGGGGCAGCGGGCAGACGCTGGCCACCAGCTACTCCGGCGAGGCGATGCGGGCGTACTTCGACGGGGATTTCTCCCGTCTGCTGGCCGCGGCGGACGCCTTCGTGGACACTCCGACGGGCGGTTGGGACATGCAGGTGCGGGGTCTGCGCTCCTGTCTGCTGGTGCTGCGGGGCCAGCCGGTCCCGCCAGCACCGGACGGGGGCGGGGCCGTCCGCGAGCCGAGCGCGGGCGGCACGGGTCGCGAGCCGAGCGCGGGCGGCACGGGTCGCGAGCCGAGCGCGGGCGGCACGGGTCGCGAGCCGAGCGCGGGCGGCACGGGTCGCGAGCCGAGCGCGGGCGGCACGGGTCGCGAGCCGAGCGCGGGCCTCGCCGTCCGCGGACCGGGCGCGAACGGGGGGTCGCCGACCGGTCGGCCGGACCGGCCCTGTGACGACGTGGCGGCGGCGCTGGAGGCGGCAAGGTGCGGCGGCTTCCGCCGCCCGTACTGGACGATGCTCGGGATGGCGGCGCTCTGCCGTGCGTTGCAGGGCCGGCTGAACGAGGCCACGGCGCTGGTGGACGAGCTGGCCGACGCCTGGACGGCGGTCCCGGCGCTGGCCAGCGGCGAGTGGATCGCGGCGGCTGCGTACGCCGCCACCCTCGCCGGGCGGGACGCGGCCGTGCGGGTGCGGACGATGCTGGACCGGCCCGGCCACCACACACTCTGGTCGGAGGGAGCGCGTCGCACGGTGACCGGGGCCCTCGCGGCGGCAGACGGCGACCACCGGCGCGCCGGCGAGCTGCACCTCGCCGGGGCGGAGATCTACGGACGGATCCCGGACGTCACCGACCGGATGCTGGCGCTGGCCCTGGCGGCGGCCGAGCTGACCCTGGCCCGCGATCCGGCAGCCCGGGCACCGCTGGTCGAGGTGCGCGCGTTCGCGTTGCGCAACGAAGCGCCCGGCCTGCTCGATCTGGCCGGGCGTCCGGTCCCCGAGGCCGGCACCGCCCTGGCCTCCTGAGCCGGCGGCACAGCGCCCCGACTCACCGCCCGT
>NZ_SMKN01000064.1 GCF_004348675.1 Micromonospora sp. KC606 | reverse complement strand
CGCCCGCTCTTTGACGCCGTCAAACAGGGTCTGACCGCGGATGCCTGCAGACGTCTCTGGGGAGTGTTCTCGGCTGGACCTTCAGCCGCACCCGATCGACAACGTCATGGACGTGTCCGTAACACAACATCGCTGCACGACAAATCCAGCCGATCGGATGGCTCAAGATAAGGGTGTGTCTCAGTTGGTGAGTTTGGTGAGTCTGCGCCAGCAGACCAGGGTGGCGGCGATTACGGCGAAGGCGTCGAAGTGGTCGGCGTACCGCTCGTAGCGGCGCACGATCCGGCGGTTGCGCATCAGCCAGGACAGGCAGGACTCGACGATCCAGCGGTGGCGGCCCAGCCGGGTGGACGGCTCCACATCCTTTCGGGCGATGCGGACCCGGATGCCCCAGGCGGCGACTGTTGACGGAGGGCGGGCTGGTCGTAGGCCTTGTCGGCGTGCAGCTTGTCCGGCCGATGTCGGGGTCGACCCCGGCGGCCGCGCACCGGCGCGACGGCGTCGAGCAGTGGGAGGAGCAGTTGGCTGTCGTGGGTGTTCGCGGCCGAGGTCAGCACCGTCAACGGAAGGCCGGTGCGGTCACACAGTACGTGGATCTTGCTTCCGGGTTTACCTCGGTCAACCGGACTGGGCCCGGTCAGGTCCCCCCCTTTTTCCGCCCGGACACTGATCGAGTCGACCACCGCCCGCGGCCAGTCGATCCCGCCAGCAGCACCGAGACGGTCCAGGACCGCCTGGTGCATCCGATCCCACAGGCTATCACGGGTCCACTCGGCGAACCGGCGGTGCGCGGTCGCCCGGCTGACCCCGAACAGCGGGGTGGGCAGCTTCCACCACGAACATACCGCCTGGGTGACGTACACGATCGCGGCCAGGACCGCCCGGTCATCAACCCGGGCGATACCACCACCCTGGGCACGACGCGGCGGCGACTTCGACCTCCTCAGCGCCCCACCCGGCCGGCTCCTGCTCGATGCGCCACTGTCCGAACGCCGGACGCTGCTGGCCGACCTACTCGCCGGCGTTCCGCCCACGATCATCCTGTCCCCGCAAACCACGGACATCACCCAAGCCGCCGAGTGGTTAAGCACCTGGACCACCGCCGGCATCTAAGGCATCATGATCAAACGGCTCGACAGCCGGTACGAGTCCGGCCAAAGAGGCTGGCGAAAGTACCGCGCCTACTGCACCACCGAGGCGATCATCGGCGGGGTCACCGGCACCATCCACGATCCGGACACCCTGTTCATCGGCCGCTACGACCGACGAGGCCGGCTGCGCTACACCGGCCGTACGCCGCTGAGGGCGCCGCAGCGCCGGGAGCTGGCCAGGCTGCTCTCCCCGCTGCGACCTGCCGAGCGCATCGGCGCGCCGGTCACGCACCCGTGGCCACAGCCGCTGCCGGCTAACTGGTCCGGGCAGTTCGACCGGCCTGAGCCGCTGCGTTACGTCCAGGTGCAGCCCACCGTCGTGGCCGAGATCGACGTCGACACCGCGTTCGAGCACCACCGCTGGCGGCACCGCGTCCGGTATCTGCGCCCACGGCTGGACCTGTCCGTCTACGACGTGCCGCTGCTGCTCGACGACAACGGCCGCTGAACGGCCCGGCAGAGCGCGGGCACGGGTTCGGAGCGGGTCGCGTTTTTTGCACAGGGGAGCGGTGGGCCACGCACCCGCTCCACTCCCTGGCAGATGACCCCGCCGCCCCTCCAGACGTTCGCGATCTCCGCGGCCGTCGTCGCACCTGACCTTCCAGCGCCCCGACCACACGTGGACCCACCTTATTTCACCTACTATCATTAAGCGCATGCCCCACGGACCTGTACGCGTAACGGAGCCGCTCCTGGCCGTCCTGAACGCCCTCCTGGAAGCCGACGACTACGAGCTGCACGGCTGGGCGATCATGAAGACGACGGGGAAGTCCGGACCCACCATCTACAAGATCCTGGAGCGGCTCGCCGAGTCAGGATGGGTGACCTCTCGCTGGGATACCCACACCGAGCCCGGCAAGCCCCGCCGCCGCTACTACCAGCTCACCGGCCACGGCGCGGCCAGCGCCCGGCAGCTGATCGCCCAACGCCAGACCAAGACGGCAACGACCACTCAGGTTCGCCTAGCCTTCGGCTGGTGTCGAGCGTGAACCGCTGGGAGGCCGTCCTCGGCGTCATCCTCGGGCTCCTCGTCAACGAGATCACCGACATCTCACCGTGGATCGCGCGCAGGCTGGTCCGCTGGTCGGCCTATCGCTGGACGACCGACCCGGAGATCGCCGCAGGGTACGCGGAGGAGTGGGAGGCACTCATCGACGACCGGCCTGGCAAGCTGTTCAAGCTACTGACCGCCGTGCGGTTCAGCCTCGGGGCTGCCGGTAGAGCTGCACCGCAGCTCGCTCGGCACATCAAGGCCCACATCCTCCTGATACTGGGCTTGCGCAAAGCTCGCTCCCCTTACCAGCTCATCAGGGCGACATACGCCGGCATCGGCGCAGGAAAAAAACGATGACCTTCACTTCATCGTCAGCTACGACACCTCGCGAAGGGTGCCGACGGCCGGCAGTACAAGATGGACAACTTCGATCTGGTCATCGGTAATCAGGTCTAACAAGTGAAGAACTGGCGGAAACGACGCAGGGCCTGGCTCCCATTCAAGTAGGCGATCCCCCAGTGCGGTAACCAGGAACGCCCGCCGCCTCGGTCAGGAAGTGTTTCCTGGCGGTGCGGTGCCATCGGGCACCGCACCGCCGCTCTACTTCCGCACTTGGCGGATCGCGCCACTCACGCAGCATCCGAAGCAGGAGGTGAGACGGCACGTTCAGGCTGGAAATTCTTCGCGGTCGAGTTCGTCACGGCGGTAGTAGGTCGGGGACTTGCTGCAAAGCTGGCAGGCGACGACCAGCGGTTGCCCGGCACGCCCAGGCGGCTTCTCGCCGCAGCACAGGGGCAGGTTCTCCACCTCGGACGGTGGCGCCGCGCGATACAGCCGAGACGGTGCGCCCCGGTGGGGCCGGCCGCCTCAGCCGGCGGCGGTCACCGTGACGTTGTCCACCAGGACGGTGCCGTAGTTCGAGCTGTTGGCGTAGTAGTCGATCTGTGCGACGCCCCCGAGCGAGGTGCGGAAGGGGCTGTTGTCGAGCACGAGTCGGCCGTCAAGGAACAGGTCGAACGTCTGGCTCGGGATGTCGATGACGGCACTGAGGTGATACCACCGGCCAGGCGTGTAGCTGCCGACCGTGACGAGCGTGGTGCCGGAGTACGCCGCGATGGTGTTCTTGGTGACCGCCAGGCTGACCGCGTTCTGGCCGTTGCTGTTGCGGATGTACGGGACCCCGAAGTAGTCGTTGCCGGAGGTCCACGCGCTGGGTCGCATGATGTCGGCCTCCACGGTCACCTTGCCGGTCAACGGTGGCGAGAACGACCGTGAGACGCTGGTGCTGCCGCTGTTCGCGCTGCGGGTCAACCGGAGGCTGTGGTCGGTCGTGCTCGGCGTGGCCACCACGCTGACCTGCCCGCCGGCGGCGCCTACCGCCAGCCCTTCGGTGCCGTTGGTGAGCGGGCCGACCGCCAGGTTGTCGAAGCCGTGCTGGGCGACCACCCGGCTGGTCGGGGTCGTCGGCGTGGGACTGGCCGTGGGGCTGGTTGTGGGGCTGGGCGTGGGGCTGGTGGACGGTTGCTCGAACGCGCCGATGTCCGGTGCGCCGTTGTAGAGCGCGGCGCCGGCGAAGTCCCGCCCGCCGTGGTCGGAGATGGTGAGCCCGGCGTTGATGGCGGGCGACCCGGAGGCCAGCTTCAGCGCGTACGCCGAGGCGAGCTGCGGGCCGGTGCTCGGCGTACCGGAGGGGCCGGTGATCGGCGCGGCCACGAACCGCGGGTTCGCGACGACCGCGTTGCTGTCGCCGGGGACGGTCAGCGAGGCACCACCGTAGAGATTGCGCTGGTAGCGGACCGTCGAGCTGGAGGAGAGCACGGCATCGGCCCGGGTCGAGTAGAAGATGTTGTTGTTCAGCGTGTAAGTCGAGGTCAGGTATTTGCCGTAGCCGTAGACCAGGTACCCGCTGCGGTCGTTGTAGATGGTGTTGTTGTAGATCTTCGCGCTCGCCGCCTGGTCGGAGTGCAGGTAGATCTGATAGCGGGTGTTGCTGGTGAGCACGTTGTAGCGCACCACCACGTCACCGAACGAGAACTGGCACAGCAGGATGCCGTCACCGTTGCCGTGCAGCCAGTTGTACTGGATCTTCTGCGCGGTGGTGCCCTTGTCGGCGTCGATGCCGTTGGAGTCGGCGCCGCCGGCCTTCTTCTGGGTGTCGTAGACCTCGTTGTACTGGATCGTCACGTTGTCGGCGAAGTAGGTCTCGATGCCTGAGGTTCCGACCCGCTGCACCACGTTGCGCTCCACCAGTCCACCGCGCACGCCGGTCAGGTAGATGCCGTTGCAGCCGTACGCGGTGCCGGACTGGGTGATGTAGTTGTTGCGGATCGTCACGTTGGTGTGTGGCCGGAACTTCGTGTCGCTCGCGCTGGTCCGCGTCCCCCAGCCGGTCGCGGTGGCGATCGTGTTGCCGGCCGCGTCCTTGCCGTCGCCGGTGTACTGCTTGACCACGATGCCCGCGAACGAGGTGTTCATGATCTGCGAGTTCGTCACGGTCAGGTTGTTGAGGATCGTCGGATTGGCTGGGGGTCGGGTGACGTTGGGCACGGTCGTGTCGAACACGATCCCACCGGTCTTCTTCGAGCCGTCCCAGCCGGTCTTGAAGCGAATGCCCGGCGCGTTGTCGGCGGTGTCCCCGCCGATCCAGTTGATCTCGCCGGTCACGTCGTGCACGTAGACCGAGTCGATGAGGAAGCCGTCCAGGGTCTGGCTGTTGTCGCCACCGACGTGGATGCCGCGCAGGTCACGAAGGTTGGCGCCGGGCGTTCCGGTCGACGGAACCGTGTTGGTGACCTCGAGGTTGCGGATCGTCCAGTACTCCTGGTTGAACAGGCGTACCGCGTCGCCAACCTGGCCGGCGCCGTCGATACGCGGCTTGTTCCCGCTGCCGTAACTGTCCACGGTGATCGGTGCGCCACTGGCGCCGGAGCCCTTCGGCCACAGTTGGCCGGTCCAGGTGCGGCCGGCCCGCAGCAGGATGCGGTCGCCGGCCTGGAACGTCGTCGAGTTGACCTTGCTGAGGCTCTTCCACGGCGCCGACTCACTGACGCCCGAACTGGCGTCGCTACCCGAGATGGCGTCGACGTAATACACCGTGCCGGCCGCATGCGCTGCCATCATCCGGGGCACCACCAGCGCCACCGCGCCCACCACGACCACCATCGCGGCACGCAGCCACCAAGTCACGATCCTGCTACCGGTACCGGGCGACATGGTCGACTCCTTCGGCTGGCGCACACTGCTGGCGGGGTGCGGAAAACGTATTCCACCACGCCTCCGGCAGAGATTCAAGCCTGACGATGGGATGCCGCGCCACGGAGCGCACCCGCCCGGACGGACCCGGGGATACTTGCTCCGTGTTGACCCGACACCGTGTCGTGCCCCGACTCCGCCGGCCGTCGTGGGCCCGCTGGCGGCGTCGCGCCCTACTGGCCGTCGCCACCGGCGCGGTGCTCGGCGTGGCCGGCACCGTGGGCAGCGTGATCTGGCTCCGCTCCGGCGCCGACGGGCACATCTTCACCGTCGAGGACGTCCCGGACGCGCCGGTGGCCCTCGTGCTGGGGGCGCAGGTCAACGCGGACGGGCAGCCGTCGGCGTTCCTCGCCGCCCGGCTGGAGATCGCCCGCCGGCTGTACGCCACCGGCAAGGTCCGCGCCATCCTGGTCTCCGGCGACCACATGGACTGGGGCTACGACGAACCCGGCGCGATGAGTCGATGGCTGGTCGACCGGGACGTGCCACCGCAGCGGGTGGTTCTCGACCACGCCGGCTTCGACACGTACGACTCGTGCGCCCGCGCGAAGCGGATCTTCGGGGTGCAGCGGGTGACGGTGGTCACCCAGTCGTTCCACCTGGCCCGGGCCGTGACCCTCTGCCGGCACCTCGGCGTGGCCGCCAACGGTGTGGGCGACGAGACGGCACAGCGGTACGAGACCCTGTGGCGTCGGGGCGAGATCCGCGAGTACGGAGCCGGCGTCAAGGCGGCGTGGGACGTGCTGTCCGGCCGCGACCCGGTCCACCTCGGCCGGCGGGAGACGGGCGTCGACGACGCCCTGCGCGGCTGACCAACCGGCAGACCCGGCACGACGCACCGGTCACACCGCCCGCGACGCGCCGTCGACTTGTCACACAACTGACACACGTCTGCGGGAGGACCGCCACGATCGACCGAAAGAGTCGTGGGGTGGACTGCCTGGAGGTGATGAGGGACCGGTCGGAACGCGTCCGGGTGCTCCTCGCCTCCCCTACTCTCACCGCCTACGCACCGAGGCCAACCGGTGGTACCGGACGTCGCCCGGGCGATCCGTCGCTCCGACCGGCGAGCGCCCGCCCGGGGATCCGCCTGGTCACCGCAGGAGCCCCCGACGACAGGGGCCCGGCCCCACGACCCCGCGCCCACACCCGGAGGGGCGCACAGCGGGAGGGACCGGCATGACCGTCGTACCGACGGAGCACCTGATGACCCTGATCTGCGACGACTGCGGTGACAGCGTCACCAGCGCCGGTTTGGTCCTGCCCGACGCCGAGGTGGTGTGGACGCTGGTGTTCGACAACGGTTTCACCGGCTCGCCGTTCGCCGCCGGGCCGCACCGCTGCGCCCGCTGCGACCTGCACCGGGTAGCAGTCGACGACGGCGCCGCCCCGCCGCGGGCCACCGAGCCGCGCGGCACCGGGTTCCTCGACCGGGACGAGCGGGTGGCCGAGGCCGGGGACCTCACGGACGCGGTACGGCGCGCGCTGGCGGAGGCCGTCACCGTCGACACGCGGGTTCTGGTCGACCTCGGGGAGGCCCCCGTCGTCGACTCGGCGAGCCTCGGCCTGCTGGTACGCGCCTACCGGGAGGCGCGGCGGGACGGCAGGCAACTGTGTCTGGTGGCCCCATCCCGTTTCGTACTCACGGTGCTGCACACCATGCGGCTGGAGACGGTCTTCCCGGTCTTCCCCACCCACAGGGACGCCGTGCGGGGGCACCGTCCCGGCCAGCCGCGGCCGGGGACACCGGTCGAGGCGGTGGCACCGTGATCCCGACGACGTCCCTGTCGATCACACCGACGATCCGGGCAGCCGGCGCCGTGGCGCTGTTCCTGCGCGGCTCCGTTCGGCGGACGGACACCGCTGCCTTCGCCGCCGCCGTCACGCAGGCGCTGCGGGCGCACCGCCCGCCGCACATGGAGGTCGACCTGTCCGGCCTCCTCGAACTCGAACCGGGAGCGGCCGACGCGATCGTCGCCGTCCTCCGGGCGGCCGGTCAGAGCGGCACCGCGATCGTCGTGCGGCACGTCCCGGGGCCCGTACGCCAACAGCTGCGCGTGGCGGGCGGCGAAGCTTTCCTGGCCTGAGGACCCGCGTCGCGGTGTCGGCGCCACCGAAGTCCATCGATGTTCGAGGTTGAGCGTGTCGGTGGCTGCCCGGCCAGACCCGGATCTGTGCGGCGGCCGACCGAAATCACTGGCCTGCCCTGTCACCCACCACTGGCACACATACCCCGCCTTCGTCGCCGAATGCCCGAGCACGACGGCGGCGGTCGAGGTTCAGGCCGACGCGGAGTAGTGGATGGTCTGCGCCACCAACAGACCGTCACGGACCACGTACGAGTCCACTCCGTCGTACCGGGCTGCTGTGTCGCCAGCCACGCACCGGCCCGACCAGACCAGCATCGCCACCTCGCCGTCGGCGAGCATCTGGCGGTAGTGGTAGTCCCCGTCCTTCAGGTAGCTACGCAGGATGCCGGCGAGATACCGGACCCCGTCGTGGCCATGGTGCACCCCTTCCGCCGACAGCAGCCGCACGTCCGGGTGGTAGTTGGTGCGCAGGTCACCCTCGACGTCGCCGGTTTTGCGGCGGCGGAGGTGGTCGCGCAGCACCTCTTCGGTGGTCCGTGTCATGGTCGTGCCCCCTCGGCGCCCGGCCAAGCCGATGCTCGGCGGGACGGATCTCGTCGTCGCCTCTCCCGCCGCACGCGCGTCAGGCGCCGGTGGCGGCGGGTGCCTCCGCACCGCGCGGCTGAACGTGCTGGCCGCCCTCGCCGACCGGATACCCCCTGGGGCCCGCCCGCCACCCGGAGATTCGGTGACAGTCAGCAGCGTCGACACGGAACAGGGTGAAACCTCACATCTGCGTCCCCGCCGCCTGGGACGTGCCCGTGCTGACTGACGGCCCGGTGCCGGTCAGCGTTCCTCCAGACCCGACCGGCTGTCGTCGGGCCGTGCGGCACCAGCGGCATGGCGGGGGACGCAGCGGGTACCGGCTCGGCATGGCGGATCCAGACGTTTCTCGGCGGAATCGACCTAGCCGGCCGCAGAGCGGACATCGGCCGCCGGGCCTGCCCCCGCGGTGAGTGGCCCGATGGACGCCGATTCCCCCAGCCCTGACCGGTCCCGGCAGGACAACGCGCGGCTGCACGGGCTGGCCCGCCGGCTGGACAAGCCGATGGGCCTCCTCGGCATCCTGTTCCTGCTGCTCGTGCTCGGACAGGTGATCACCCACGACGAACCCCTCGCCACCGTGCTCACCGTCGCCGGCTGGGTGCTGTGGGTGGTGTTCGTCGCCGAGTTCGCGTTACGCGCCTGGCTCGCCCGGCACTGCGCCCGGGAGTTCTGGAAGCGCAACTGGTGGCAGCTGATCTTCCTCGCCGTGCCGTTCCTGCGGTTCGCCCGCGCCGCCACCGCCCTGCGGGCCGCGCGCGGCGGCGGCGTCGTCGCCGCCGCGGTGCGCGGCTCCCGGTCGGCGGGACGGCTGCTCACCGACCGGCTGGCCTGGCTCGCCGTGGTGACCGTGACGCTCATCCTGGCCGCCGGCCAACTGCTGGTCGTCACCCGGTCCTACCGGACGTACGGGCAGGCGCTGCACGACGTCGCCCTCACCACCATCACCGGGGAGCCGCTCACCGCCACGGACACGTTCGCGCAGGTCGTCGAGCTGGTGCTGGCGGCGTACTCCGTGGTGGTCTTCGGCACCCTCGCCGGCGCGCTCGGCGCGTTCTTCCTCAGCCGCGAGCGTGCCGACGACCGGGAGCCGGCGGCGGACTGAGGACCAGCCGCGGTGTTTCGCCCGCCGTCAGGTCTGGACACACCGGGGGCGGGTACGCAACTTCCCGGCAGCCGGTCGCTGCGACCGCGTCGCGAACACCCGTCAGGAGGAGACATGACGCAGCCCGACGAGAGCCGCGAGAAGACCCAGAAGACCGACGACGTTCTGTACACCGCCGACGGGGACCCGCACCACGACCTGGCGCAGGCTCCGCAGCCCGACGAGCACCTGGCCGCCCGCTACGTCCGCGACGGGGAGGCGGAGACCGTCGGCGACGAGTAACCGCACCGACCTCGACCGCGTCGGCGGAAGCCGCACCAGGGTGAAGCTGGCCGGAGTGTGTCTGCCGCGTGGGCCGGGCAGCTCGCCGCCGGGCGCGGCGCCGCCCGGTTGGCTGGGGCCGCTGGCGGTGACCGGTCACCATGGCTCCGCTGGCGGAGACCGGTCACCATGGAAGGGTGATTCGTTTTCTGCTCAACGTGCTGTGGCTCGTCTTCGGCGGCGGACTCGTGCTGGCCGTCGGTTACGGCATCGCCGCGATGATCTGCTTCGTCCTGGTCGTCACCATTCCCTTCGGCGTCGCGTCGCTGCGCCTGGCGTCCTACTCGCTGTGGCCCTTCGGCCGCACGCTGGTCGTCAAGCCAGGCGTCGGCCTCGCCTCCGGCGCGGCGAACGTCCTCTGGGTGGTACTCGCCGGCTGGTGGCTCGCCCTGTCCCACATCGTCGCCGGTGTCTCGCTCTGCCTCACGATCATCGGGATCCCGTTCGGCGTCGCCAACTTCAAGCTGGTCCCGGCGGCGTTCTGGCCGCTGGGGCGGGAGGTCGTCGACGCGTCCTGACCACGGGCGGGCGGTCCCCCGGACGGACCGCCAAGGGCTGCCGCGGTCAGGCGGGCAGCCAGCGGTGGATGCAGTGCAGCAGGTCGTCGGCGTCGATGGGCTTGGTCACGTCGTCGCTGGCGCCGAAGGAGATGCTCTTGTCCCGGTCGCCGTGCATGGCCTTGGCGGTCACCGCGATGATCGGCAGGTCCGCGTAGCGGGGCATGGCGCGGATGGCGGCGGCGGTGGCAACGTATCCGTCCATCTCCGGCATCATGACGTCCATCAGCACCAGGTCGATGTCATCGTGACGCATCAACGTCTCGATGCCCTTGCGGCCGTTCTCCGCGTACACCACGTCGATGCCGTGCAGTTCGAGGATGTTGGTGAGGGCGAAGACGTTACGCGCGTCGTCGTCGACGACGAGCACCTTGCGGCCGGCCCGGGTGACGGAGAGCGGGTCGCCCGGCGCGGGCGCGTCGACGACGACCGGGGTGAACGGCACCACCCGCTCGGGAGCGTCGGCGCAGAGGTGCAGGGCGATGCGCTCCCGCAGGTCGTCGAGACTGCGCAGGACCTCCAACGGCCGGTGGTCGGCCATCGCCCGCAACAGTGCCTCCTGCCCCGAAGTTAGCGGGTTACCGTGGCACGCCAGCACCGGGACGGTGCGCAGGGCGCGATCGTCGTGCAGGGCGCTGCCCTTGCCGAGCACGCTCTGCGCGGTGATCCGGCCGCCGAGCAGGTGGGCGATCTCGCGGCTGATGCACGCGGTGGCGGTGACGGGAACGGGAACGCCACACCGTTGCCGGCGAACTGCGGGGACGCACACGCCCGCACCGTCGCCGGTGGCTCGACGACGGTGCGGGCGTGTGCTGGAAGGGTTCGCCGGTGTGGGGACCGGTGTACGGCGTGTCAGTGCGGTTCGGACAGCTGGCCGCGCAGCTTGGTCAGCGCGCGGGCCAGCAGCCGGGAGACGTGCATCTGGGAGACCCCGACCTGCTTGGCGATCTCGCTCTGGGTCAGGTTGCCGTAGAAACGCAGGGTGAGGATCTTCTGCTCGCGCTCGTCGAGGGTGGCCAGCGCTGGGCCGAGGGCGACCCGCAGCTCGGCCAGCTCGAACTCGCTGTCCTCGGCGCCGAGAGTGTCGCCGAGTTCGGTGGCGCTGTCACCGTCACCGATGGGGGTGGACAGCGAAACGGCGTTGTACGCCCGGGCGCCCTCCAGGCCTTCCAGGACCTCTTCCTCGGTGACATCCAGGTGGGCGGCGATGTCGGCGACGGTGGGGGCCCGGTTCAACGTCTGGGTGAGGGTGCCGTTGGCCTCGGTGATGCGCAGTCTCAGCTCCTGCAACCGGCGCGGCACCCGGATGTTCCAGGTGCGGTCGCGGAAGTGCCGCTTGATCTCGCCGAGGATGGTCGGGATGGCGAAGCCGGCGAAGTCGACACCACGGGAGGCGTCGAACCGGTCCACCGCCTTGATAAGACCAAGGGCCGCCGTCTGGGCGAGGTCACCGTGCGGTTCGCCGCGGCCGCTGTAGCGGGCGGCGAGGTGGTTGGCCAGCGGCAGCCATGCCTCGATGACGCGACCGCGCAGCGCCCGGCGATCCGGGTGCGCCTCGGGCAGCGCGGAAAGGGCGGCGATCAGCTCGCTGGCGAGGGACTCCTCACCGGTCACCGCCGCCCGGGGCGTCTCGGTGCTCGTCGTCGGGGCGATCGTCGTGGTGGTCATGCTGCCCTTCCTGTCCTACGAGGAACGGCGCCTCACAGCACCGGTCGTGCCAGTCACACTAAACCAAAGGACAGGGGCAATCAACCGAACGGACGATGGGTTAAACACGCAAACGCAGACAATTCGCCGAAGCTCTATCCGATTGGACTTCCCCACCAGCTATGCCGGTGGCCCCGGACGCCCCGTCCCGCACGGGACGGGGCGCGGGTGGCCGGCGGATCAGCCGACGGCGGCGGCCGCGGCCCGTCCGGCGGTACGGCCGGAGAAGAGGCAGCCGCCGAGGAAGGTGCCCTCCAGGGCGCGGTAACCGTGCATGCCACCGCCGCCGAAACCAGCGACCTCGCCAGCGGCGTACACCCCGCCCAGCGGCTCGCCGTCGGGTCGCAGCACCCGGCCGGACAGGTCGGTGTGCAGCCCGCCCAGGGTCTTGCGGGTGAGCACGTGCAGTTGGACGGCGATCAGCGGACCGGCCGCCGGGTCGAGCAACCGGTGCGGGGTGGCGACCCGGACGAGCCGGTCCCCCCGGTATCTGCGGGCGTCCCGGATGGCGTGCAGCTGGGCGTCCTTGCCGAACGGGTGGGCGAGCTCGCGGTCCCGGGCCTCGACGAGCCGCCGCAACTCGGCTTCGTCGAGCTGCGGCCCGCCGGCCTCGGCGGCCAGCTTGTTCATCCCGTCGACCAACTCTGGCAGCGTGTCGGCGACGACGAAGTCGGCCCCGTGGCGCGTGAACGCCGCCACCGGCGCGGGTGCGCCGGGCCGGACCCGTTGCAGGACCTGCCGGACGCTGCGGTTGGTCAGGTCGGGGTTCTGCTCCGAGCCCGACAGCGCGAACTCCTTCTCGATGATCTTCTGGGTGAGCAGGAACCAGCTGTAGTCGTACCCGGTGGCCCGCAGGTGCCGCAGGGTGTCGAGGGTGTCGAAACCGGGGAAGAGTGGAGCCGGCAACCGGCGCCCGGCAGCGTCGAGCCAGAGCGACGACGGGCCCGGCAGGATCCGGATGCCGTGCTGGGGCCAGATCGGGTCCCAGTTGCGCAGGCCCTCGGTGTAGTGCCACATCCGGTCCGGGTTGATGACCTGCCCGCCGGCCGCCTCGGTGATGGCGAGCATGCGACCGTCGACGTGCGCGGGCACCCCGGTGACCATCCGGGCCGGCGGGACGCCCAGCCGCGCCGGCCAGGCCCGCCGCACCAGGTCGTGGTTACCGCCGATCCCGCCGGAGGTGATGATCACAGCCTGCGCGTCGTACCCGAAGTCGCCGACCCGCACCCGGGAGGTGCTCCGGCCCCGCGGGGCGTCGTCGGGTTCCAGGACGGTCCCTCGCACGCCGGTGACCACCCCGCCGGTGGTGACCAGCTCGTCGACCCGGTGCCGGAACAGCAGCCGGATCCGCCCCTCGGCCTCGGCCTGCCGAACCCGGCGGGCGAACGGCTCGACCACGCCGGGGCCGGTGCCCCAGGTGATGTGGAACCGGGGCACCGAGTTGCCGTGCCCGTGCGCCGCCGCCCCACCCCGCTCGGCCCAGCTGACCACCGGGAAGAGCCGGTGGCCCATCCCCCGCAGCCAGGCCCGCTTCTCGCCGGCGGCGAAGTGCACGTACGCCTCGGCCCACCGGTGCGGCCAGTGGTCCTCCGGCCGGTCGAAGGCGGCGCTACCGGTCCAGTCCTGCCAGGCCAGCTCGACCGAGTCGCGGATGCCCATCCGCCGCTGCTCGGGGGAGCCGACGAGGAAGAGCCCGCCGAAGGACCAGTGCGCCTGCCCGCCGAGGTTCTGCTCCGGCTCCTGGTCCAGCAGCAGCACCCGGCGGCCGGCGTCGGCCGCCTCGGCGGCGGCGACCAGGCCGGCCAGCCCGGCGCCGATCACGATGACGTCGGTATCCACGTCCCCGACGGTACGCACCCGGGTGCCAAAATCATCGGCACGGCAGCACAGAATCCGCCCTCCGGTTTGTCATGGCGATGACAAGGAGTGTCCGTGTCCGACACACTGATCGACATCGAGCCCGGGCTCGCCGGCCTACCACCGGCCGTCGGGGCGGACGTGCGCGACCTGCGCGGTGCGCTGCACGAACGCATCCTGGGCACCGTGCGGGCGGCGATGCGGGCACAGGGCCGGTCGCTGACCGGCGGCCAGGGTCAGGGCCTGGCGCTCGGGGTGGAGACCGCGGTGGACGCCTTCGTCGACGCGCTGGCTGACCCCGGCCGCGACCTGGCGGCCACCCGGGCGGTGTTCCACGCCCTCGGCCGCACCGAGTACCGGGAGGGCCACCGGGTCGACGCCCTGCGCACGGTGCTCACCCTCGGGGCCCGCGACATCTGGGCCTTCCTGGTGGAACACCGCACCGAGGGCCGACCGGCCCCGGCGCACCTCTACGTCATCGCCGGGGCGCTCTTCGGCTACGCCGACGCCCTGGCCGGCGCGGCGGCGGAAGGGTTCCTCGACGAGCAGCGCGACGCCGCGCAGGACTGGGCCACCACCCGACGACGGCTGATCACCCTGCTGGTGCAGCCGGAACCGCCCGGCGACGCCGCCCTGCGCGCCGCCGCCGACGCGGCCCGCTGGGCCCTGCCGCGCACCGTCGCCGTGCTCAGCGTCGACGGCGTCGACGCCGAGCACCTGGCGCGCGGCGTCGGCGGGGGCGCGATCGCCACGGTGGTCGACGACGCCGTCCGTGTCGTCCTGCCCGACCCGGCCACCCCGGGCCGTCTCGACCGGGCCCGACAGGCTCTCGTCGGGCGACGGGCGGCGCTCGGCCCCACTGTGGAGCTGGCCCGGGCCCGGCTGTCGTACCGGATCTCACGGCGGGCACTGGCCCTGCGGCAGGAGGGCCGGCTGCCCGCCGGGTCGGTCGTCGACGGCAACGACCATCTGCTCACCCTGCTGACCGCCTGGGAGCCCGGCCTCGCCGACCACCTCGCCGACACCCGGCTGGCCCCGCTGGACGGTCTGCGTCCCGTCGCCCGGCGGGCCCTGGCCGAGACGCTCTACGGCTGGCTGCGCCGGCAGGGGCAGGTGGTGGCGGTGGCCGGGGAGCTGCACACCCACCCGCAGACGGTCCGGTACCGGATGCGTCAGTTACGGACCCTGTTCGGCGCCGCCCTCGACGACCCCGACGCCCGACTGGCCCTCCAACTCGCCCTGTGCCACCACCTCGGCCGAGGCCCGGACGCCGTCGGGTGAGTGCCGCCCTACGCCATTACGCACGCCGTGGGCCGGCCGCCCTGCGGCTGCCACCGGAGAACCTCGGCCGACGCGCCCGCCATCCGGCCGGCGTGGTCAAGCGGCCCGCCGCCGACCAGCGCGCCCGTGACCACGGTGGGTGAATTGGCCGCGGCGTTGAACCTTCCGGCTGCCGCGTCCGAACCAGTCTGCGTGCGTACCCGATCAGCCGCCCTGGGGCTGCTCCTGGCCCTGCTCTGCGTCCCGCTGGCCCCGCCGGCCCCGGCGTCCGCCCACGCCGTGCTGGTCGCCACCGCCCCGGCGCGGGACGCGGTGATCAGCGCCCCACCGTCCGAGGTGGTGCTCACCTTCACCGAGCCGATCGCACCCGTTCGGGGGCGGGTGCAGGTGCTCGGCCCGGACGGGAAGAAGGTGCACACCGGCGAGCCGGTGGTCCGGGGGGCGAGCATGCGCATCCCGGTCCGGGTGCCGGACCGCCCGCTCGGCACGTACCTGGTGAGCTACCGAGTGATCTCCGCCGACAGCCACCCGGTCGCCGGCAGCTTCACCTACTCCGCCGGCGCGCCCTCGGCGAGCCCTCCTCGGATCGGCGACGGGGAGGACCGGCAACCGGCCGGCGCGCTGGTGCCCGCCGCCAAGTACGTGGGCTACCTGGGGCTCGTGCTGGCCGTCGGCCCGACGCTGCTCGCCGCCGGCCTGTGGCCCCGCCGGCGGTCCCGCCGCCCGGCGGCCATCACCGCGTACGCCGGACTGGCCCTGGTGGTCGCGGCGACCGCCGCCACCTGGGTCGGCCAGGCCGCGGACATGGTCGGCGCGCCGGTCGGCGCGCTCTCCCCCGGTGACCTGGAGGCGGTCGCCGACAGCGACGTCGGGCCGGTGCTCACGGCACGGGTGGCGCTGGTCGGCGGCGCGGCGGCGTTGCTGCCCGCCGTGCTGTCCGGTCGGGCCGGGCGGTGGCGGGCGGTGTCCCTCGCGCTGGTCGCGGTGGCCGGGCTGACGACCTGGCCGCTGGCGGGCCACCCGGTGGCCTCGCCGCTGCCGCCGGTCAGCATCACCGCCGCCGTCGTCCACCTCGCCGCGATGAGCGTCTGGGTGGGTGGTCTGGTCGGCGTGCTGGTGTTCCTGCTGCGGGGCACCCACGAGCGGGTGCTGGCGCTGATCCTGCCGGCCTGGTCCCGGTGGGCGACCCTCTCGGTGGGGTGGCTGGTCGCCACCGGCGTCGGGCAGGCCGCGATCGAGCTGGGCCGCCCCGGCGCCCTGGTCGGCACCCCCTACGGACGGCTGCTGCTCGGCAAGGCCGGGCTGCTGGCCGCCGTGCTCGCGGTCGCCGCATGGCAGCGCCGGATGGTGCGCCGGAAGGTGGCGGCGGGCCGTCGCGGCCGGGTGGCGGTGGCCGCCGCCGTCGAGGTGGCCGCCACCGCCGTGGTGCTGGCGCTGACCGCCGCGCTCGTACAGACGCCGCCAGGCCGGACCGCCGGCACCGAGGCCGCCCGGGCCGCGCGGGAGGGCGTCGCGCAGACCCTGACCTGCGAGCTGTACAGCCTCCAGTTCGACATCTACCCGGTGAAGGTGGGGGCGCCGAACTCGCTGCACGCCTACGTGTACACCCCGCAGGGGCTGGCGCTGCCGGTCGCCGAGTGGACGGTCAGCCTGGCGCTGCCGGCGGCGGGCGTCGAGCCGGTGCCGGTACGGGTCGAGACCCCGGAGCCCAACCACGGCAGCGCGGAGATCCGGTTCCCGGTAGCCGGCGAGTGGACGCTGCGGTTCACGGTGCGGACCAGCGACATCGACCAGGCCACCGTCACCGCCACCGTGCCCGTCCGCTGAGGCCGCCGCCGGGCGACGACCCAGCGGCGGCCGGGTGCCGAGACTTTCGACCACGTTTCCGGGTGCTGCCGCCCCGGCCGCAGACCCACGCCCTGCTCGACCTGCCCACACACCCATCGCCATCTTCGCCTGCTCCGACGAGCCGGCCTGGGGGGCCAACGAGGCCCCGCACGAGCGTGACGGCGTCCGATCGGTGGATCTGGCGCGGAATTGAACGACCGGGGCTCCGCCACCGTACGTAGGGGTGAAGGGAGCTGCTGATGAAGCGCATCACCCCGCTGCTGACCCTGCTGACCGGGACCGGGATGGCAGCAGTGCTGTTCGCCATGAGCGCCCAGGCGGCGCCGAGCACGGCCGACCCGAAGGCGGCGGCACCCGCTGCCACGGCCGAGGCCGCGCCGGAGGGCAACGCCACGCCGGAGGGCAACGCCGCGCCGGCAGCGCCTGCCGAGCAGTCCGTGCCCGCCCAGCCGTCGGAGCAGCGCAGCAAGCCAGGGACACCGACCACGTCGCCACCCGAGGCGCCCGCACCGCAGGCCGGGAAGAAGGCCACCACCAACTGGACCGGCCGACTCGACGGCGGCCGCGCCACCATCGCGATCACCGCCACCGGCGGCGAGGCGGCGGCGTACCTCTGTGACGGCAAGCAACTGGAGATTTGGCTACGCGGCACCGCGACGGACGGCCGGCTGTCACTGACCGGGAAGAAGGACGGCGCGACGCTCACCGGCACGTTCGACGGCCGCAAGGCCGCCGGCGAGGTCGTCGTGGGCGGCAAGCGCTGGTCGTTCACGGCCACGATCGACACGAGCGCGCGGCCGGTGCTCTTCCGGGCGACCGCCGGGCAGCGCCGGGCCGGGGTGGACGGCGGCTGGATCATGCTGCCCGACGGTGGTCAGATAGGCGTGGTCACCCGCGACGGCACGCCCGTGACGGCCCCGCCGCTCGACCCGGCCTTCGGCACCACCATCATCGACGGGGTGACCGTCCGGGCGGAGCCGGTGTCGGCCGAGCCGGGTGCCGGTGAGTGATGTCCGGCCGTCGCAGAACCATCGCCGACACCCGGCCGGGCGGCCAGCCGGTCAACGTCCGGGTGCTGGGCGACCCGCTCAACGCGGGGCTGGCGCCACCCGTCCAGTCTCCGCCGGGTCCCGACGGGGCCGGGCGGGGATCCCTGTTCGTTCCGCTGCTCGCCGGCGCCGCCGTCACGGTCGCGATGGGCGCGTACGGGCGGTACCACACTCCGACCGGGATCGCGGTCAACGTGGCCGGTTTCTCCAGTCCGCTGACGGTGAAGGTCTGGCTGGGCACCGGCGCCGCGGTGTTCGCCGTGGTCCAGCTGTTCTCCGCGATGGCGATGTGGGGCCGACTGGGCGACTTCTCGCCGGCCTGGGCGGGTACGGTGCACCGCTGGTCGGGGCGGGTCGCGTTCCTGCTGACCGTGCCGGTCGCGGTGCACTGTCTCTACGCGCTCGGCTTCGTCGACGCCGACCCGCGGGCGTTGGTCCACTCGCTGCTCGGCTGTCTGTTCTTCGGCGCGTTCACCACCAAGATGCTCGCCCTGCCGAAACCGGGACTGGCCGGCTGGGTGCTGCCGGTGGTCGGCGGCGTGGTCTTCACCGTCCTGGTCGGAGTCTGGTTGACCTCGTCGCTGTGGTATTTCGCCACGTTCGGCGTGGGTGTCTGAGGAGAGGAAAGGTACACGGATGAGTGACGACCAGGGTGCGGGTTGCCGGTCCCGGCGGGCGGTGCTGGCCTGCGCGGGAGCGGCCGGGGCGGGCGCCCTGCTGACCGGCTGTCAGACCTACGGACAGCCGCAGCCGGTGCAGAACCAGCCGATCGGCAGCGCGGACGTGCCGCCGGCGGCCCCGGCGACGAACCGCCCGGCCGGGAGCGCGGCGGGGGCACTGGCGACACTGGCGGAGATCCCGGTCGGCGGCGGGAAGATCTTCGCCGCACAGAAGGTCGTGGTGACCCAGCCGCAGCCCGGCACCGTGAAGGCGTTCTCCGCGACCTGCACCCACCAGGGCTGCACGGTCACCTCGGTCAAGGGCGGCCGGATCGTCTGCGGCTGCCACAACAGCCAGTTCGACATCAGCGACGGTTCGGTCAAGGATGGGCCGGCCAACGCGCCGCTGGCTGAGGCCGGGGTGGTCCTCGACGGCGACGCCATCCGGCTGGCCTGAGACGACCCGGGCCCGGAGCGGGGGCGGCAGCGACCGGGGTCGCTGCCGCCCCTCCCGGGACGCGAGATCGGGCCGCCACCCTCGGACGAGTAGCCGTCACCGGCGGCCGCCACCGGGGCCGGGTGAGCAACCGGCGCTCAGTCCGACGGCGCGGTGTCGGGCACGACCGCCCGCAGCCAGTGCTGGGCCAGCAGCGCGTGCCCGGACGGGGTCAGGTGCCCCCCGTCGTCGGTCCAGACCCGGTCGTCGGCGTCGGCGAAGGCCGCGTCGACCGCGACCAGCGTCGCATCGAAATCGGCGGCGAGACGGCGTACCACCGCGACCTTCGGGTCGAGGTCCTCCCGCCAGAGTCGCTGCCGGTCGTCGAGCGGGATGAGGAATGGTTCCACCAGGACCAGTGCCGCGTCGAGCCGCTCGCGCGTCGCGGTCAGCACGTGCCGGTAGTCGCGTTCGAACTCCTCGACGCCGGTCGGGTCGTCACTGTCGTAGCGCCGCCAGGTGTCGTTGATGCCGATCAGCACCGACACCACCTGCGGAGCGAGCGCCAGGCAGTCGGTGTCCCAGCGGGCGCGCAGGTCGCGCGCCCGGTCGCCGCCGATCCCCCGGTTGAGGAAGGTAACCCGGTGCGCCGGGTGCGCGGCGGTGAACCAGGCCGCCGCCATCATCGCGTACCCGCAGCCCAGGTCGGCTCCGTCAGCGCGGTCCCGATCCGCGTCGGTGATGCTGTCGCCGATGAAGAGCACTCGCCCTCCGCGCGGCACCCGTACGGACATCCGTCGCCTCCTCCGGCCGTCGTCTGGACCATGATGGCCACGAATGCCGCCGGGCCGCCAGTGTGATCGCGATCTGTGGCCGGCCGGCGGCCCCGGCACCGATCTGGCGGCGTGCCGGGATCGCGTCGCGACGGCACGTCGCCACCTGGCCACTGTCGGGTGAAACCCCCGTCGCCCCGTTTGACTTCATCGATACACATCACTACATTCCGGGTATCGGGAAAGCGCTTGCCGTCCCGCAGTCCAGCGCTTTCACCACCACACTCCGGAGGAGTTCCCGATGACACTCTCGACCACGAACCGGCGGCCACGCCGCTGGCGGCTGGGCTTGGCGGCCACCGCGGCACTGGCCCTGGCCGGCACCGAGGCGGCTGTGGTTGCCCCGGCCGCCGCCGCGGCCCCCTCCCTCGGCGGCGCGGCCGTCGGCGCCGCCGCGGCAGCCGTCGGCGCGGCGACCGCGACCGGCCAGGCCGCCCAGGTGGCCGCCGCGGCCTGCGGCAGCGGCACCTACCAGGCCGAGGCCACCCTCAGCGGCAGCACCTGGACCGCCCGCAACGGCAGCCGCACCGTCTACACCGGCGGCGACATGCGGGCCGCCGTCCAGGCTGCGGTGAACAGCCTCGCCTCGGGCCGCACCAGCAAGCAGCGAGTGGTGGTCCGGGGATCCGGATCAATGAGCGCCGGCTCGCGCATCTCGCTGCCCAGCTACACCGCCATCGACGTCTGCGGCACGATCAACGTGACCGGCAGCGGCTCCGGCGACCAGGCTCCGATCTACTCCCGGGGCACCACCCAGATCGAGGTCGGTTACCTCAACCTCACCGGCGCCCCGCTGTACGGCATCTTCATGCGCAACGTCACCGAGGTCGTACTCGGGCAGATCGACATGCGGCTCTCCGGCGGGCTGGGCGTCCGCATCGACAACCGGGGCAACACCAGCCAGTGGACCCGCAACGTCCGCATCGACAACGTGTACGTCTCGGGAGCCCGCTCGCACGCCGTCGAGACCTACGGCGTCGACGGCATCACCATCGGCACCGTCACCGCCCGCAACGTGGGCGAGTCCGGTCTGCTGCTCAACCAGACGATCAACGCGACGGTCGGCACCGTGGACGCGGAGAACGCCGGGACCGGCACCGGCTACGCGGCCTTCCGGATGGCCAACCGCAACGGCCGGGTCGGCTCCAGCTACCCGACGAACATCCGGGTCGGCACGGTCCGGGCTCGCGGCGGCGGTCGCGGAATCTTCTGCGTCTCCGAGTCCGGTGGGGCCACCATCGACCGGGTCGACATCGCCAACACCGGCAACAACGCGATCCTGATCGAGAACTGCTACGGCGTGACCATCGCCAACAACGGCGGCACGATCAGCGGTGGCGGTGAGGTACGGCTCGCCGAGCGCACCTCATTCCCCGGCAACCGCGACATCGCGCTGCGCAACTTCACCCTGGTGAACAGCCGGATCGTGGAGAGCCCCTGCGCGGACAACCTGACCATCAGCAACATCACGCTGAACAACTCGACGATCCGCCGGTGCTGACCGCCCGGTGAAAACGGCCTCGCCCGACCGGGGAGATCCTCCCCGGCCGGGCGAGTCACGTTCGGCCCTGCTGTCAGGACCGATTCGAGGCGGTGGCGTAGACCATTCGGGTTCGCGCCGACTCGGCGGTGCCCGCCTCGTGGCCCGGCCGGGTCGCGGTCACCCGCACGGACAGCCGCTTCCCGAGGTCCGCGCTGGTGGGCGTGTACCGCGCGTCGGAGGCGCCGGCGATCAGCACGCCGTCCCGCAGCCACTGGTACGAGTAGGTGAGACCAGGCAGGTCCCACACGCCCGTGGTGGCCTGGAGCGGCTGGCCGACCCGCGCGGAACCGCCCACGGTCGGCAGCACCCTCGCGGTCGGGGCCAGCGCCAACACCTCGAGGACCCCCTCGGCGCCGATGTTGCCCGCCAGGTCCACCGCGCGGTAGCGCACGGTGTGGGCCTTGCCGTCGAGGGAGACCGGAGCCGTCCAGGTGGCCCACTCGCCGCTGTCGATGCGGTACTCGATGCGGGCCACGCCGGACCCGGTGTCCTGACCGGTGACGGTGAGCTTCCGGTCACGCACCACCGCCTCGGCCGTCGGCGCGGTGGCGTCCACCTTGACCTCCAGCGACCAGACCTCGCTCCAGAACAGGTTGGTCGCCTGTGCCCGGTACTCGATCCGGTGCTCTCCGGCAGCCAGCGCGACGGGCTCCCGGTACGGGAACCAACCACCGCCGTCGATCTGGTACTCGACCAGTCGGACGTCCGGGCCGGCGGCGAGCGTCAACGCCGCCCCCTTGCCGTACCACCCGTCGGCACCGGCCGCGGAGACGGTGGCCTTGGGCTGTCCGCCGTCGTAGCGCAGCGGCTCGACGCTGGACAGCGTCGGCACCACCTTCTTGATCGTGCCGTCGGCGTTGAAGTACAGCCGGTCGATGGTGGTCTCCCGGTGCGTGCCGTCGCCACCCGGGATCGCGAACCGGTGGTACACGATGTACCAGTCGTCGGTGCCCGGCACCTGGAGCACCGAGTGGTGCCCGGTGCCGAGGATGCCCTGGGCGGGGTCCTTGGTGAGAATCTCGCCCCTGCTGGTGAACGGGCCCAGCGGGCTGGTCCCGACGCCGTAGCCGACGCGGTAGTTCTCGCTGCGCGTGTCGTCGATCGACCAGGACAGGTAGTAGGTGCCGTCACGCTTGTGCATGAACAGACCCTCGCGGAAGCCCGTCAGCCCGGTCAGCTGCACCCGCTTGCTGACGTCGTACGAGACCATGTCGTCGTTCAGCGGCACCACGTACGGCGTGCCGTTGCCCCAGTACAGGTAGCTCTTGCCGTCGTCGTCGGTGAAGACGGCCGGGTCGATCTGCTGGGCGCCGTTGTAGTCGGCCTTGCTGACCAGCGGCTTGCCGAGGGGGTCGACGAACGGCCCGAGCGGCGAGTCGGCGACGGCGACGCCGATGTTCTGCTGGGCGGAGAAGTAGAAGTAGTACTTCCCGTTCTTCTCGATCGCGGCCGGCGCCCAGGCGTTGGTGTCCGCCCAGGAGATGTCCGGCCCGAGGTCGAGGATCGTGTCGTGCTCGGTCCAGTCGACCAGGTTACGGCTCGACCAGACCTTGAACGTCGAACCACTCCAGCCAGGGAAGCCGTCGGTGGTGGCGTAGATGTAGTAGGTCTCGCCGAACCGGACGATGTTCGGGTCGGCGTTGAGCCCGGGCAGGACCGGCGAGCGCATCTGCACCGCCTTGACGGTCCACTCGCGTTTGTCCCCGGCCGCGCTGGTGACGGTGAGCGTCACCGGCGACGAGTAGTCCCCTGCCCCGCTGGGGCTGATCGTCGAGGTGGGGGCCACCACGTAGGTCGGGTCCAGCTTCGTCAGGTCGGTGCCCGGCTTCACCGGAAGCGTGATGGTGCTCGTCGCGGCGTCGATGATCGCGGGGACCTTGAGGCTGTCGAGCTGGACGGCCACCACGCTGGTGCCGTTGGCTCCGAGCCCGGCGACCTCCGCGTCGGACAGCGCCCGGTTGTAGATCGAGAAGTCCCGCACCCGGCCCTTGAGGTACCTGTCGGCGGTGTACTGGGAACGGCCGATGTAGTTGGCCGTGGTCCGGCCGCCGCCGATGTCCCCGGGCTTGTTGGTCACCCCGGTCTTCTCGGCGACCCGCACCCCGTCCAGGTAGATCCGGGCCGTGCCGGCCGAGTTCAGGGTGTACGTGAGGGTCTTCCACACCCCCCGGGGCACGGCGCTGCCACCGGTGACGGTCTGCTCGCCGCTCCAGTTCCCCAGGCTGATGGAGGTCCGGTAGTTGTTGCCGGTGGTGAAGAGGTAGCCGTTGCCCGCGCCACCGGAGTCGGTGTTGCCCAGACCCCAGATGAAGTACGGCGTGGCCTGGTCGCTGGCGATGTTGACGTCCATCGACACGGTGATCTCGTCGAGTCCGGCCATGATGTTGTCGGGCAGGTCGACGTGGCCGTTGGTGCCGCCCAGGGTGAGGCTGCCGCCGCTCCAGCTGGCGTCGCCGGCGAGCTTCGCGTCGTAGCCGTTGCCGGAGTCGTCGGCGACCGTGGTGCCCGTGGCCTGGTCGAGCGCGTAGTGGGCCACGACGCCCTTCGGGTTGGCGCGCACCGGCGGGGGCGCGTCGTTGAGTGCGTCGAGTTCCTTTTTGGTGACCGGGATGACCGTGCCGTGGCGCGGGCTGGCGGGCAGCCGGTAGCTCGCCGGCACCTTCCAGTCCGGGTTCTCCAGGTCGTTGGTGCCCAGCGGGATGTAGCCGCGGCCGCCGTACTCGTCGACGAAGAGGTAGTACTGCGAACCCGAGGTGTCGCCCGGGTTGGTCTTGAACACGGTCGGGCCCTCGACGGCCGAGGTGCCGGCGTCACGGCCGATGCAGGAGTCGAGCATCGACCAGGCCGGCTTTCCGGGCAGGTCCACGGCGGTCAGCGAGGAGGACTTCTCCTGGATGATGTCGGAGCAGCCGGTGCCGCCGGCGCCCTCGTCCTTGGTGAACCGGTAGTAGGTGTCGCCCTCGCGGATGACCGTGGAGTCGATGCGCGACTCGCCCCGGTCCTGCCAGACCTTGGCCGGGCTGAAGGTGACGAAGTCGCGGGTGGTCGCGGCGAGCATCCGGTTGTAGGTGTTGCCGGTGTGGTTCGGGTCGCTCTCGGCGTACAGCTTGGACGCCCAGAAGACCAGGTACTCACCACGGGCTTCGTCCCAGTACGCCTCCGGCGCCCAGGTGTTGCCGGCGGTGGGCGGGGAGACCAGAACGTGCCGCTGCTCCGACCAGTTGACCAGGTCGGTAGACTCCCAGACCTCCAGGTACCGGCTGCCCTGGCGCTGCGCGACGTCCCAGTTGCCGTTGCGGCCGATGGACAGGTCGGTGGCGATGAGGAAGAACCGGTCGCCCTCGGGGCTGCGGATCAGGAACGGGTCACGCAGACCCAGGGTGCCGAACTTCGACTCCAGCTTCGGCTGGCCACCGTTGAGTTCGGTCCACTGCAGGGCGTTGTTGCCCTTGCTGGCCGCGAAGTAGATCTTCTCGCCGGCGATGGAGTTGCCGGTGAAGTAGCTGAACGCGTAGCCCGCGTACGGGGCGGGCGCGGGCAGCTCCCGGACGGTCAGCTCGATGGCCCGCTCGGCGGTCGCCGCGCCGACGGTCACCGTGGCGGTGACCGTGACCTTCACGTCGCCCGCGCCGTGGGCGGGGCGCTTGACCACGCCGTCCGGGGCGACAACCTCGGGTCGGGCGGACCGCCAGCTGACGGTGGCGCCGTGCAGCCCGCTGGTGGGCATGGTCAGGTTGCCGCGCACGTCGTCGGCGTGCACCAGGGACAGCGCGGCGGCGGCCGCGTCGGCGCGGGTCTGGTCCGACTCGTTGGGCAGCACCGTCGCGGTGAACGTCTTCGTGCCGGTGGAGCCGCCCCGGGTGAGGGTGGCGGTCAGGGTTACCGTCGCCGGTCCGTCGGACGGAGTCGGCCGGTTCACCACGCCGGTCGGGCTGATGGTGCCCGGGGCGCTGGAGGACCAGGCGATCGTCGAGCCGTACGTGCCGGTGGTCGGCAGGGTCAGGTTGCCGGTCACCGCCGTGAGGTCACCGAGGTCCAGCGCGGCGGTGTCGGCGTCGACCCGGGTGGCGTCGGGCAGCGCGATGGCGGCCACCTCGTCGGCGGTCAACGCCCGGTCGTAGACCCGGAAGTTCGCCACCTGACCCTTGAGGAGGCGGTCGGCCGCGTAGTTGGACTTCCCCAGGTTGTTGTTGGTCGTGGTGCCGTTGCCGATGGCGCTGGGCGCGACGGTGACGGCGGTGTTCTGGGCGACCTGCACGCCGTCCTCGTAGAGGGTGCCGGTGGTGCCGGTCTGCGTGTAGGTGATCGACTTCCAGACCCCGCGGGTGAGGTTGGCGCCCTTGCTGGTGACCTTCTCACCGGACCAGTTGGTCGTGGTGATGCCGGCCCGGAACGCGTTGCCGCTGCTGAACAGGTAGCCGGTGCCGGAGCCGGAGGTGGCGGAGTTGCCCAGGCCCCAGATGAAGTACGGGGTCTGCTGCGTGGGGTCGACGTAGACGTCGACCGCCACGGTGATCGAGGACAGCCCGGCCATCAGGTTGTTCGGCAGCTTGACGTGGTCGTCGACCCCGTCGAGTTGCAGGCCGCCGCTGGTCCAGGTGCCACCGCCGACGAGGGTGCCGTTGTTGCCGCGCCCGGAGGTGTCGGTGACCGTGGTGCCGGTCGCCTGCTTCAGGTCGTAGCGCAGCAGCAGGCCGTCGGTCACGTCAGCGGTGGCCGCGGCGGCCGTCGCCGCGCCGGCGGGGAGCAGCGCGGCGAGAAGGGTGAGGACCACGCCGGCCCGGAGCGGGCGGAATCGGCGGCGGGAGGAAGCACGGGCGGCGGG
>NZ_SMKN01000063.1 GCF_004348675.1 Micromonospora sp. KC606 | reverse complement strand
GGGCATGGTGATCCTTAGCGGGGGTGGTGGATCGCTACATGAATAACATTCGGTTACCGGATGGTAAGCGGCTGGCGGTCAATATCGGAAGACGTCAATCAGGCTGTCGTCCGGTTGTTACCCGGGAGTATTGAGCGGCTCGGGTCGCTTGGATAGCCTTCGATCCCACCTCGGCCGGGGTCGCTCGCACCCGGCCCACCCCTCTCCAGATTGGACCGTCGATGAAGGTCGTCCGTCTGCTCGCGTCCGCGGCTCTGCTCGCGGCCGTGCTGCCCCCGTCCGGCCCGGCCACCGCCGCCACCACCGGCACCACGACCACCCCGGCATCCGGGTCGTTCTCCGTGCTCACCTACAACGTCGCCGGCCTGCCGGCCGGGCTCTCCAGCGGCGACCCGGCGACCAACACCCGGCCGATCGGCGAGCGGATCAACGGGTACGACATCGTGCACGTCCAGGAGGACTTCAACTACCACGCCGACCTCTACGCCACCGACCGGCACCCGCACCGCACCCCGACCAGCGGGGGCGTGCCGTTCGGCGACGGCCTGAACACGCTGTCGAACCTCCCGTACAGCGCCTTCGCCCGGGTCAAGTGGAACACCTGCAACGGCACCGACTGCCTCACCCCGAAGGGCTTCACAGCCTCCCGGATCCGGCTGGCCGAGGGCGTCTTCGTGGACTTCTACAACGCCCACCCGAACGCCGGCAGCACCGAGGCCGACCTGGCCGCCCGCCGGTCCAACCTGTCCCAGCTCTCGGCGTTCGTCTCGGCTAACTCCGCCGGCAACGCGGTGATCCTGATGGGCGACCTCAACGTGCGCTGGACCCGCACCGGCGACAACATCCGCGACCTGGTGGCCGCCAACGGCCTCACCGACGCCTGGGTCCGGCAGGAGCGGGGCGGGGTGCCGCCGGCCGCCGGCAGCCCCGCGCTGGTCTGCGACCCGGCGAACGTGACCAACGCCTGCGAGGTGGTCGACAAGATCCTCTACCGGGGCAACCGGCTGGTCCGGCTGGACCTGCGCCGCTACCACAACGAGCACAGCAAGTTCCTGACGCCGACCGGCGGCCCGCTCTCCGACCACTACCCGCACGCCGCCTGGTTCGACTGGGCCCTCGACCCCACGCTGCGGGCCAGCGACACCTGGGGCGGCCCGCACGGCACCCCGTTCACCGACCTCGACGCCGCCGGCCCCCGGGTCACCGGGCTCACCCTGCGCGGCGGCAGCCGGCTCGACCAGGTCGCCCTCACCCTCGCCGACGGGCGCACCCTGACCCACGGCGGCACCGGCGGCACCGCCGCCTCCCTGGCGCTGGCCGACGGCGAGCACGTCATCCAGATCACCCTCAGCCAGGGCAAGAAGGACGGCCGCACCCGGATCTTCTCCGCCCGGCTCACCACCGACCGGGGCCGGGTGCTGGCTGCCGGCACTCCGACCGCCGAGACGGTGACCTTCACCGCGCCGCCCGGTGGCCGGCTGGCCGGTTTCTTCGGCCGCAGCGGCACCGAGGTCGACCAGCTCGGCGTGATCTGGAGTGTCGGCGGCAACGGATAGTCTCGGAGCCGTGGCAGATCCCTCGACCTACCGTCCCGCGCCCGGCACCATCCCCGAGTCACCGGGGGTCTACCGGTTCCGTGACGGCACCGGCCGGGTGATCTACGTCGGCAAGGCGAAGAACCTGCGCGCCCGGCTCAACTCGTACTTCGGCGATCTGCTGGGTCTGCACGAGCGGACCCGGCAGATGGTCACCACCGCCGAGTCGGTCGACTGGATGACCGTCGCCACCGAGGTCGACGCGCTCCAGCAGGAGTTCACCTGGATCAAGCAGTACGATCCGCGCTTCAACGTCCGCTACCGCGACGACAAGTCCTACCCCTACCTGGCGGTCACCCTCGACGAGGAGTACCCGCGGCTGCAGGTGATGCGTGGCGCGAAGCGCAGGGGAGTGCGGTACTTCGGGCCGTACTCGCACGCCTGGGCGATCCGCGAGACCCTCGACCTGCTGCTGCGGGTCTTCCCCGCCCGAACGTGCTCCTCCGGGGTGTTCAAGCGCGCCGGACAGGTCGGCCGGCCCTGTCTGCTGGGCTACATCGGCAAGTGCTCCGCGCCCTGCGTCGGCACCGTCTCCGCCGACGAGCACCGGCGGATCGTCGACGGCTTCTGCGACTTCATGGCCGGGCGCACCGACACCATGGTGCGCAAGCTGGAACGCGAGATGCTGGAGGCCAGCGAGCAGTTGGACTTCGAGCGGGCCGCCCGGCTGCGCGACGACGTGGCCGCGCTGCGCCGGGCCATGGAGAAGCAGAGCGTGGTGCTCGGCGACGGCACCGACGCCGACGTGGTCGCCTTCGCTGACGACCCCCTGGAGGCCGCCGTCCAGGTCTTCCGCGTCCGCGACGGCCGAGTGCGCGGCCAGCGCGGCTGGGTGGTGGAGAAGACCGAGGAGCTGACCACCGGCGATCTGGTGCACCACTTCTGCACCCAGGTCTACGGCGCTGAGCAGGGCGAGGCCGACGTCCCCCGCGAGCTGCTCGTCCCCGAGCTGCCCGCCGACGCCGACGCCCTCGCGGACTGGCTCACCACCCGGCGGGGCAGCCGGGTCACCCTGCGGGTGCCCCAGCGCGGCGACAAGAAGGCGCTGCTGGAGACCGTCGAGCGCAACGCGCGCGACGCTCTCGCCCGGCACAAGCTCAAGCGGGCCGGCGACCTGACCACCCGCGGCCAGGCGCTCGACGAGATCGCCGACGCCCTCGGCATGCGCACCTCGCCGCTGCGCATCGAGTGCTTCGATATCTCCCAGATTCAGGGCACCGACGTGGTGGCCAGCATGGTCGTCTTCGAAGACGGGCTGCCCCGCAAGAGCGAGTACCGCCGGTTCATCGTCCGGGGCGCCACCGATGACCTCTCCGCCATGTCCGAGGTGCTGCGCCGCCGCTTCGCCCGCTACCTCGAAGCCCGCGCCGAGACGGGGGAGATCGGCGAGGAGACCGCGTCGGACCCGGACCGGCCCGGCATCGACCCGACCACCGGCCGGCCCCGCAGGTTCGCGTACCCGCCGCAGCTGGTGGTGGTCGACGGCGGCGCGCCGCAGGTCGCCGCCGCTGCCCAGGCCCTGGCCGACCTGGGCATCGACGACGTGGCGCTCTGCGGGCTGGCCAAGCGGTTGGAGGAGGTGTGGCTGCCCGACGACGAGTTCCCGGTCATCCTGCCGCGCACCTCCGAGGGGCTCTACCTGCTACAACGGGTTCGCGACGAGGCGCACCGCTTCGCCATCACGTTCCACCGGCAGCGGCGGTCGAAGCGGATGACGGAGTCGGCGCTGGACGAGGTCCCCGGCCTCGGCGAGGTACGCCGCAAGGCGCTGCTGCGACATTTCGGCTCACTCAAGCGGCTCGCCGCCGCCACGGCCGACGAGATCACCGAGGTCCCGGGTGTGGGCCGGAGGACCGCCGAGGCGATCCTCGCCGCCCTGGACGGCAGCACCCCCAACGCCGCCGCCACCGACTGACACGTCGCCACGACCCCCGTCCGGCCGATCTCCGTTCGCCGCCGCGTCGCGCCATTGCCGCCGCGTCGCGCCCCGTTTGCGCCCTATGGGGGCTTTCGCGGAGTTGGTCGGCGCGGTATGGGGCAGGTTGAGTGGATCAACGCGCGACCTACCGGTGGGTGGGTGTGTCGGGTGGTGGATCGGTGGCTGGTCAGGTGGGGTCGGCGAGGACGGCGAGAATCTGCTCGCCGTACCGGGCGAGCTTGTTCTCGCCGACTCCGTTGACCCGGGACAGCTCAACCAACGAGCCCGGCGCGTCGGTGGCGATCTGCCGCAGCGTCGCGTCGTGGAAGATCACGTACGCCGGCACGCCCTGTTCCTTCGCGGTCGCTGCCCGCCAGGTGCGCAACCGCTCGAACACTGCGGTGGCCTGCGGGGTCAGGTCGGCGACCATGGTGGCCGCGCCGCGCGGCTTCGCCGACCGGGACGACGCCGGCCGCTCCGGCTCCCGGCGCATGGTGACGGTGCGGCGGCGGCCCAGGACCTCCGCGCTGGCGTCGGTGAGCGCCAGCGTGCCGTAGTCGCCCTCCACCGCAAGTAGCCCCTCGGCGAGTAGTTGTCGGACCACCCCGCGCCACTCCGCCTCGCGCAGGTCGGTGCCGATGCCGAAGGTGCGCAACGAGTCGTGGCCGTACTGGGTGATCTTGTCAGTCTGCTTGCCGAGCAGGATGTCCACGCAGTGCCCGGCGCCGAACCGCTGGTTGCGCTCCCGGTCGAGGCGGTAGACGGTGGAGAGCAGCTTCTGTGCGGGGACGGTGCCGTCCCAGGTCTCCGGCGGATCCAGACAGGTGTCGCAGTTGCCGCAGGTGGCCGCGCCGCTCTCGCCGAAGTACTCCAGCAGCTGCACGCGGCGGCACCGGACCGTCTCGCAGAGCGCCAACATCGCGTCCAGGTGGGTGGCGAGGTTGCGTCGGTGGGCCAGGTCCCCGTCGGATGTCTCGATCATCTTGCGCTGCTGCACCACGTCCTGGAGCCCGTACGCGAGCCAGGCGGTCGACGGCAGCCCGTCCCGGCCGGCGCGGCCGGTCTCCTGGTAGTAGCCCTCCACCGACTTGGGCAGGTCGAGGTGGGCGACGAACCGGACGTCCGGCTTGTCGATCCCCATCCCGAACGCGATCGTGGCCACCATGACCAGGCCGTCCTCGCGCAGGAAGCGCTGCTGGTTGGCGGCGCGGGTGGCGGCGTCCAGCCCGGCGTGATACGGCAGCGCGGCGATGCCGTTGGCGACCAGGAACTCGGCGGTCTTGTCCACCGAGGCCCGGGACAGGCAGTAGACGATGCCGGCGTCGCCCGGGTGCTCGTCGCGCAGCAGAGCGAGCAACTGCCGGCGCGGCTCCCGCTTGGGCACGATTCGGTACTGGATGTTGGGCCGGTCGAAACTGGCCACGAAGTGCCGTGCCCCGGTGAGCTGGAGTCGGGTGGCGATCTCGACCCGGGTGGCGCTGGTGGCGGTGGCGGTCAGCGCGATCCGGGGCACCGCCGGCCAGCGCTCGTGCAGCATCGACAGGGCCAGGTAGTCGGGGCGGAAGTCGTGCCCCCACTGCGAGACGCAGTGCGCCTCGTCGATCGCGAACAGGCCGATCCGACCCCGGTCGAGCAGTTGCTGCACGCCGCGGGTGCCCAGCGCCTCCGGGGCCAGGTAGAGCAGGTCCAGTTCGCCGGCGACGAACGCCCGCTCGACCCGGCGTCGGGCGTCGAGATCCTGCGTGGAGTTGAGGAAACCCGCCCGGACGCCGACCGCGGTCAGCGCGTCGACCTGGTCCTGCATCAGCGCGATCAGCGGCGAGACCACCACCGCGACGCCGTCGCGGACCAGGGCGGGGATCTGGTAGCACAGCGACTTGCCGCCACCGGTCGGCATCAGCACCAGCGCGTCGCCGCCGGCCACCACGTGCTCGACCACCTCCTGCTGGAAGCCGCGGAAGGCGTCGTAGCCGAAGACCCGGCGGAGCACCCCGAGGGCGTCGGCGGTGTCCAGGTCGGTGGGGGAGGACATCGTGGGATTGTACGAGTGGTGGCCGACACCGCCCGCTATCGACCGCGAGCGCCGGCACGGCGACGAGGAGGTTGACGCCCCGTTGCCGGCGGCATCACCCACGCCCGGTTAGATAACCGAATGGCGGTAAGCATCGATATCGACGCCCTCCGGGACGCGGCCGGAGCCGCGGCCTGGGCAGCGGCGGACAAACTACGGGAAGCCGGGCAGCCGGAGGTGATCACGCCGGCGGGCGGGGGAGCGTCCTGCGTGATCCGGGCGACCGGGCAGCCGCCGTACGAGGTATGGGTGGGGATCACGGCTGACGGCTTCACCGCCGAGTGTGACTGCCCGGCCGGTGCCGAGCTGTGCGCGCACGCGGTGGCCGTCACCCTCGCTGCCCTGGAGGACGGCCTCGACTGGTCCTCGGCGGCCACCCCAGCATCGGCCCTGGCGATCGACCCCAGGGTCGCTCAACTGGTGGAACTCGCACGGAGCATCCCCGCCCGACGACTGGCGTTGCTGGTCGCCGAGTGGGCGGCCTCGGATCGCGTGCTGGAGAACCGGCTGCGCGCGCACGCCGGCCAGCTCGCCGCTGTCACCGCCGCCGAGTTGGACGAGATCCGTCGGACGGTCGACAACCTGGCCCACGAGGCGACCAGCGGCGACCGTTGGGATCTGCACGACGTGGAGAAGGCCGGGCGGGCGATCGTCGAGGAGGTCGAGGTGCTTGCCCAACGGCCGCCGACCGAGGAGACGCTGCTGCTGGTCGAGCGGGCCGCCCGCGCGTGGGACGGCCTTGCCGGCTACCTGTACGACGCGTGGGAGACGTACGAGGAGGAACCGGCCGAGATCGGCGGTGCGCTACGGGCGGTCCACGTCCAGCTCTGCGAGCAGGTCCAACCGGATCCGGACGAGCTGGCCGCCCGGCTGGCCGAGATCATCGGGGCCGCCGAGGTCGACTCCTGCCTTGACGAGCCGTGGGACTACCTCGGCGTGCTCGGCCGCCACCGGGTCAAGGCGCTCAGGAACCGCCGCTGACGGCCGTCACGTCAGGTCGCAGGCGGCGTGCCGTGGCCGGGAATGTCGGGCCCGGAGGTGTCGATGCGACGGGACTTCGGTGACTGGTGGGGACGCGACCGGGCCCACCCGGTCGCGTCCCCAGGGGCTGATCAGGCCTCGGTCGGCCGGTTGGCCAGCGCTCGCGGTGGAGCCTTCATCCCCACCACGATGTCGACAATCTCGATGTAGCGGGCCTTGCCGCCCATCCGGAACGCCGTGGCTGCCGCGTTGATCTCCTCCAGGGTGTCCGCCTCCACCATGGTGACCTGGTCGTACCTGCCGTTCACGCCGGTGCAGACCACGTGGGTGAGCTGCTTGGCGAAGCGGGCCAGGTCGCGGGCGTGCTCGTGGGAGACCTCTCGGATGCCCTCCTCGCCGAGGGCGAAGTACTCCGGACTGATCTTCATGAACAGGAAGCCGACGTATTTGTTCTTCGCGGCCAGATCGTGCATGGCGCCCTCCGGTTGTGCGGGCCGTCACCTGCGGCGACCACGCAAAGAATGTGCTCGACAGCAGATCGTGAGCAACGAAACGATCTGTCGGATTTGCGACCGACGCGGTGCCCAGCTCTGCCCGCCGGGCCCGGGCTCGACATCGGAAGGGCGGACCCGCGATCCGCGGGGCGTCGGTGTGGGCGGGCGGACCGGCCGGCCCGGCGGGATAGAGTCGCTGATCGACCATGCGTGGCCGGGCGGACCGGACCAGGCGCCACGGATTCGGGAGTTGCGGGTGAGCGAGGCTCGGACGGCCGACGGGTACGCCCCGGACGGCACGGCGATGACGGAGACGGACACCTCGCTGGTGGTGGTCACCGGGCTGTCCGGCGGTGGCCGCAGCACGGTGGCCCGGGCCCTGGAGAACGTCGGCTACTACGTGGTGGACAACCTGCCCCAGGCACTGCTGCTCGACATGGCCGAGCTGGCGGTCAAGGCCGGCGGCGCCGCCCGGCGTACCGCGATGGTGCTCGACGTGCGGTCCCGGGCCTTCTCCACCGACCTGGCCGGCGCGATCCGGGAGTTGAAGGAGCGTGGCTACTCACCCCGGGTGGTCTTCGTCGACGCCGACGACGAGGTGCTGATCCGCCGGTTCGAGAGCGTCCGGCGGTCACATCCGTTGCAGGGGGAGGGGCGGCTGGCCGACGGTATCGCCGTCGAGCGCGGGCTGCTGGAGGAGGCCCGCGACCAGGCCGACGTGATCATCGACACCAGCCAGCTCAACGTCAACCAGCTCCGCCGCCGCATCGAGGAGCTGTTCGGTGGCGAGGACGCCCGCCGGCTGCGGGTCACGGTGATCTCCTTCGGCTTCAAGTACGGCCTGCCGCCGGACGCCGACTTCGTTCTCGACGCCCGGTTCCTGCCCAACCCGTACTGGGTGCCGGAGCTGCGCGAGCACACCGGGCGGGAGGAGCCGGTCAGCGCGTACGTGCTCGGCCAGGAGGGCGCCGACGCGTTCGTCTCCGCGTACGCCGACCTGGTCGGCGCGACCACGGCCGGCTTCGAGCGGGAGGGCAAGCGCTACCTGACCGTGGCGGTCGGCTGCACCGGCGGCAAGCACCGCAGCGTCGCCATCGCCGAGGAACTCGCCGGCCGGCTGCGGCGGTCCGATCTGGCGGCCAACGCGCAGCACCGGGACCTGGGGCGGGAGTGACCGTGACGAGGGTGGTCGCCTTCGGCGGGGGGCACGGCCTGTCCGCCTCGCTGCGGGCACTGCGGCACACCGCCGGGGAACTCGACCTGGACATCACCGCGGTGGTGACCGTCGGCGACGACGGCGGCTCCAGCGGCCGGCTGCGCGCCGAGCGCGGCGGCCTGCCCCCGGGCGACCTGCGGCAGGCCCTCGTCGCGCTGGCCGGTGACCACCCGGCCACCCGGCGCAGCGCCGGGCTGTTCCAGCACCGCTTCTGCGGCGACAGTGGCGACGGCCTGGCCGGGCACGCGGTGGGCAACCTGATTCTCTGCGGCCTGATGGAACAGCTCGGCGACCCGGTGGCGGCGCTGGCGCACGCCGGCGCGATGCTCGGCGCGGTCGGCCGGGTGCTGCCGATGTCGCCGCAGCCGGTCGGCATCGAGGCCCGGGTACGCGGCACCGACCCGGGGCGGCCCGACGAGGTACGCACCGTGCGCGGCCAGCACCAGGTCGCGGTGACATCCGGCCGGGTGGAGTCGCTGCGGCTGACCCCGGACGCGCCGGCCGCCTGCGCCGAGGCGGTGGGCGCGGTCGGTGCGGCGGACTGGTTGATCTTCGGGCCGGGCAGTTGGTACACGAGCGTACTGCCGCACCTGCTGGTGCCGGGGTTGGCCGCCGCGATCGTCGCCAGCCCGGCCCGGCGGCTGGTCACCCTCAACCTGGCCGCGGAGAAGGAGACCCTCGGGCTCTCCGTCGCCGACCATCTGGCCGCACTGCGCTGGTACCTTCCGCAGCTCACCATCGACTACGTGTTGGCCGATTCGAAGGCGGTGGGTGACCCCGAACCGGTCGGGTGTGCGGCAGAATCGCTGGGTGCCCGGCTGGTCCTCGCCCCCGTCGCCGTCACCGACGGCTCCCCTCGTCATGATCCGGCCGCCCTGGGCGCCGCGTTGGTGCCTGTCCTGGGCGCCGATCGTTAAGCACGTACGTAATCACCGGCGACACGCCGGTACCGGTCCGTGGAGGGGCGCACAATGGCGATGACGGCTGCGGTCAAGGACGAACTGAGCCGGGTCGACGTGCCCAAGCCCTGCTGCCGGCGGGCGGAGATGGCCGCGCTGCTCCGGTTCGCCGGTGGGCTGCACATCGTCTCCGGTCGGGTGGTGGTGGAGGCCGAGCTGGACACCGGGGCGGCGGCCCGACGGTTGCGTCGGGAGATCGCCGAGGTGTACGGCTACCCCAGCGAGATCCACGTGCTGGCCTCGGGCGGGCTGCGCAAGGGCAGCCACTTCATCGTCCGGGTGGTCAAGGACGGTGAGGCCCTGGCCAGGCAGACCGGTCTGCTCGACGTGCGTGGTCGTCCGGTGCGCGGCCTGCCGCCGCACGTGGTGGCGGCCAACGTCTGTTGTGCGGTGTCCGCCTGGCGGGGCGCGTTCATGGCGCACGGCTCGCTGACCGAGCCGGGCCGGTCCAGCGCGCTGGAGATCACCTGCCCCGGGCCGGAGTCGGCGCTGGCCCTGGTCGGGGCGGCCCGGCGGATCGGCATCACCGCCAAGAACCGCGAGGTGCGTGGGGTCGACCGGGTGGTGGTCAAGGACGGCGACGCGATCGCCGCGCTGCTGACCCGGATCGGCGCGCACTCCAGCGTGCTGGCCTGGGAGGAGCGGCGGGTCCGCCGCGAGGTGCGGGCCACCGCCAACCGGCTGGCCAACTTCGACGACGCCAACCTGCGCCGCTCGGCGCGGGCGGCGGTGGCCGCCGCGGCCCGGGTGACCAGGGCGCTGGAGATCCTCGCCGACGACGCCCCCCACCACCTCACCTCGGCCGGGCGGCTGCGCCTGGAGCACCGGCAGGCATCCCTGGAGGAGTTGGGTGCGCTGGCGGACCCGCCGCTGACCAAGGACGCGATCGCCGGTCGGATCCGCCGGCTGCTGGCGCTGGCCGACAAACGGGCCCGCGACCTGGGCATCCCGGATACCGAAGCGGCCGTCACGCCGGACATGCTCGTGGTCTGATGGGACGGTGGGCCGGCATGGTGCGAGTGGGATCACCACCCGCCGCAGCGCGGCGGCGCACGCTCGGATAGGGTCGCTGCGTACGGCAAGGGGGCCGGCACAGGCACTCCTCGCCGTGCTCACCGCCTCCGGCGGTCAGGTCCTCACGACCGCGGCGGGGTGGCCGAGATGAAACGTCAACGGCCGGCTCCAACGGTCGGCGAACACACCTCCGCCGGCCGGGGTCTGACGCCGGCGGACAAAACGCGAGGAGATGGGACCTGTGACCATCCGGGTTGGCATCAACGGCTTCGGCCGCATCGGCCGTAACTTCTTCCGGGCCGTGCTGGCGTCCGGCGCCGACATCGAGGTCGTGGCGGTCAACGACCTGACCGACAACGCGACGCTCGCCCACCTGCTCAAGTACGACAGCATCCTGGGCCGCCTCCCGCACGAGGTGAAGGCCACCGCCGACGAGATCACCGTCGGCGGCAAGACCATCAAGGCGTACGCCGAGAAGGACCCGGCGAAGCTGCCGTGGGGCGAGGTCGGCGTGGACGTCGTCATCGAGTCCACCGGTTTCTTCACCGACGGCACCAAGGCGAAGGCGCACGTCGACGGCGGGGCCAAGAAGGTCATCATCTCCGCCCCGGCGAAGAACGAGGACGTCACGGTCGTCATGGGTGTCAACCACGACCAGTACGACCCGGCCAAGCACACCATCATCTCGAACGCCTCCTGCACCACCAACTGCCTCGCCCCGATGGCCAAGGTGCTGCACGACACGTTCGGCATCCAGCACGGTCTGATGACCACCATCCACGCGTACACCCAGGACCAGAACCTGCAGGACGCGCCGCACAAGGACCTGCGTCGGGCCCGGGCCGCCGCGCTCAACATCGTGCCGACCTCGACCGGCGCCGCGAAGGCGATCGGCCTGGTGCTGCCGGAGCTGAAGGGCAAGCTGGACGGCTACGCGCTGCGCGTGCCGATCCCGACCGGCTCGACCACGGACCTGACGGTGAACCTCAACCGTGAGACCACGGTGGACGAGGTCAACGCCGCGATCAAGGCCGCCGCCGACGGCCCGCTCAAGGGCATCCTGGTCTACAACGAGGACCCGATCGTCTCCGCCGACATCGTCACCGACCCGGCGTCCTGCATCTTCGACGCGCCGCTGACCAAGGTCGTCGGCAACCAGGTCAAGGTCGTCGGCTGGTACGACAACGAGTGGGGCTACTCGAACCGCCTGGTCGACCTGGTCAAGCTGGTCGGCAGCTCTCTGTGAGTGCGAGGAGTGAGCTTGCGAGCCTCGCAGTCACGAACGGGAGGCTGGCTCTGTGAGCATCCGTAACCTCGACGACCTGCTCGCCGAGGGGGTGTCAGGTCGGCGCGTGCTCGTGCGCGCCGACCTGAACGTCCCACTCGACAAGCAGACCGGTGAGATCACTGACGACGGCCGCATCCGCGCGGTCCTGCCGACCCTGGGCGCGCTGGTGCAGGCCGGTGCGAAGGTGGTCGTCTGCTCGCACCTCGGCCGCCCGAAGGGCGCCCCGGATCCGCAGTTCAGCCTCCGCCCGGTCGCCGGGCGGCTCGGTGAGCTGCTCGGCGCGCCGGTGCACTTCGCCGCCGACACCGTCGGCGACTCGGCCCGCGCCACCGTGGACGCGCTGGCCGACGGCCAGGTCGCCCTACTGGAGAACCTGCGCTTCAACGCCGGCGAGACCAGCAAGGACGACGCCGAGCGGGGCGCGTTCGCCGACCAGCTCGCCGCGTTCGGCGAGGCGTACGTCGACGACGCGTTCGGCGCGGTGCACCGCAAGCACGCCAGCGTGTACGACGTGCCGGCCCGGCTGCCGCACGTGGCGGGCCGCCTCGTCCTGCGCGAGGTGGAGGTGCTCTCCAGGCTGACCGGCGAGCCGGAGCGCCCGTACGTGGTGGTGCTCGGCGGGTCCAAGGTCTCCGACAAGCTGGCGGTGATCGAGGCGCTGCTGCCGAAGGTCGACCGGCTGTTGATCGGCGGCGGGATGTGCTTCACCTTCCTCAAGGCCCAGGGCCACGAGGTGGGCACCTCGCTGCTGGAGGAGGAGATGGTCCAGACCTGCCGCAACCTCCTGGAGCGCGCCCCCGGCAAGATCATGCTCCCGGTCGACGTGGTGGCCGCGGACGCCTTCGCCCCGGACGCCGCGCACGACACCGTCCCCGCCGACGGCATCCCGAGCCACCGGCTCGGGCTGGACATCGGGCCGCGCACGGTGGCCGGCTTCGCCGCCGTGCTCTCCCAGGCGAAGACGATCTTCTGGAACGGGCCGATGGGCGTGTTCGAGATGGCCGCGTTCGCGGCCGGCACCCGGGGGGTCGCCGAGGCGATCACCAAGGCCGACGCGTTCAGCGTGGTCGGCGGCGGTGACTCCGCCGCGGCGGTGCGTGCCCTGGGGCTGGACGAGTCGTCCTTCGGGCACATCTCGACCGGCGGTGGCGCGTCCCTGGAATACCTGGAGGGCAAGACCCTCCCCGGCATCGCGGCCCTGGAGAACTGATGGCGAGCGTCACCCGCCGGCCGCTGATGGCCGGCAACTGGAAGATGAACCTCAACCACCTCGAGGCCAACCTGCTGGTGCAGAAGCTGGCCGCGAGTCTCACCGAGAAGCACCTCACCGACGTCGAGTGCGTCGTCCTGCCGCCCTTCACCGACCTGCGCACCGTGCAGACCGCGGTGGACGGCGACAAGCTGCTGATCGGCTACGGCGCGCAGGATCTGTCGCCGTACCAGTCGGGCGCCTACACCGGGGACATCTCGGGTCCGATGCTGGCGAAGCTGGGCTGCACCTACGTGGCCGTCGGCCACTCCGAGCGGCGGCAGTACCACCACGAGGACGACGCCCTGGTCAACGCCAAGGTGGCCGCCGCGCTGGCGAACGGGCTCACCCCGATCCTGTGCATCGGCGAGGGGCTGGAGATCCGGGAGCAGCTCAAGCACGTGCCGCACTGCTGCGACCAGCTCGACGCCGCTCTGAAAGGGCTCACCCCCGAGCAGGTCACCAAGGTCGTCGTGGCGTACGAGCCGGTCTGGGCGATCGGCACGGGCAAGACCGCGACCCCTGACGACGCCCAGGAGGTGTGCGGCGAGGTCCGCAGGCGGCTGGTCGAGACCTTCGACCAGCCCACCGCGGACCAGGTCCGCATCCTCTACGGTGGGTCGGTGAAGTCCTCGAACGTGGCCGCGATCATGGCTCAGCCGGACGTGGACGGGGCCCTGGTGGGCGGTGCCAGCCTGGACGCCGAGGAGTTCGCGAAGATCTGCCGGTTCCCGGAGCACACCGCGCGCTGATCGCTCGCTATCCTTGACTCCGCCCGTCCACCGGCCGGTGCCGCCGTGCCCGACCTGTCCGGGCGAGGATCGTAACGAGAGGACTGACCCCAGCCATGCCGATCTGGTTCGCATACACGTTGATCGTGTTGCTGGTCATCACGAGCGTTCTGCTCACCCTGCTGATCCTGCTGCACCGGGGTAAGGGCGGCGGGCTTTCCAGCATGTTCGGCGGCGGCGTCAGCTCCAGCCTGGCCGGCTCGTCGGTGGCCGAGAAGAACCTGGACCGCTACACCGTTCTGGTGAGCGTCGTCTGGTTCGCCTGCATCATCGGGCTGGGCCTCTGGCTCAAGCTCGCGCTCAACGGCGGGGCCTGATCTCGTCGGAGTCTCGGCGTACAATCTGCGCGCGGTCCGTTACGGACCGCGCGCAGTTCTGTTGTGCACCGCGTCTCCGCCGTCATCCTCCGGGCGGTGGTCCCCTCCGACGACAGGAGCGAATTGCTGTGCCCAGTGTCAACATCATCCGGGGTGCGCGGGTCGGGTCGGCCCCCGAGCGTCCCGCCGAGCGCTACGAGCTGGCGCCCCGCCGACCGGTGACCTACTGGTGCCGCAACGGGCACGCCACCGAGATCAGGATGGCGGTGGACGCCGAGACCCCGACGCTCTGGGACTGCCCGCGCTGCGGTCTGCCCGCGGGCCAGGACGCGGAGAACCCGCCGGGCCGGGTCCGTCCGGAGCCCTACAAGACCCACCTGGCGTACGTGAAGGAGCGGCGCAGCGACGCCGAGGGGGAGGCGATCCTGGCCGAGGCCCTCGCCGCCCTGCGCCAGCGCCGCGGCCGGAGCTGAGACGACCGGCGTCCCGCGCGCTGCGGCGCCGAGCTGAGCCCCGCGCGCTGCGGCGCCGGGCGGAGACGACGGAGCCCCGACCGCAGTGGTCGGGGCTCCGCCACGTCGGCTCAGCGCAGGCTGCGCGAACGCGGCGGCACGTGGGCCGCCGCCGCCCGGTCCAGCAGCCAGAGGGTACGCACGACCCCCTGTACTCCCGCCGCCGGCAACTGCCTGGGCCCGGCCCCTGCCAGCGCCATGCCGACCGCCCGCGCCTTGTCCCCGCCGCTGGCCACCAGCCAGACCTCCTCGGCGGCATTGATCGTGGGCAGGGTGAGGGTGGTCCGCACGGGCGGCGGTTTCGGGCTGCCCCGCACCGCGCTGACCGGCCGGGTGTCGTGGTGCACCGGGTGTTCGGGGAAGACCGAGGCCACATGCCCGTCCTCGCCGACGCCCAGCATCAGCACGTCGAAGTGGGGAAGCACGGCGTGACCGGGGCGGGCCGCCCGGGCCAGTTCCTGAGCGTAGGCGGCTGCGGCCGCCTCCGGGTCCGCCCCGGCCGGGCCGTCGGAGGCCGGCATCGGGTGCACCCGGGCCGGGTCCAACGGCACAACGTCCAGCAGCGCCGCCCGGGCCTGCGTCTCGTTGCGCTCGGGGTCGCCGGCGGGCAGGAAGCGCTCGTCGCCCCACCAGACGTCCACTCTGGTCCAGTCGACCGCGTCCCGGGCCGGCAGCGCCGCAACCGCCCGGTACACGGCCGCGGCGATCCGCCCGCCGGTCAGCACCACTGAGGCCTGACCCCGGTCCGCCTGCGCGTCGAGCAGCCTCACCACCAGCCGGGCCGCCACCGCCTGCGCCAGCAGGTCGGCGTCGGCGTGGACGGCAACACTCGCCTCACTCATGGGTGCCTTCGTTTCCGGACCACGTCCACGCGGTCCCTGTCGTCGTGCCCGGCAGCCGGTCGACCCGTTCCGTCGCGGCCGTACCCGCCCGGTCCGTGCCGGCGACGACCGTCACCGGCACGGGCGGCGGTCAGTGGTTCGCGCTGGTGCCCGCGTGGGCGGTCACCCCGGCCTCGGCGCGTCGTGCCGTGGCCGGATCCTTCCAAACGTGCACCCGTTGGGCGGGGCGCTGCTCCAGGCCGGTCAGTCCGGCCGCGGCGCCCAGCGCCTCGGCGTACACCTGGTCGGCGTCGAGCCGGCGCAGTTCCTCGGCCAACTCGTCGCCGAGCGGGCGACGCACCAGTGGCAGCATCCGGTCGTCCTGGCCGGTACGCCGGAACGTCGCCACGCTGTCGTCGCGGGTGAGGTTTAACTCGTCGCCGTTGGCGCAGCGCAGCTGCACCTCCCGCATCCGGGGGTACGCCTCGGTGTGCTCCCACCGTGGGTCGATGCCGAGCCGCGCGGCCAGCCAGCCGCGCATCAGCGCCGCCGTCGGGTCGGTGCGCGGCGCGACCACCGTCGCCTCGGTGACCTGGGCCTCGGTGGTATCGAACGCCCCGGCGACCAGGGTGCGCCACGGGGTGATCCGGGTCCACGCCAGGTCCGTGTCGCCCGGGGCGTAGTCCCGGGCCCGCTGCCGCAGTGCCTCGATCGGGTCGGCGGCCTGCGCGGCGTCCGTGATCCGCCGGTCGGCGACCACCCCGAGGAAGTCGGTGGCGATCTCGTCCGGTGGCTCGCCGTGCCACCAGGTGACCACCGGGACGTCCGGCACCAGCAGCGGCATCACCACCGACTCGGCGTGCAGGGCCAACCGGCCGTACATCCGGGTCACCACGGCCTCGCACGGGCCGAGCCGGCCGCCGACGACGATCTCCGCGTCCAGCCGGTTGCGTTCCCGCTCGACGTCCGATCGGACGACGACCAGCAGCCGGCACGGGTGGGCCGCGGCGGCGATGGTGGCCGCCGCCTCTGCCTCCCGGACCCGCTTCTCGTCCACCACCACGATCAGGGTGAGGGCCATACCGCTGGCCACTCCGCCCGCGCTGCGCCGTTCCGCGGCGAGCGCCTTGACCACCTCGTTGCCGGTGGTGTCCCACAGGCCGATCACTGGAGCCTCCCGCTCTGTTCGCTTCGACTCTCCACGGCCGCCGTGCGGCGGAGCCCGTTCACGCCCGCCGCCAGGCGCGGCCCTCGCGGGCCAGCATCTCGTCGGCCGCCCGCGGCCCCCACTCGCCGGCCCGGTACGGCTCCGGCTTCGTGCCGACCCAGGCGTGCTCCAGCGGGTCCACCACCGCCCAGCTCTGCTCCACCTCGGCGGCGTCCGGGAACAGCGTCCGGTCACCGATCAGCACGTCCAGCACCAGCCGCTCGTACGCCTCCGGGCTGGACTCGGTGAACGCCTCGCCGTACTGGAAGTCCATCGCGATGTCGCGGACCTCCATCGTGGTGCCCGGCACCTTCGAGCCGAACTTCAGCACCACGCCCTCGTCCGGTTGCACCCGGATGACCAGCTGGTTGGGGCCGAGCGACTCCATGTCGGCGGCGTTGAAGGGCAGGTGGGGGGCCTTCTTGAAGATGACGGCCACCTCGGTGACCCGGCGCGGCAGCCGCTTGCCGGCCCGGATGTAGAACGGCACGCCCGCCCAGCGGCGGTTCTGGATGCCCAACTCGACGGCGACGTACGTCTCGGTGGTGGAGTCCGCCGGCACGCCCTCCTCGTCGAGGTAGCCGACCGCCCGCTGACCGCCGACCCAGCCGGGCAGGTACTGCCCACGCACGGTGCCCCGGGAGATGTCCTTCGGCAGGGTGATCGCCTTGAGCACCTTCAGCTTCTCGGCCCGGATCTCGTCGGCGTCGAAGCTGGTCGGCTCCTCCATCGCCACCAGGGCGAGCAGCTGGAGCAGGTGGTTCTGGAGCACGTCGCGGGCGGTGCCGACCGAGTCGTAGAAGCCGGCCCGGGTGCCGATGCCGACGTCCTCGGCCATGGTGATCTGCACCGAGTCGACGTACTTGGAGTTCCACAGCGGCTCGAAGAGGTTGTTGGCGAACCGCAGGGCGAGAATGTTCTGGACCGTCTCCTTGCCCAGGTAGTGGTCGATCCGGAACACGTCCTGGCTGGTGAAGACGTCGTCGACGAGGTCGTTGAGCTCCTTGGCCGAGGGCAGGTCGTTCCCGAACGGCTTCTCCACCACCACCCGGCGCCAGCCGCCGCACTTCTCGTTGTCCGCCATGCCGGTGCGGGCCAACTGCTTGAGCACCACCGGGAAGGCCGCCGGGGGGATGGAGAAGTAGAAGGCGGCGTTGCCGTGGATGCCGTGGCTGTCGCGCAGGTCGTCCAGGGTGCGGGCGAGCCGGTCGAAGGCGGCGTCGTCGTCGAACGAGCCGCCGACGAACTTGATGTTGCCAGCCAGCCGGGACCACACCTCCTCCCGCCACGGCGTGCGGGCGTGCTGCTTCGCCGCCTCGTGGGCCAGCGACTCGAAGTCGCCGTCGCCCCAGTCCCGCCGGGCGAAGCCCAAGACCACGAACCCGGGGGGCAGCAGACCCCGGTTGGCCAGGTCGTATACCGCCGGCAGCAACTTCTTCCGCGCCAGGTCGCCGGTCACCCCGAAGATCACCAGAGCGCAGGGCTCCGGGATCCGGGGGAGTCGTCGGTCCTGCGCGTCGCGCAGCGGGTTCACGCCGCCTCCTCGCTCGGTCTGGTTCATGTCGTCCATCGTCCCGTCCGCCATCGTGCCGATCGCTTGCAGCAGCTGTGCCAGGCCGGTCGGTCGGTCGGTCAGGTGCAGCCGCAGCACCGGCCGGCCCCGGTCGGCCAGCGCCTGTCGGTCGCCGGCGGCCTGCGCCGCCTGCAACGTCCCGAAGGAGTACGGGCGGCCCGGCACCGGCAGATCACCGTCCACCGCACCGGTGACCTGAAGATAGCCGCCCACCGGCGGCCCGCTCGGGTCGTACCATTCGGTGGAATGCGGCAACCGGCCCCATCCGAAGGTCACCGGCCGCCCGGCCGCCCGTGCCAGCGCCGGCCGCAGCCGGGCCGCGTCGGCGTCGGCCACCCGGTCCAGGTACGCGGTCACGGCCAGGTGGCCGCCGTCGTCCACCCCGTGCACCAGGTGGCGCAACACGCCGTGGAGATCGGTCGGGGCGCCCGGCGGGGCGAACACCTCGACGGCGCCCTCGGCGAACGACGGCGTCGACGGCCCGGCGGACGTGGCCAGGTGGGTGTCCGGTGCGTCGACGGCGTCCGGCGGGTCGATGCCGCGCGCCGCCGCGGCGACCGCCGTCGCGTACTCCCAGGCCACGAGGTGTGCGCCGAGCGGGCCGGTGACCGCGAGGTCGGCGGCGCACCCACCACCGGGGACCGCCCCCGCGGCCAGGGCGCCGCCGTAGCTGAGGGTCAGCACGTCCGGCCCGTGCACGCCGGGCGCGTCCGGGGACTCCATCGGCGCCGGCCGGATCTTGGCCCCGGTGAGCAGCTGCGCGACCCAGGCACCGAGGCCCTCCAGGCCGGTGCCGTCGGGGACCAGCGCGACGGTGTCCCGCCCACCGGTGGCCGCCGCGGCCAGCGCCGCGCCCAGCGCCAGGGCCGGATTGTCCTCGTCGCGGGCCAGTGATGCCGCGAACGCCTCGGCGTCGTCCAGCACGGCGGCCACCTCGGCCCCGGCCAACGCGGCCGGGACCAGGTCGAGCGCGGTCAGCGCCGGGTACCGGCCGTCGGCTCGCGGGTCCACCGGCAGCACCAGCACGCCCGACTCGTCGGCGGTGGCCGCCAGCGGCGAGCCGGGTGTGGTCACCACCACGAAGTGCCGGGCCGCCTCGGCCTTGATCATTCCGGCGCCCAGGAACGCCCGCCAGTACGCCCGGCCCAGAGCGTCGACCGCCACCGAGTCGCCGCGCGGGTCGGCCAGCACGACCACGCTCCGGTCCAACCGGTCGGCCAGCGCCGCGCGCGCCCGTCCGGGGTCGGTGCCGTCGAGCACGGTCAACGGCCGCCCCAGGGTCCGGGCCATGGCCTCGGCGGACAGCGTCGTGCCGGCCGGCCCGGCGAGCACCACGTGGTCCAGGTCGCCCAGTTCGGCGACCAGTTCGGCGAGCTGCGCGAGTAGCTCCCGGCGGCTGCTGGCGGCGTCCGCGGGGGCCGGGCCGGACGCGGCCGTGACCCCGGCCGGTGTCGGCTCGACCAGCTCCTCCCGGTCCGGCCCGGTCAGCCGCGCCGGGAGGCCGCGGGCGACGAGTTCCGCCCGTAGCGCCGCGGCGCCGTCGACGCCGTCGACGCCGTGCACGGCGAACCCGGCGGTCGCGACCGCCGGGTCGGCCATCAGGTCAGTCATGTCGCCGTCCGTCCGGGCTCGGCGGTGGCGTCCCGCGCCGCGGGGCGACGCCCCGCGGCGCGTCCGACGCCATCGTCACGCGTTGCCGCCGGCCTGGGCGGCGGCCTGCGCGTTGCTCTTCGCGGCCGCGCCCGGCCGACCGGTGCCCTTCGCCGCCTCGGCGAGGGACTTCCGCAACCCGTCGAGCAGCTCCTCCCAGCTGGCCTCGAACTTCTCCACGCCCTCGCGCTCCAGGGTGGCGATCACGTCGGTCATGTCCACCCCGACCGACTCCAGCTCGGTGAAGACCTGCCGCGCCGCGTCGTACGAGCCGGTGATGGTGTCGCCCCGGGTCTCGCCGTGGTCGGCGTAGGCGTGGATCACCGACTCGGGCATGGTGTTGACCGTGCCGGGGGCGATCAGCTCCTCGACGTAGATGACGTCCCGGTAGTCCGGGTTCTTGGTCGAGGTCGAGGCCCACAGCGGCCGCTGTGGGTGGGCGCCGGCGTCGGCGAGGGCCTGCCAGCGGTCGGAGGAGAACACCTCGCCGTAGCGCTCGTAGGCGAGCTGGGCGTTGGCGACGGCGGCCTTGCCGCGCAGCGCCTTGGCCTCGCCCGAGCCGATCTTCTCCAGCCTCTTGTCGACCTCGGAGTCGACCCGGGAGACGAAGAAGGAGGCCACCGAGCCGATCTTCGACAGGTCGTGGCCGTTCGCCCTCGCCTGCTCCAGGCCGGCGAGGAAGGCGTCCATCACCTGCGAGTAGCGGTCCAGGCCGAAGATCAGCGTGACGTTCACGCTGATCCCCTCGGCCAGGGTCGCGGTGATCGCCGGCAGGCCGGCCTCGGTCGCCGGGATCTTGATGAACAGGTTCGGCCGGTCCACCAGCCACCACAGCGCCTTGGCCTCGGCGACGGTCTTCTCCGTCTCGTGGGCCAGCCGGGGGTCGACCTCGATGGAGACCCGGCCGTCGACGCCGTTGCTTCTGTCGTACGAAGGGCGCATCACGTCGCAGGCCCAGCGCACGTCGTACGTGGTGAGCATGCGGACGGCCTCCTCGACGTCCACGGCCCGGGTGGCCAGGTCCCGCAGTTGCCAGTCGTACTCGTCGGCGTCGCTCAGCGCCTTGGCGAAGATGGTCGGGTTGGTGGTCACCCCGGCCACGTGCTTCTCCCGGCGCAGCTGGTCCAGCCCGCCCGAGCTCAGCCGCACCCGGGAGAGATCATCGAGCCAGACCGCCACGCCCGCGGCGGTGAGTTCGCTCAGCCTGTCCGTCGTCATGCCGTTCACGCTCCCCTCAGTTGCCGGTCGTGAAACCGGTGATGTCGCCCATCCGGGTCAGCGCCGCGTGTGCGGCGGCCACGATCCGGTCGGGGGTGAACCCGAACTGTTCGAAGAGCATCGAGTGCGGTGCGCTCGCGCCGTAGTGCTCCAGGCTGACGGTCTCGCCGCAGTCACCGACGATCGCCTGCCAGGACATGGCGATGCCCGCCTCCACGCTCACCCGGGCCTTTACCCCGCGCGGCAGGACCGACTCCCGGTACGCCTCGTCCTGGGCGAAGAACCACTCCTGGCAGGGCATCGAGACCACCCGGGTCGGGGTGCCGTCGGCCTCCAGCCGCTCCCGGGCGGTGAGGCAGAGCTGCACCTCGGAACCGGTCCCGACGATGATCACCTGCGGCTTGCCGCTGGACGCCTCGGCGAGCACGTAGCCGCCCCTGGCCACGCCCTCGGCGCCGGCCAGCTGCTCGCGGTCCAGCGTCGGCAGCGCCTGCCGGCTCAGCGCCAGCGCGGTCGGCCGGTCGGTGTGCTCCAGCGCCTGCCGCCACGCCCAGGCGGTCTCGTTGGCGTCGGCCGGCCGGACCACGTCCAGGCCGGGGATGGCGCGCAGCGCGGTCAGGTGCTCCACCGGCTGGTGGGTCGGGCCGTCCTCACCGAGGCCGATCGAGTCGTGCGTCCAGACGTAGACCACCGGCAGCTTCATCAGCGCGGCGAGCCGCACCGAGGGGCGCATGTAGTCGCTGAACACGAGGAAGGTGCCGCCGTACGGGCGGGTGCCGCCGTGCAGGGCGATGCCGTTGAGGATGGCGCCCATGGCGTGCTCGCGGATGCCGAAGTGCAGCGTGCGGCCGTACTCGTGGCCCGGGAAGTCCTTGGTGGCGTGCACGGCCGGGATGAACGACGGCTCGCCCTTCATGGTGGTGTTGTTGCTCTCGGCCAGGTCGGCCGAGCCGCCCCACAGCTCCGGCAGTACCGGGGCGAGGGCCTCCAGCACCTTGCCGGAGGCGGCCCGGGTGGCGATGCCCTTGGCGTCGGCGGGGAAGGTCGGCAGGGCGTCCGCCCAGCCCTCGGGGAGCACCCGGCCGGCCATCCGGTCGTAGAGCGCCTTGCGTTCGGCGTTCGCGCCGGCCCACGCGTCGAATGCCTGCTGCCACTGCCGCTGGGCGGCCTCGCCGCGGCTCATCACCTGCCGGGCGTGGCCGAGCACCTCCTCGTCGACCTCGAAGGTCCGCTGCGGGTCGAAGCCGAGGATCCGCTTGGTGGCGGCCACCTCGTCGGCGCCGAGCGCCGAGCCGTGGATCTTGCCGGTGTTCTGCTTGTTCGGGGCGGGCCAGCCGATGATGGTGCGCAGCGCGATGAAGGAGGGGCGGGCGGTCTCCGCCTTGGCGGCGAGCAGCGCCCGGTACAGCGCCTCGACGTCCTCGTGGTAGTCGCCCTGGTCGGCGTCGCCGGCCCGCCAGTCGACCGTCTGCACGTGCCAGCCGTACGCCTGGTAGCGGGCCGCGACGTCCTCGCTCTTGGCGATCCGGGTGTCGTCCTCGATGGAGATCTCGTTGTCGTCGTAGATCAGGCAGAGGTTGCCCAGCTGCTGGTGCCCGGCGAGGGCGCTGGCCTCGTGGCTGATGCCCTCCTCGATGTCGCCGTCGGAGGCGATGCACCAGATGTCGTGGTCGAAGACCGAGGCGCCCGGCTCGGTCTCCGGGTCGAACAGGCCGCGCTCGCGGCGGGCCGCCATCGCCATCCCGACCGCGTTACCCAGGCCCTGGCCCAGCGGGCCGGTGGTGGTCTCCACGCCCGGGGTGTGCCCGTGCTCCGGGTGGCCGGGGGTGAGCGAACCCCACTGCCGCAGCGACTGCAGGTCCTCCAGGCTCAGCGGGTATCCGGAGAGGAAGAGCTGGATGTAGAGGGTGAGGCTGGAGTGGCCGGCGGAGAGGACGAACCGGTCCCGACCGGGCCAGTTCGGGTCGGCCGGGTTGTGCCGCATCACCCGGTTGAAGAGCAGGTACGCCGCGGGCGCGAGGCTCATCGCGGTGCCCGGGTGGCCGTTGCCGGATTTCTCCACGGCGTCCATGGCCAGCACGCGGACGGTGTCGACGGCCCGGCGGTCGAGGTCGGACCAGTTGAGTGCGGGGTGCTCGGGTCGGTTGGCAGCCACGATGGTTGTGCTCCTCGGCAGATGGGCGGAACCCTCACTGGTGACCCTATCGAGCGGCCGTAAACGTCCGCCCGAGGATCTCTGCACGTACCTGGGTACGTGCCTGACACGGTGATCGTTCAGGGTCGGGTGGGGGGTGTTCCACCGAAGGTGTGACGGCTCGCACCGTTGACGGGTCGCCCGGGCAGCCAAAACGACGCCGCGTAGGCTGTGGGGCGGTGTGTGGGCCCGGCCGGGTCCGGCCGCCCCGTCCCCCCTGCCGAAGCCGGAAGGTGGCAATCCGTGAGCATGATCACCGAGCGCCCCGTCAGCAACTCTGCCGGGCAGCCGCCGGTGCGCACGGTGGTCGAGGAGCCGGCGACACCGCGCCGCGACGTCCGGGCCGTGGTCTCCGCCTACGTCGCGCTGACCAAGCCGCGGATCGTGGAGCTGCTGCTGGTGACGACGGTGCCGGCGATGATGCTCGCCGACGGCGGGATTCCCTCACTCTGGCTGGTGGCGGTGGTGCTGATCGGTGGCTCGCTCGCCGCCGGCGCGGCCAGTGTCCTCAACTGCTACATCGACCGGGACATCGACCAGCTGATGCGGCGCACCAAGCGTCGGCCGCTGCCCGCGCACACCGTGTCACCGCGCAACGCGCTGGTCTTCGGGCTGGTGCTGGCGGTGGTGTCGACGGCGTTGATGGCGGCGCTCACCAACCTGCTGGCCGCCGCGCTGACCCTGGCCGCGATCGTCTACTACGACCTCGTCTACACGCTCTGGCTCAAGCGCACCACCACGGCGAACACCTTCTGGGGCGGGGCGTGCGGGGCCGCGCCGGTGCTGATCGGCTGGGCGGCGGTCACCGGTTCCCTGGCGCCGCAGGCGTGGGTGCTGTTCGCGGTGGTCTTCTTCTGGCAGATGCCGCACTTCTATCCGCTCGCCATGAAGTACAAGGACGACTATGCCCGTGCGGGCATTCCGATGCTGCCGGTGGTCGCCTCGGCCCGCCGGGTCAACGCGGAGATCCTGGTCTTCGCCTGGCTCACCGTGCTCGCCTCGCTGGCGCTGTGGCCGATGGGGATGAGCCTGGTCTACGGTGTGCCGACCCTGGTGGTGGGGGCCCTCTTCCTCGTCGAGGCGCACCGGCTGTGCCGCCGGGTGACCCGTGGCGACGCGGTCAAGCCGATGCGGTTGTTCCACTGGTCGACCACCTACCTGACCATCCTCTTCGCCGCAGTCGCGCTCGACGCGCTGGTCTGACGCCCGTCGACGCGCTGGTCTGACACCCCCGCCGACGGGCGTCGTCTGACGCTCGTCGGCGGGCGGGCCGCCTTCTCAACCGAACGGCACGCGGGTTCCCGGGATTCTTTCCCGCTCCGATGGCAGAGCCAGAAATCCGACAGATTAGGCGTACTCGGACCGCCCGTTTCCTCCCCTCCTTTCCGGCAAGTCCGGGCGAATCCCCTCTGCTTTTCCTCAAACCCGTTCGTAATTGGCATCACAAAAGGTTCATCGTTCTCGCGCGCACGGGTGCGTCTCTGCTTAGGCTGCGCGTCATGGCAGATGGTTCCGATACAACGCTGACGACTGAGCAGAGCGCGGAGCAGGCCCCCAACGGCTTGGTCGCCGGCATCAAGTCGTTCGCCGCCGGGCACGGTGGCGCGAAGGCGGTCATCGAGTACGTCGGCAAGCGGGGGGCCCGGATCGTCCTCGTCGGTTCCGACGGCGAGTGGGCCGACCAGTTCGCCGACGACACCGTCGTCGCGCGGCAGGCGTGCGCCAAGGCGGGCGTCACGGTGGAGAACGCCTGGGAGCGCGAACTCATGGACCAGATGCGTCCGAGCAACGACCTCTGGCGGTCGATGGCCCGGCGCACGATGGCCCGTTGAGAGATGTCGTGACGCACCACCAGTCGGCCCGGGGTGAACCCCGGGTGGCTCTCGTCACCTGCGACCAGCTCACCGACCTCGACCCCGACGACCGGCTCGTGCTCGCCCCGCTCGCCGACCGGGGCATCGCCGTCGACCCGGCCGTCTGGGACGACCCGGACGTCGACTGGCCCGCGTACGACCTCGTCGTGCTCCGTTCCCCGTGGGACTACGCGCTGCGCCGTGACGAGTTCGTGGCCTGGGCGGAGACGGTGCCGCAGCTGGTCAACCCGGCCGACGTGGTGCGCTGGAACACCGACAAGCGGTACCTGGGCGAGCTGGCCGCCGCCGGCGTCCCAACCGTGCCGACCTCCTGGGTCGAGCCGGGAGCGGACTGGACGCCGCCGGCCGGTCCCGGCGAGTACGTGGTCAAACCGGCGGTCAGCGCCGGCAGCCAGGACACCGGTCGCTACGACCCGGCCGACCCGGAACACCGGGACCTGGCCATCGCGCACGTGCGTCGGCTCTCGGCGGCCGGGCGGGTCACCATGGTTCAGCCGTACCTTGACGCCGTGGACACGGCGGGGGAGACCGCGCTGCTCTTCCTGGCCGGTCCGGCCGGCCTGGCCCACAGCCACGCCGTCCGCAAGGGCCCCATGCTGGACGGCCCGGACCTCGGCGTCGAGGGGCTCTACAAGCCCGAGCGGATCAGCCCCCGCGACGCGACGCCGGAGCAGCTGGCCGTCGCCGAGCGGGTCTTGGCCGCCGTGCCCGGCGGGAGGCACCGTCTGCTCTACGCCCGGGTGGACCTGATCCCCGGGCCGGACGGCACGCCCGTCCTGGTGGAGCTGGAGCTGACCGAACCGTCGCTGTTCCTCGGGTACACCGACGGCGCCCCCGGCCGCCTCGCCGACGCGATCGTGGCCCACCTGGCCCGCCGCGCGTCCTGACCCCGCAGACCCGGCCTCGCCGCAGGTGCCTCGCCGCGGTGCCCTGGGACGCTCACGACGTGCGCCCGCTCGCGGTGTCGGCGGTTCTGGACGTCCCGATCTGCGCCGTCTTGCGAGGTCCGGCCGGGCGAGGCGCAGAGCGGCGCGGTGCCCCCGGCGCGGCCCTGCGCGGGGCGGCTCAGCCCGGCTCAGTCGGCGCGGGGTGGCTCAGCGGCCGGCGGAGTGGCGCGGGACGGGCGGCCTGGCCGCCTTCCGGATGCCCCGATCTGCGCCATCCTGCGAAAACCGCCCGCCCGCCCACCTGG